>JBOGIQ010000200.1:0-10711 GCA_050742535.1 Vicinamibacterales bacterium | reverse complement strand
ATCGTCACCGAAGTCGAAGCCCTCAAAGGGCTGGTCGACGAGTTCTCCCAGTTCGCGCGGATGCCGGCGCCGCGGGCAACGCCGACCGATCTGCACGGGCTGCTCGACGACGCGCTGGCGCTCTACCAGGGGCTCTTCAGCGATGTGCAGATCCGCACGCGCTTCGCGTCATCGCTACCGAAGATCTCAGCGGACCCCGAGCAGATCCGCCGCGTCATCATCAACATCGTCGACAACGCCATCGAGGCGGTCCAGCGGCGCGGCGCCATCGATATCGAAACGCAGCACGACGCGGGCAACAGCCTGGTCCGAATCGTGGTCGCCGACGATGGCCCGGGCATCCCCGCGGCCGAGCGCGACAAGCTGTTTCTCCCGTACTACTCCACGAAGCAGCGCGGCAGCGGTCTTGGCCTCGCGATCGTGCGGCGGATCGTGGCCGAGCACGGCGGCAGCATCGACGTCAGCGACAACGTGCCGCGCGGAACCCGGTTCGCGATCGAATTACCATGCTGATTCGTGATCACGAGCGCGGAGGCGCGGCGCCCTCTCAGGGTTTCTATCTCCGCGTCTCCGCGTCTCCGCGGTTTGTGTCGGGCACATGCCTTCAATTCTGATCGTTGACGACGAACCGGGCGTCCGCAGCGCGCTGAGCGGCGTGCTGCGCGATGAAGGCTACAACGTCGACGCCGTCGACAGCGGCGAGGCCTGCCTCGACCGGCTGAGCCGGCGCGTCTTCGACGTGGTGGTCCTCGACGTGTGGCTGCCGGGCATGGACGGCCTGGCGACGCTGGCGCGGATGCGCGAGCGTCAGGTGGACGCGCAGGTGGTCATCATCTCCGGGCACGGCAACGTCGAGTCCGCGGTGCGCGCGATCAAGATGGGCGCGTTCGACTTCGTCGAGAAGCCGTTGTCGCTGGAGAAAACCGTGCTGGTCGTCCGCAACGCGCTGCGCCAGCGGCACCTCGAGGCGGAGAACCTGGCGCTGCGCGCGCGGGTCGACGCCCAGCACACGATGGTGGGCGAGAGTGCCGGCATGATGCGGCTGCGGGAGCAGGTGGCGATGGCGGCACCAACCAACGGCCGCGTTCTCATCTTCGGCGAAAACGGAACGGGCAAGGAACTCGTGGCGCGGAATATTCACGCGCTCAGCCTCCGGCGCGCCGGACCGTTCGTCGAGGTGAACTGCGCGGCCATTCCCGAGGAGCTGATCGAAAGCGAGCTGTTCGGGCACGTTCGCGGCGCCTTCACCGGCGCCGTCGCCGACCGGCGCGGCAAGTTCGAGCTGGCGCACGGCGGGACGATCTTTCTCGACGAGATCGGCGACATGAGCCTGAAGACGCAGGCGAAAGTCCTGCGCGTGCTGCAGGAACAGGTGATGGAGGCCGTCGGCGGATCGACGCGCATCAAGGTCGACGCCCGGGTCCTCGCGGCAACCAACAAGGACCTGCGGGCGGAAATCAAAGCCGGCCGGTTCCGCGAGGATCTCTACTTCCGCCTGAATGTCGTCCCGATTTCGGTTCCGCCGCTGCGTGAGCGCCGCGAAGACATCACGCTGCTCGCGGACCATTTCATGGCCATGCTCGCCAAGGAGTACGGGCGCCGCGCCAAGCGGTTCGATGCCGACGCCTTCGATACGCTGCGAACCTACGCGTGGCCGGGCAACGTGCGCGAGCTGCGCAATGTCATCGAGCGCCTGATGATCATGGTGCCGGGGGAACGCGTCGCGGCGCGCGACCTGCTGTTTCTGGACCAGGGCTCAGCACAACTGCCGTCCGCCGACGCGGTCGTCACGCCGATCATGCCGCTCCACGACGCGCGGGACGATTTCGAGCGCCAGTACATCCTGCGGGCGCTGGCCGCACAGCAAGGCAACATCTCACGCACCGCCGACGTGCTTGGCGTCGAGCGCAGCAACCTGTACCGGAAGATGCGGTCGTTCGGCATCGCCCCGCGGCGGGCGGAGGACGATGCAGAAGTGGAAAAGTAGAAGAAGTGGAAGAAGTGGAAAAGTAAGTGGTCAAGTACACCTAGCTGTTTGGGTGGTCCTTCCAACGGCGACTGTTCTTCCTCGCGGTGCCGACGGACGCTGCGAAGATCCTGGCCAGTTCCTCTCCTTCCTGAACCAACCCCGGATCGTGACGCATACCTGTGTCACGAAAGTAGCGGAGCCAATCGGCCGCTTCGTCTGCTTCTTCGAACACGACACCGAGCTTGGCTTTGAACTCCGCGTGTGAGCGACCCCGTCGTGCTGCGCGGTAATTCATACGTACGCCATTGGCGGCCCGCCGAAGTTGACTAGCTCCTTCCTGTGCCTCCGCGGTCTTCGGCAGCTGGCGGCAGAAGGTAAAGACAGCAAGAGAGAACAGTTCCGTCCGTTTCAGTAAGTCGCGCGGAGCCATGCGCACGCTGAAGCACGCAGAGTGCCCACGTTCAAGCAGCGAATTTGCCCCCCAATCACAGTCCCACAAAGCAGCTCGTTGTACTTTCTACGTACTTTTCCACTTTTCCACTTCTTCCACTTTTCAACTTCTTCCACCTATTTCGGCGCATCCCCCTCTATCGGCGCCACGCCACGCCCCGCACCCGCCGCCGGTTGCGCGCCGAGCGTCGCCCGAGCGCCGGCGCGGATGATCACCGCTTCGTCGCCAGCCTGAAAGAAGTTGTAGCCCTTGCGCGTATCCTTCCACGCGCTCGGACCGCCGAGCACGAGCATCCCTCGCTTCTGAACGACGGCGACGACCTGATTCACCAGTGACTCGTACTTGGCGTCGCCCTGTCGCAGCCCGGAGAAGCTGCCGAGGTCGGTCGAGGCGACGAACAGCCCGTCGATGCCGGGAACGGCGGCAATCTTCTCGGCCATCGCCACCCCGGCGGGGTTTTCGATCATCGCGATGATCATCAGGTTGTCGTTGATCGTCTGACGATAGTTGCCGCCCCACAGCGACCCTGCCTGGTTGTTGCCCTGGCTGCGGCGCCCGATCGGCGGGTACTTCGCGAACTTGACCGCGTTCTCCGCCTTTTCGACCGTGTCCACCATCGGCACCATGATGCCGAGCGCGCCGATGTCGGTTGCCTTCTGCAAGTCGCCTTCTGTCGCATCGGGAACCCGGATGAACGGGATCGCGGAAGCGCCCTTGCATGCCGCAACCATGTGCGCGACGTCCTGCCAGCTCATGGGACTGTGCTGCATCTCGATCCAGGTGAAATCGAACCCCGAGTTGGCGACGGCGCAATACGTGTCCGGATTGCCAATCAGCACCGTGGCGCCGACGACCTGCTTGCCGTCCCTCAGCTTCTGCTTGACCGTGTTGTAGAGAGCCGGCGCCGGGCGGGCACCGGCAGGCACGGGCGCCTGCTGCGCGTTGACGGCCGCATACAAAGCGGTCGAGGCGATCGCAGCGCCAAGCGTAAAGTTGCGAATCCGATTGCGACGCATCAGCGCATCTCCTTGAGCCGGTGCTCGAGCACCTGATTGGGGTTGAACCCTGCCAACTGCAGCGACTGTTCGGGATTGGGCGGCAGCGCCGCCTCCGGTACCAGTCCGACGATTTCACTCTCCAGGACCGAGGTGCCGCGGCGTTCCGCTTCCTGCCTGACCGCCTCGAACACGCGCACGATCGGCGTTTTTTCGTAGTTCGTCAAGTTCATGGAGACCTGGACGACTCCGCGGTGCTCGAGCGCGATACCCAAGGCTTTCACGAACGGCAATCCACCGCTGCTGTGCCGCACGGCCGCCGCGATCGTCTTCGCCGTCTCCAGGCGGCCGGTTGCGAGGTTGACGTTGAACGCAATCAGCGCTGCCCTGGCGCCGACGACGGTTGCCCCCGCTGTGGGATGGGGCTGGGATGGTCCGTAATCAGGCTGCCACTCGGGCAGCGCCAGCTTCGCCGCGAGACCCTCGAACTCACCGCGGCGGATATCGGCGAGGTTGCGCCTGGCGTCCGTCGTGGCCGCTTCCTCGTAGAGGAACACGGGAATCCGGAAGCGCGACGCCACGCTGGCGGCTGTCGTCCCTGCCAGCGCGACACAGTCCGCCATCGTCGCGCCGCTGACCGGAATGAATGGAACGACGTCGACCGCGCCAAGCCGCGGATGTGCGCCCGAGTGCGATCGAAGATCGATCGCGGCGATCGCCGTCTCGAACAGGGCGAGCACGGCATCGGCCACCGGCTGCGCGTCACCCGCGAAGGTGAACACCGATCGGTTGTGCGCGGGGTCGGACGAGCGGTCGAGCAGGCGCACGCCGGCGACGCGTTCGATCGAGGAGGCGAGCCGGTCGATCACGTCACGGCGACGGCCTTCGCTGACGTTCGGCACGCACTCAATCAGGGCCATAAGCGCTTATAATAGGCGTGCTTCCGTGCCCAAAGCCGCATGACCGAGCCGCTGCGCACCGCGCCCGGCAGTGAGACGTCCGCTGATGCGGCGGATCGCGAGGCGTTGATCGAGCGGCTCCTTCTCGCCGGCCTCGATCACTACTTCGAGGGCCGATTCGAACAAGCGGTCAACATCTGGACGCGTGTGGCCTTTCTCGAGCGGGGCCACGGCCGTGCGCGCGCGTACATCGAGCGGGCACGCGGAGCGCTGGCCGAACGGCAGCGGGAGTCGGACGAGCTGCTGCACCGTGGGCTGGAGGCATATCGGACCGGGGATCTGACCGGTGCGCGCGAGCTCCTTACGCGGGCCGCCGCGGCCGGCAGCAGCGAAACGGCGCTGGTATTCCTGCAGCGTCTCGGCGTCGCCGAGGCTGGTCAGGCCGCCGCGGCGCCCGTCGCTCAGATCGCCTCTGACGGAGGAACGCCTGCCGGACGGCCATTTCGCCGGCACAGCGACAAGCCCATTGTCGCGGCGACGAACTGGTTGGCGACCATTGCCGTGTGCGTGGGCATTGCGTCCGCAATCCTGATGGCGGCGCCCCCACTCGCGTCGTGGCTCGGCGAAGGGCCCTCGGCAGCAGCGGCCGCCGACCGGCCCACGGACGATCCGCTGCCGATGGTCCGCGGCGCGGAGTTGCGTCTGTCGCAGGCCAAGGCATTGTTCGAGGGTGGAAAGCCGCACGACGCGCTTCGGCTGCTTGAATCGATCGACCATGGTGATCCGCTTCGCGGCGACGCGGACGCGCTGACCGCGGCAATTCAGATCACACTTCTTGCCGCCGTGAGTCCTGGCGAGCCTGCAGGGGAGGCCGTCCGATGAAGTGCCCGAAATGTGAGTACCTCGGATTCGAGACCGGCGATCGCTGCAAGAATTGCGGCTACGACTTCTCGCTGGCGGTTGTCCGTGCCGCGCCGCAGGACCGCGACCTGCCGCTGCGCGAACCGGAACCGCAGCGCGATCCGGACCGATGGCTGAATCAGCTCGAGGCCCGACTCGACAACGTGCGGCCAGTGGCTTCGTCTTCCACCATTCCGGCAGATCCGCTGGCTGCGATGACGCTTGACGCGCGACCCGCGGCTCCGGCTGCGGCCACGCATCCCGCGGTCAATCCCACTATCCATAACACTGTCCGGCAGCCGCTCCCGACGCGCGCTGTCCCGGCGCTGCCGCTGTTTCAGCCAGGAAGCGCCGATTCGGACGAGCCGCTCATCAAGGTGCCAGCCGCTCCGAGACCGCCGCTGGCGGTTCGCCGCACACCCGAGAAGCCCCGGCTTCGGACAGTTCCGAAGCCCAGAGCGCAGGAGGCCGATCCTGTCTTGGCGTTTGCGGAAGAACCCGAACCCCTCGCCGCTCCCTCGCTTCCCACGTCAGCGCGGCCCGTGCCGTCGCGGCCACGATCATCCGTACCGGTGACCGCGACGACGACAAGCGGTCCGGCCCGTCGTCTCATTGCCGCCTTCATCGATCTCGTGATCCTGCTCTCCATCGATGCGATCGTGATCTATTTCACGTTCCAGATCGCGGGCCTGCCATTCAGGGCGTGGCGAACAGTGCCGATCGTTCCGCTGGCGTTGTTTCTGATGATGGTCAAGGGGTCGTACTTCTCCGTGTTCACGATGCTCGGCGGTCAGACGGTTGGCAAGATGGCGACCGGCATCCGGGTCGTCACCGACACCGATCAAGAGGTCGAACCGGCCAGAGCCGTTCAGCGCACATTGGCTGCTCTGGCGTCCGTCGCCACCGTCGGCATCGGGTTCGCTCCGGTGTTGTTCGCCGGCGACCGCCGTGCGCTCCACGATCGTGTCGCCGGCACACGCGTCGTCGGCCCGGTTCACGAGTAGCCATTCTTGTCTTCTGGTGGGCCGGAACAGCACGGCCAGTCTCTCGTCCAGCGCGCTGCCGTTTTCGTCGCCACCTGCGGTTACGTCGGCTACGCACCAATAGCGCCGGGGACATTCGGCTCCGCGGCGGGCCTTGCCGTCTTCGCGGCGGTGCGCGCAACGGGTTCACCCACCGTCGAACTGGCGACGATCGCCGTTCTCTTTGCGATTGGGATCTGGGCGGGCACGGTGGCAGAGCACTACTTCGGCGGCGTCGATCCGGGACCGATCGTGATGGACGAAGTCGTCGGCATGTTGATCACGTTGGCGTTGCTGGACGTGAACATCACCGGAGCGATTGTCGGTTTCTTCGTGTTTCGCGCGCTCGATGTCGTCAAGCCGTGGCCGGCCGGCGGCTTCGAAAAGCTGCCGGGCGGTCTGGGCGTGATGGCGGACGACGGAATGGCGGCCATTTACGGGAACCTGGTGATGCGCGGACTGATCTGGATGGCGCCGGCCGGGTGGCTCGTGTGAAGCCCCTGACGCGGGCGGCGATCATCGCCGTCGGCAGCGAACTGCTGACTCCGCTCCGCCTCGACACCAACTCACTCTTCATTACCGAACAGCTGAACACCCTCGGCATCGACGTCGTGCTGAAGGCCGTCGCCGGCGACGATCGCGGCGAGCTTGCGGAGCTGTTTCGTGCGGCCCTGGCCCGTGTCGACATGGTGGTGTTCACCGGCGGCCTCGGCCCGACCGATGACGATGTCACGCGTGAAGTGGTTGCGGGCACGCTGGGCCGGGCATTGACGGAAGACACCGGGATCACCGAGCGCATGCGCGTGCGTTTTGCCGCACGCGGCTACAAGGGGCCGATGCCGGAGATTAACCGGAGACAGGCGATGGTACCCGCCGGCGCCCGGGTGATCGAGAACGAGCGCGGCAGCGCGCCGGGGCTGTGGCTGGAGGAGGGAGACACGGTCGTTCTGTTGCTGCCGGGGCCGCCGCGCGAGCTCAAGCCGATGCTGCTGGCGCTGGCCGGAGGTTCCCTGCGTGCACGCGCGGCCGGGGCGCCGCTGCTTCGACGCGTCGTCCGGATTGCCGGAGTCATCGAATCGCAGACCGACGAAGCGCTGCAGCCCCTGTACCGCGAGTGGGCCGCGAATACTCCACGAGTGAACGCCACCATCCTTGCGGCGCTTGGCCAGATCGAACTGCATCTGTGGACGCAGGCAGCGACCGCGGACGACGCAGGCGCGACTCTCGATCGAGCGGTTCAGGAAGTCGGCCGGGTCATGGGGGACAACGTGTTCAGTACCGATGGCCGGTCGATGGAAGCGGTGGTTGGTGATTTGCTTGTCTCCCGCGGCTATCGCATTGCGCTCGCCGAGTCGTGCACGGGCGGGCTTCTCACATCCCGCCTGACCGACGTGCCGGGCAGCTCGCGCTACGTGGAACGTGCCGTGATCGCCTACGCCAACGAAGCGAAGACGGAACTGCTCGACGTCGATCCAGCCGTGATTGCGGCGCATGGTGCGGTCAGCGAAGCGGTGGCGCAGGCGATGGCGGAAGGCGTGCGATCGCGTGCCGGCGTCGATGTTGGCGTCGGGGTTACTGGCATCGCCGGTCCGGGAGGCGGCTCAGCGGAGAAGCCGGTTGGCACCGTGGCGATCGCGGCGGTGGCGCCGTCAGCGGCGCGATCGCGGATGTTTCGTTTCCACGGCGAGCGTGAGCACGTGAAGTTCCAGGCGTCGCAGGCCGCACTCGACATCGTTCGCCGCATGCTGGGCTGATGCGTCTGTTCGTCGCAGTGGAAATTGCTCCCGCCGTTGCGGAGGCAGCGGCCGCCTTGATCGAGCAACTGCGCGAACGTGCGATACGCCTGGCCCCGCGGTCGCGCATCAGCTGGGTGACGGCCGATCGTCTCCACGTGACCGTTCGTTTCATCGGGAACGTCGATCCGGATCGAGCGGACGCCGTCCGCCGCGTGCTTGCGCCACCACTCGGGCAGACCCCGTTCGACCTCACCCTCGCGGGCGTTGGTGCGTTTCCACCGAAGGGGCCGCCTCGTGCCCTCTGGTCAGGCGTCAGCGACGGACGCGAGCCATTTCTGGCGATCGAGCAGCGTGTGGGCGAGCGGCTGGCGCGTGCGGGAATCGCGGCAGAGGAGCGGCCCTACAATCCGCATCTTACGCTTGCGCGCGTCCGCGAAGCCGGTGAGCTTCGGTCGGCGGCATTGCTGGAGGACGCCGGCGAGACGACGCTGGGAACTACAGTCATTGAGGCGATTACACTGTTCGAGAGCCGCCTGTCGCCCAAGGGACCAACGTACGTGGCGCTCCAGCGAACCCGCCTGTGATCACTGCCGCAGTACTGGCTGCGGCCATAATCGTTTATCGCCACCGCGGCAACCTGGTGCGGCTGGCGGCGGGCACGGAACGGCGCGTGGGAGGCGCCTGATATCGGTCAGATCGCGGTGATCGGCGCCGGCGGGTGGGGAACGACACTCGCCATCCATCTCGCGCGACGCGGCCATGAGGCGTGGCTGTGGGCGCGCGACGCCGCGCTCGTGTCGGACATGCGTGCCAGGCGCGCGAATGCAGTGTATCTGAGCGACGTGAGTTTTCCGGCAGGCCTCCAGGTGACGGGCGATCTCGAAGAGGCGCTCCACGGCACGGACATCGTGGTGTCCGCGATCCCCACGCACGGGACACGCGCGATCCTGAAACGCGTCGCGCCGTGTATCCGGCCGGGGTCCGTTGTTGTCAGCGCCACCAAGGGTCTCGAGCAGGGTTCGTTGTTTCGGGTGTCCGAAATCGTCGCACAGGAGCTGGGAAGCGATATCCGGGTTGCCGTGCTCTCGGGTCCAAGTTTCGCCGCTGAGGTGGCGCGAGCAATGCCGACGGCGGTGTCCGTCGCGTCGACAAATCAGGATGTCGTCGAGCGTGTGCAGACTGAATTTCGATCGCCGTACTTCCGGCTGTATGGCACCGACGACGTGGTTGGCGTGGAGATCGGGGGAGCGCTCAAGAACGTCATCGCGATTGCCGCCGGCGTCGTCGAAGGTCTCGGCCTCGGCAACAACGCGCGCGCCGGGCTGATCACACGTGGACTGGCGGAGATCTCGCGGTTGGCCTGCGCGGCCGGTGCCCGGCGCGAAACGATGGCCGGCCTCGCCGGCCTCGGCGATCTGGTCCTGACGTGTACCGGAACGCTGAGCCGCAACCGGCACGTCGGCATCGAGCTGGCACATGGACGTGCCTTGCACGACGTGCTGGCGGGAATGAAGATGGTGGCAGAGGGCGTGCGGACGACGGAAGCCGCGCTGGCGCTGGCGGCACGTGTCGGCATCGAGCTGCCGATTACCGCGCAGATCGACGACGTGCTGGCGGGGCGCAAAGACGCGCGCGCGGCGCTCGAGGATCTGATGCTGCGGCCGCAGCGGGCAGAGGTGGGGTAGTTGGGATTTCTTGATCGCCTGCGGCAGGGACTGAGCCGCACGAAACAGCAGATCGTCGGCCGGTTTGACGAGATCGTTCAGCAGGCCGACACTGTTGAACAACGCACGCGGCCGGTTGACGTCGACACGATCGAGGCGCTCGAAGAACTCCTCGTCTCGGCCGACGTCGGTATCGCCGCGACCGAGCGCATCGTCACCGCCGTGAGGCAGCGCAGCAGGAAGGGCGAAAGCCTGCGCGATCTGGTGAAGGACGAAATCCGGCAGGTATTCGACAGCGTCGACGCGCCAGTGTCGAACGGTCATCGCCCGCATGTCACGCTGGTTGTCGGAGTGAACGGCACCGGCAAGACGACCACGGTGGGAAAGCTCGCGAACCTGCTCAAGAGCGAGGGGAACCAGCCGCTGATCTGCGCTGCCGACACTTTCCGCGCGGCAGCGGTCGAGCAGCTCGAGATCTGGGCCCGGCGCGCCAACGTGGATATCGTCCGCGCGAAGGAAGGATCCGATCCGGCGGCTGTGGTCTTCGACGCCATCCAGTCGGGCAAGGCGCGCAACCGCAATCCGATTCTGATCGATACCGCTGGCCGCCTTCACAACCGCGTCAACCTGATGAACGAGCTGGACAAGATTCGGCGCGTGGCGGCGCGGGCCGCCGATGGGGCGCCGCACGAAGTGCTGCTCGTCCTCGATGCGACCGTCGGGCAGAATGGCGTGCAGCAGGCGCGCGAGTTCACCAGCGTCGCCGGCGTCACCGGGATCGTGCTGACCAAGCTCGATGGCACGGCCAAGGGAGGCGTGGCTGTGGCGATTGCCAACGATCTGAAGCTGCCCATCAAATACGTCGGTGTCGGCGAAGGCCTCGAGGATCTGATCCCGTTCTCCGCGCAGGAATACGTCGACGCGCTCTTCCAGGACAAGTGGTAGCGCTGGCCGAGACAGACGCGCGCTGGATGAATCGCGCGCTCGAGTGTGCACGGCGCGGCCTCGGCCGCACGACGCCGAACCCGTTGGTCGGGGCGTGCATTGTCTCGAACGACGGGGTGCTGGTTGGACA
>JBOGIQ010000199.1:0-10777 GCA_050742535.1 Vicinamibacterales bacterium | reverse complement strand
GGCTCGGCCGCCAGGCGATCGACAAAGGCAATCTGCCCGCGCCAATCGCCGAAACCGAGGACGCGCTCGACCGTCAGAAGAAATACATCGAGCCGATCGCGGACGTCTGCCGATCGCTGTATGCCAGCTGCTCGGCGTCGCTCGAGGCGGGCGCCTTCCCGCTGGTACTCGGCGGCGACCACAGCATCGCGGCCGGATCGGTCGCGGCAAGCGCCGACTACATCCGCCGGATCAACAGCAAGCCGCTTGGCCTGATCTGGGTGGACGCGCACGGCGACATGAACACGCCGGACACCACGACCACCGGCAACGTGCACGGAATGCCGCTCGCCGCGCTGCTCGGACAGGAGCCTCAGGAGCTGGCGTCGATCGGCGCGTCGCCAAGCGTACGGCCCGAACACACCGTGCTGGTCGGAATTCGCAATCTCGACGACGAGGAGAAAGAGCAGATTCGCGCCTCGGGCATTCATGTCTTCACGATGAAGGACATCGATCGCGACGGCGCGGCCGCGATCGCCGAACGCGCGCTGACGCTGGCCTCCTCCGGGACGGGAGGCATTCACGTCTCATTCGACCTGGATGTCTGTGACCCGACGATTGCGCCGGGCGTCGGCACCCCGGTGCGCGGCGGTCTCGATTACCGCGAATCGCACGTGATCATGGAACTGGTGGCCGACTCGAATCAGCTCGTCGCGCTCGATCTGGTGGAAGTGAACCCGACGCTGGACAATCGCAATGCGACCGCCGAGTTCGCTACCGAGCTGGCGCTGTCGGCTCTGGGCAAAAGAATCCTCTAGTCCTTGGTCATTAGGCCTTCGTTCCTGGTCCGTGCTTGGTCCTATGGTCCGTCCTTGGTCCTTGGTACTTGGTGCTACGGCCAGGACGGCGGACTTAGGACTAAGAACGAACCAGGGACTTAAGGACGGACGAAGGCCGAAGCACCAAGGACCAAGGCCTAAGCAAACTCGCGCGTCCGCTGGAGCATCTCGTCCAGCGAATCGATGACCCAGGTCAGCGAGGCCGGTTTTTCAACCAGACGCGTTCGCGGCCGGAGGCGGGCCAAATCGCCGCTGGCCGCGCCCATCCCCGAAAAGATGATCACCGGCGCCCGCGACGGCATGCGCACGATGACGTCGCGTCCGGACTGGTCCTTGACGTGAAGATCGACGATCGCGGCGTCCGGCCGCTCGGTGCGAATCGCCGCCAGCGCCGCATCAACCGTGTCGACTTCGATGACGTGGTAGCGGCGGAGGCGAAGGAGGTGGGCCAGAGGCTCCCGCAGGTTGGCCTCATCCTCGAGCAACAGAACCGTTCCGGACGAGTCGCGCACGATCGCCATATCGGCCCGGAAAAGGGGCGGCAATATGGCCGGGCTGAGCAGGCTGAGCTTGCCCGCCGAAGCCGCATTGAACACCACGCGCGAAGGCGGGCGGGCGCGCTATTTGCTGACGTCGCGGTGTGCGTCCGGGCTTGCTGTTAGCCACGGCTCTCCTGGTTTCCGCCGTCGGCATCTCGACGTGGCTTGCCGCCGCCGACTACGCGACGATTCCGCCGCGCGGTGATTTCCACGAGCGCGAGGCGCCGGCGATCACGCTGACCGGCACCGACGGGAAAGCCCTGCGGAACGACGCCCTCCGCCGGGCAGCCTTTGTCGTCCCGGCGAGCGCGCGATCGCTGCACGATTCTTCACCGTCCAGCCCGTTGCGGCGCCCGGTTCCTGCGTGCCGGTTCGTGCCGTCGGAGCCGTCGGGCACGACCCCGAAGTTCGACTGTGTGTTCGCGGACGGCCCGACGGTGAAAGTGAAGTACGGGCACGACGCGGAAATCCACGGCGAGGCGGCGGCAACCGCGCTGCTCGGGATGCTCGGCTACGCGGCCGATACGGTCACCATCGTCCCGCGGCTGCGCTGCTATGGCTGCCCGCGGCACCCGTTCGTCGCCGCACACCTGCGCCGGACGTTCGTGATGCCGCGGCTCTTCGAAGAGATTCCGGAGGGCTTTACCGACTTCGAGTGGGTGTCGGTCGAACAGAAGTTTCCGGCGCCGGCGATCGAGACCGACAGCGTCGCGGGCTGGGACTGGCGGGAACTCGATCGTGTCGACGCACCGCGTGCCGAAGTTGACGCGTTCCGGCTCCTGGCGGCCTTCCTGGCCCACTGGGACAACAAGAGCCAGAACCAGCGGCTGGTGTGCCTGGATCAGGTCCGCCTGAAGGCGGACACTACGACGGAACGAAAGGCGGACACTACGACGGAACGAAAGGCGGACACTACGTCCGGCCGAAGTCCCGCCGAAGCCCCGGCGAAGCCGGGCGAAGGCGGATGCCAGCAGCCGCTGGCGATGATCCAGGACCTTGGCGCTTCGTTCGGACCACCGAAGGTGAACCTGGCACGGTGGCGCGATCTGCCGGTGTGGCACGACCGCACGACATGCATGCTCAGCATGCGCGCGCTGCCATTCGAGGGCGCCACCTTCGAGGACGTGCGCGTGTCCGAGGCGGGGCGGATGCTAGCCGCCGAGCGCCTCGGCGCGATCACCGTGCAGCAGATCGAACGCCTGTTTGCCGATGCCCGATTTCCGCAGTTTCAGGCAGGCACGGCCGACGAGCGCGATTTGAAGGCGTGGACGGACGCGTTCAGGTCGCGCGTCACACAAATCGCGGAGGCGCGATGTGACTAACTATCTAACTGAAAGCAGCTTCTCCATCTCGTCCATCACGGCGTTCATCTTCCGGATGGTCAGGTCGAGCGGCTCGTCGGTCGTCATGTCAACGCCCGCCTGCTTCAGCAGCTCGACCGGATGGTCCGAGCCGCCAGAGCCCAGGAACGTCAGGTAGCGCTTCGTCGCTTCCCTGTCTCCGCTCAGCACCTTCGCCGACAGCGCTTCCGCGGCGGTGAACGACGTGGCGTACTGGAAGACGTAGAAGTCACGGTAGAAGTGCGGCACGAAACTCCACTCGTGCGCGATGTAGTCGTCAACGACGGTCACGTTCTGATCGTGCCCGTAGTAGCGGCGGGTGATGTCGAGATACAGCTTCGCCAGCGCATCGCCGGTGATCGGCTGCCGCTTCTCCGCCATCTCGTGCATCCGCAGCTCGAACTCGGCGAACTGCGTCTGCCGGAAGACCGTCGCCTTGATGTTCTCCAGGTAGTTGCCGAGCAGCGACAGCCGTGTCGGCGTGTCCTTGATCTGCTGCAGCATGTGGTCGATGAGCAGCGCTTCGTTGAACGTCGACGCCACCTCCGCCACGAACGTGGCGTAGTCGGCGGTCTGGAACGGCTGCGTCTTGTTCGAGTAGTAGCTGTGCATCGTGTGGCCGAGTTCATGGGCCAGCGTGCTGACGTCGTTGTACTGCCCGAGGTAATTGAGCAGCATGTACGGATGCACGTCGTAGGCGCCGCCGTTCGAGTATGCGCCTGACCGCTTGCCTTCGGTCGGCTGCCAGTCGAGCCACCGCTCCTTGAACGCGCGGTGGACGACGGCCTGGTAGTCGCCGCCGAGCGGGGCGAACGCGGCGAGAACGTGCTTCTGCGCTTCCTCGGGGCTGTAGCGGAGATCGACGGACGAGACGAGCGGCGCGTACAGATCGTAGTAATGAAGATCGTCGGAGATCTCCATCATCCGCTTGCGCAGCTTGAGGTAGCGATGGAACGTCGGCAGATGACGGTTCACGCCGGCCACGAGGCGCGTGTACACGGTGACCGGGATGTTCGCGGGATCGAGCGACGCTTCCAGGTTCGACGTGTACTTCCGCGCCCTGGCGTAGAAGAGCACTTTCTGGACTTCCGAATTGATGGTCGTGCCGAACGTCCGGCTGAAAGCCCCGAGCGAGCCGAAGAACGACGACATCGCCGCCTTGCGGTCGTTGCGGTTCTTCGACGTCCGCAGCTCGCTGTAGCCAGCCTGATCGACCTTCACCATGCGGCCGTCGCTGATCGTGATCGTCGGATACGGGAAATCCGCGTTGGTGAGGATCCCGTAGATGTTCGAGGCGGAGCCGGCCAGCGGCGCCGCGTCCGCGAGCAGCTTCTCCTCCGCGTCGGTGAGTGTGTGCGGCGCCCGGCGGACGATGTCGCGCAGATAGAAGGTGTAGCTCTTCAGCCGCGGCTCGGCGCCGATGAACTTCTCAATCGTCGCGGTGCCCACTTTCAGGACTTCGGGCTCGATGAACGACGCCTCGGCCCCGAACTGGGCATAGATCTGCTGCATCTCCTGCTGCATGCCCTGCGGCTCGGAGACGCGCGTGTCGGTGTCGGCCAGCATGCTGGCGTACACGTACAGACGGGTCAGCTCCTTGTTGAGCCGCGTCGTCATTTCCAGCGCCGACGCGAGCGACTGCGGCGACGATCCCAGTTTTCCGCGGAATTCACGCAGCTTGGGAATCTGGGCGGTAACGGTTTCCTTCTGTTTCCGCCACGCGGCCGCATCCGGATAGATGTCGGCGAGGTTCCACTTGTATTCGTCGGCGACCTTGGCGCGGTCGCGTTCCTGTCCGATTGTCAGCACAGACATGCACGTCACCGCGGCCACGGCAACCGCCAACCTGATGCGAACGTGTGACATAGCCGCTTGAACCCTCCTGATACCTATTACCTGTACCCTATACGGGCGGCACCCCGGAAGAGGTGCCCTCAGACGTGGAGTCCGGCTTCAGCCGGATTCCCGCCCTACACGATACGATGGCGCGACGTCCGTTACGAGAGGATTGGGCCGAACTCGGCGACGAAGAACTGCTCGATCTCCGGATGGCGGATCTGCCGCTGACGATCGAAGGTGCGCTCGCCGACCGTATCGCTCAGCTTCGCGCCGAGCTCGACAGCCGCGGCCTTCGCTTCCCGCTGCACTTCTACATCGCCGAGGAGTGGTTCACGCCGGATGGCGCCACGGCCATCGCCATCCCCTTCTACCTGGCGCATCCTCGGCTGGCGCGGCTGGAGGAGGCGCAGATGTTCGAAGTCGAAGGGGGCGAGCATGAGTGGTGCATGCGCATCCTGCGCCACGAAGCGGCCCACGCCATCGACAACGCCTACAAGCTGCGGTTGCGCCGCGCGCGCCGCGAGATCTTCGGCCTGCCATCGCGCGCGTACCCCGAGTTCTATACGCCGAAGCCGTATAGCAAGAGCTTCGTCCTGCACCTCGACGCCTGGTACGCGCAGAGCCACCCGGATGAAGACTTCGCCGAGACGTTTGCCGTGTGGCTGACGCCAAACAGCGAATGGGCCCAGCGCTACAAAGGATGGAAAGCGCTGCGGAAGCTCGAATACATGGATGCGCTGATGCGTTCGCTCGGAGGCCAGGCGCCGCGGGTGGACAACCCGGCTGAGATCGAAGCGCTGCGCGATGCGACGACAACGCTGCGGCAGCATTACCGGAATAAGCGCCGCCACTACGGCGTGGATCACCCGAACTTTTACGATCGCGATCTCCGGCGCATCTTCTCGGATGCGCCCGAGCACGCCACCAACATCACGGCGGCACAGTTCATCGCCCGCATCCGCCGCCCGGTCCGCCGCGTCGTCGCCAGCTGGACAGGAATTTACCAGTACACAATCGACCAGGTTCTCGAAGACATGATCGCGCGCAGCCGCGAGCTGAAGCTTCGCCTCCGCGGCCCGGAGGAACACGCGCGGCAGGAGTTCACGGTGCTGCTCACCGTGCAGGTGATGAACTATCTGCACAGCGGTGGGCATCGGCTGTTCCTGTGAAGAAGGTCCGCATCCTCGCACTCGTCCACGACCACCTCGTTCCGCCCGAGGACACCACGGGCATCGACGTGCTCGAGGCCGAGTGGAAGATGGAGTACGACGTCATCGAGACGCTCCGCGAGCTGGGGCACACGGTGCACGTGCTCGGCATCCACGACGACCTGAGCGGCATCCGCCCGAGCGCCGAGGACTTCAAGCCGCACATCGTCTTCAACCTGATGGAGGCGTTCGCCGATGTGACGACCTTCGATCAGAACGTCGTCAGCTACCTCGAGCTGCTGCGGCTGCCCTATAGCGGATGTAATCCGCGCGGGCTCGTGCTCGCGCGCGACAAGGCGCTGTCGAAGAAGCTGCTCGCCTACCATCGCATTCGCGTGCCCGAGTTCGTGGTCGTGCGCCCGGGGCGCAGGCCGGTGCTGCCCAAGCGCCTCGCGTTTCCGATGATCGTCAAGTCGCTGTTCTTCGAGGCGTCCGCCGGCATCTCGCAGGCGTCCGTCGTCGAGAATCACGAGCAGCTTGCCCGGCGCGTGAGCTTCATCCACGAAAAGCTGGGCACGGCAGCCATCGTCGAGCAGTTCGTCGACGGCCGTGAGATTTACGTCGGCGTTCTCGGCAACGAGCGGCTCGAGGCCTTCCCCGCCTGGGAGATGTCGTTCGACAGGATGCCGGACAACCGCTGGAAGATCGCGACCGAACGCGTGAAATGGAGCACGCAGTATCAGAAGAAGCACGGAATCATGACCGACCGTGCGCGCGTTGACCCCGCCCTCGCCGATCAGATGCAGCGCATCGCCAAGCGCACGTACCGCGCGCTGGATCTGAACGGCTACGCCCGCGTCGATTTCCGCATGGACGACGAAGGGCGGATGTTCGTCCTCGAGGCAAATCCGAACCCCAACATCGCGTACGGCGAAGACTTCGCCGAGTCGGCCGAGGTGAGCGGCCTGTCGTACGAGCGCCTGCTCGAACGAATCGTTGCGCTGGGCCTCCGCTGGGAGCCGGCCCGGACGGGCTGACTCCTCACGAGGGGCGCGTCTTGTCAGGCGCGCCAGGCGGACGT
The DNA here is from genome assembly GCA_050742535.1 of Vicinamibacterales bacterium. Lineage (GTDB taxonomy): Bacteria > Acidobacteriota > Vicinamibacteria > Vicinamibacterales > UBA2999 > Gp6-AA40. The sequence goes on along the minus strand of JBOGIQ010000199.1, from coordinate 4,012 downwards.
ACAACGTCCGCCCCACGAATCGTCCGGCAATCGGGCGGTGTCAAATAAATGTAAAAGTCGCGGAATTCCGGGAGGCGGGCGTCGCAGCTGAGTTACGCTAACGTTACATCCATGGGCGTGGGCGACAACGGGTATACGGCCGAAATCAAATTCCTGGTAAACGAAGCGACCGGCACTCGAATCCGCGAGTGGGCACGCGAACGGCTCGTCGCCGACCCGCATGGCGCCGGTCCGCACGCGGACGAATACCGGGTCTCGACGCTGTATCTCGACACGGCGGCTCGCGACGTCTTCCACCGCCGCGGCTCGTACGGACGCAGCAAATACCGCGTTCGACGGTACGGCGATGAGGCGCGGGTCTTCCTCGAGCGCAAGCTCCGCACCTCGGCACGACTGGCGAAGCGCCGCACCGACATCCCGCTCGACGCGCTCGGACTGCTGAAAACGCCCGAGGGAAACGACCGTCAGACCACGTGGTTCCGCCGCCGCGTGCTGGTCCGCCAGCTTCACCCGGTCTGTCGTGTGTCGTATTTGCGCACCGCCCGGCTCGCGGAGACGCCCGAGGGCAGGATGCGCATGACGCTGGATTACTCGCTCACGGCCTCGCCGTGCGATACGTTCGCGCTCGACGGGCCGGGGCCGGCGCCCTTTCTCAACGGCTACATGATCCTCGAGCTGAAATTCCGCGGTGCGATGCCGACGGTGTTTCGCCAGCTGGCGGACGAATTTGCGCTCGAACCGGGGCGGACCTCGAAATACAGAACGGCGGCGGATATTCTAGGCATTGCGCGGCTCGCTCCCGAGGAGGGCGCGCCGTACACGCTTCATGCCTGACCTCTTTCGAGAGTCGCTGCTCGATTTCGAAGCCGTCCCGCCGCTCGTCGTTCTGGTACGACTCCTTGCCGCCCTCCTGCTCGGCGGCGTCGCCGCGCTGGTTTACCGATTCACCCGTTCCAAGGCCGAGGTCGCGCCGTCGTTCACGGCCACGCTGGTCCTTCTGTCCATACTGATCGCCATGATCACGCAGGTGATCGGCGACAACGTGGCGCGGGCGTTCAGCCTGGTGGGCGCGCTGTCGATTGTGCGCTTCCGCACGGTGGTGCGCGACACCCAGGACACGGCGTTCGTGATCTTCGCGGTCGGCGTCGGCATGGCGGTTGGCGCGGGGTATCCCTGGCTGGCGGTCGCGGGAATCGCTGTGGTGGCCATAGCCGCGTTTGCAATGAAACAGGGCGATGCGCAGATCGTCAGTCCAGCCGGAACCGAGCCATTCGAGCTTCAGGTCAGGGTCGGAATCGGTCATGATCCACAGGTCGTCGTCAGGCCGGCTCTGGATCTTCATGTCAGCGACCGACGGCTGATGTCGCTGGCCACTGCGCGCCAGGGACTCGCCGTTGACGCGACGTTCCGGGCGTCGCTTCGCGACGTCGCCGCCGCGGACGCGCTGCTGCGCGCGTTGAATACGACGGAAGGCGTGCAGAGCGTCAGCCTGAAGCGGATCACCAACGACGACGACGACTGACGTCAGACGTCTGACTTCTGACGTCTGACGTCTGACTGAAGACTGAGGCCATCATGCAGATTCGGATCACCGTCATCGCTCTCGTTGCCGCCGTCATCGTTGCCGGGTGGCTCGGATTGTTGTCGAGCCATGCGGATCGTGCCGAGGCTCCGATTCGAATATCGCCTCGCGTCCTGGCCGCGCAGGGCTTTCCCGGCTTTCGCGGACAGGGCTTCGGCGGAGCGAATCGAGAACAGGAGCTCGTCTCCCAGTACGACAAGGACGGCGATCGCCGCCTGAACCGGCAGGAACGGGACGCCGCGCGTTCGAGCACCATGCCGGGCGGAGGCTTCATGCGCGGCTTCCGATTCGCGGCGGAGGGATCGCCCGGGCGGGCGCTGGCGCCGGCCGACGTCCGGCCGTACCCAACAACATCGATGTACGACCTCGGCACGATGCGCACGATGTTCCTGCAGTTCGAGGACGAGGACTGGGAAGAGGAGCTCGCTGCGTTCAATAACACCGACGTCGAGGTCCCCGCGACGATGACGGTGGACGGGCGGACATACAAAGGCGTCGGCGTGCACTTCCGCGGCGCCTCGTCCTTCATGATGGTGCCTGCGGGCCTGAAGCGATCGCTGAATGTCTCGACCGACTTCACCGTCGAGGATCAGGATCTCGGCGGCTACCGGACGTTCAACCTGCTGAACGCGGCCAACGATCCCACGTTCCTGCGCGCGTTTCTCTACACGCAGATTGCGCGTGCGTACATCCCGGCGCCGAGGATGAACTTCATGCGCGTGGTGATCAACGGTCGGAGCTGGGGTGTGTATCTCAACACTCAGCAGTTCAACGGCGACCTGCTGCGGGACGATTTCAAGACCTCGAAGGGGGCGCGATGGAAGGTCCCGGGCCGGCCTGGCGGACGCGGCGGGCTCGAGTATCTGGGAGAAAACATCGGCCCCTACAGGCAGATTTACGAGATCAAAACCAAAGACGACGACGAGTCGTGGAAGGCGCTGGTGCAGCTCACCAAGGTACTCAACGAAACCCCGGCCGAAAAGCTCGAGGCCGCCCTCGCGCCGCTGCTCGACATCGACGCCACGCTGAAGTTCCTCGCCATCGAGGTGGCGCTGGTCAACAGCGACGGGTACTGGTCGCGCGCCAGCGATTACAACCTCTATCGCGACCCCGACGGGCGGTTTCACGTCATCCCTCATGACGTAAACGAAGGGCTCGGTGGCGAAGGCGGCGGAGGCGGATTCGGGTTCGGCGGCGGGGGCCCGCAGCTCGATCCGCTGGTCGCCACCAACGACCCAGGGAAGCCGCTGCGCTCGAAGCTTCTCGCCGTTCCGGCGCTGCGCGCGAAATACCTGAGCTACGTGCACGACATCGCGACCAGGTGGCTCGACTGGAAGACGGTGTATCCGTTGCTGAAGTCGGCCCATGACCTCATCGGGCCGGAAGTCCGGCTGGACACGCGCAAGCTCTACGACGTGGAGGGTTTTGAGGCCGGGATGGCGGCTTCGAACGCAGACAACTCGTTGAAGTCGTTCCTCGACAGCCGCCGGGCGTTTCTGCTCGGGAGAACAGCGCCTGGCGCGGCGGCGCTGCGCGTGGATGGCTCCGCCGCGGAGAATTTCCGGGCCGCTGCGAATTAATTCGCGGCCGGAATCGCCCATCGGGGGCGGACGTGATTGATTGCGGGCTTTTGGTCCCGTACGATCAGGATCGCGTCTTGCCCAACCCGCGATTCATGACACACAAGGGACTTTTCGTGGCGGCCGCGGTGTGGCTGGGCTCCGTCGGCACCGTCGCCGGCCAGCTCCAGCATCCGACGCTGCTGCGCAACCACAAGGAAATCCGTTACGACAGCACCGCGTCGCGCGATCCGATCGCGCAGCTGAATGAGCGGCTGAGACGCGGCGAGGTGACGCTCGAACGGCGCGGCCCGTCCGGATATCTGCAGTCGGTGCTCGAGGCCCTGCGCGTGCCGGTCGAATCGCAGATGCTGGTCTTCTCGAAGACCAGTTTTCAGGCGCCCAAGATCGGCCCAAAAAATCCGCGTGCGATCTACTTCAACGACACCACGTCGGTTGGCTGGGTTCGCGGCGGCGAGGTCCTGGAATTCGTCGGGCAGGATCCGACGCAGGGCGCGGTCTTCTACACGCTGTCACAGGCGAGCGACAATCCGCGCTTCGAGCGGAGCGACTCGTGCGTCTCGTGCCACGCCTCGGAGGCCACGCACTACGTGCCCGGGATGTTCATCGGCAGCGTCTTCCCGGGAGTGGACGGCACAACGATGTACGGTCCGGCTTATACGACCGACCACCGCTCCCCGTTCGAGATTCGCTGGGGCGGCTGGTTCGTGACCGGCACGCACAAGGCGACGCGCCACATGGGCAATGCCGTCGCCAGCAACCCGTCCGATCTCACCGCAATGATCACGCCGCAGACCGTCCACGTGACGGATCTCGAGGGGCGCTTCGACACGACCGGATACCTCTCGCC
>JBOGIQ010000198.1:0-10853 GCA_050742535.1 Vicinamibacterales bacterium | reverse complement strand
TGTCACTTGTCCCGAGCTGAAGTACAGCCACGGATGGTTGCGACTGGTCTCTTCCACGAAGGCCGCGTGGTCTCCCCGATACACGGCCGTCAGGAAATCCCTTGTCGGATATGGCGGGAGAATATCATGGGCGACGATCGACACCACGTCGTCAACCGCCTTGGGGATGAACGTTTCCCAGAGTGGTCCGCTCTCGTCACCCAGGCACATATGGTGGAAGAAGATCGTGGCCTCGTCGGCCAGGTCCTCATTCGCCACCTTCAGCCAGCGCTCGAATTCGCGGAATCCCCACGATCCGCCGCGGGCGTGGTAGGGCACGCGATTCTCGACGGTCCGCGGATACAGATGGTACGGCGGATTCATGAAGATCGCACCGGTGCTCGACGCCGTTACGGTGCTCGCCGCGTACGGCTTTTCGACGAGGCGCACGGCGCCAGGCTCGATGAGATTCAAGCGGAGGTTTTCACGGCACGCAAAAATCATCCTCGGCACCTTGTCGACGGCGACGATCCGTTCCTTGCCGAGGTCCGGATGGCGGCGCTGCAGCGCGCGGGCGACGAGGATGGTCCAGATGCCGCTGCCCGTGCCGACGTCGAGAAAATCGACCTCGACCGCCGAACGCTGCCGGTCGATCGTGGAAATGATGGTGTCCCCGAGCAACGACCACGTGACGACGTGCTCTTCGTGCAGGATCGGCATCACACTATCGCACTCGGCGGTCTGGCGCCTCAGCGGGTCGTGCTTGATCACGACGCCCAGACCTTCGTAGCGCTCCACCAGCTTGTCGTGAGCGGTCCCTGCTGTCACTGTGCCGCCTCGCTGGAATCCACCGCGAGCGCGCCGTTGCGATAGACGCCGACCTTGAGCGCGAGCACGAGGTCGCCTCCCTCGTCGAAGCGAAGACGGCCGGTCACACCTGGGGCGTCCGTTCGACGAATCGCCTCGAGCCATTGACTCGACGTCGCCGGCGCACTCAATCGGCGCGTTGCGTCGGCGATCACGGAAATCATGTCGTAGCTGTAGGCATCGGTATAGAGCGGCTCCCGGCCGTACTTCTGCTTGAACCGTCCAGACCACGCACGGAACGCCGGGGTGTCCTGCACGATGAACTCGGGAGCGACGACGCGAAACCCCTCCAGCTCGCTCCCTCCCAGGATCTTGGCCGCGTCGAGCAAATCGTAGGTGCCGATGGCGTTCCCGTCGGAGAACAGGTTCAGCGTCCGCAACGCGCGCGCGAAGGCGACCAGATCCTCCTGGAACCCGTTCAGAATGTAGAGGTCGGGTTTGCCGCTGGCGAGCTTCAGAATGACGTCTCGATGTTGGCGGCTATCCAAATCGAAGATCTCGATCGACGCGTCGATGCCCTCCTTCTTGAGCTGCGGGATGACGATGTCGTTGAACTCCTCGAGGGCGTGCGGCAGGTTCACGCAGGCGATGGCGACGTGTTTGGCCTTGCGCGCGCGCGCGTACTGAAGATACTTCTCGGCTTCGTACTTGTAATTCACCCATGTGCGAAAGACCGTCGGATTGCGCTCGACGATGAACGCGTCGAACACCCAGACGAAGTAGGGGAAACCCGCCGCGGTCGCGCGGTCGAAGATGGCCATCGTCTGCGGCTTGACGCCCGAGACGTAGACGTCGATCTTCTCCAGCGACTGTTTCTGGAACACCGTGATCGCCGTGTTGGTCGCGCCGGCGTTGTCCTCGATGTCGAGACGCAGGTTATTCCCGTTCTCGCCGAGCTCGGACACGGCCAGGAGCGCCCCGTCACGGATGCTCTGGCCGTAGACGCCGAAAGGCCCGGTGAGCGGCAGGTTCATGGCAACGCGGACGGATTGCGCGTCCACCCCCGCGCCGGACGACTCGCGCCGTAACCAGAACCACCCCGCAGCGGCGATGATCGCGACTGCGACCAGCGCCACCTTTCCCCATCTCGTCATCGACTGACCTCCGGAACCGAAAGAAAGTACCGTTCGAGGATGCCGGCTGCGAGCCAGTCGGTCGGACTCGCTGTCTCCGCAACGATGGCCCCCCCGGCGAACGCCAGCGCGTGATCGGCCGCGGCAATCGCCTCCCGTATTCGCTGCTCGACGAGCAGCACCGTCACGCCGGATTCGCGGTTCAACTCACGAATCGATCGCAGAACGCTGTTCGCCAACGCCGGAGCGAGCCCCGCTGACGGCTCGTCCACGAGCAGGACGCGCGGCGATCGACAAATCGCGACCGCCAGCGCAAGGCAGACGCGCTGCCCGCCGCTCAGCAGACCCGCACGGCCGCTCAACCTGTTCTTGAGCGCCGGAAACAGCGTCAACGCATAGTCAAGGGCGCGGGTCCGTTGCACCCGCGCCGTGCTTTCCAGGCCCAGCTCGAGGTTGTCGCGCAGCGTCAACGACGGGAAGACCGCTCCTCCCTGACGTACATAGGCCACGCCGTGCGCGACGCGCGCACCGACGGAAAGCCGCGTGACGTTCCGGCCGCCCACGAACACATCGCCGGTGACATTCGGGACCAGGCCGATCAGGGTCTTCAATACCGTGCTCTTGCCAGCGCCGTTCGCACCAATCAGCAGCGTCACCGTGCGTTCGCGCACCGCGAGAGTCACGTCGCGCAACACGACTCGGCTGCCATAACCAGCCGTGACTGCGACCAATGCCAACGCGTCCCCACACTTCGCATTCGCGCCTTGCCGCTGGGTTCCCATCGTCATGGACTGGAGAGGGCGGGAGAGGCAAGTGCAATGATCGTGCCCGTAGTCGGAGTGCACGACACCATGCGTGCGCTTAGCCTACGCTATGCACGCGTGAGCAAACGAGCATCCTGCACGCAGGCAGGCGACGGACAGCACACGCCGTCGATGTGATCGAAACGTCTCATCCGTGTGACCGTTCGATCACAGGTCCCCAAGGTCGATCAGAGTCCGAGATACAGGTCCCGGACGGTCGGATCGCCGAGCACTTCGCCTGGCAGGCCGACAGCGACGATCTGTCCCTCGTCGAGGAAATACACCCAGTCAGCCAGTTCGGTGACGACGTTCATGTTGTGCTCGATCAAGACGATCGTGCAGCCCTCGGCCGCTAGTGCCCGGAGGCGCGCCATCAGCCGCTGAAGCATGCCAGGGTCCACGCCGGCAGTCGGCTCGTCGAGCAGGAGCGTCGTCGCGCCGGCGGCGAGGAGCCGCGTGATCGCCAGCAGCTTCTGTTGTCCGAACGAGAGAAGCTCCGCGTAGGTCTTCGAGAGCTGTTCGAGTCCGACGAGTCGCAGCAACTCGTCAACGCGCTCCCGCCGCTCGGCCTCGTCGACACGAAGCCTCGCGCGCCGAAAGATGGGCGTGACCGGATCTTCGCCTGCGGCTGGAAACGCGACGAGCACGTTCTCTTCGACGGTCATCGCTTTGAACACCCGCACGTCCTGAAACAGCCGGCCGATGCCCATGCGTGCGCGCTTCCAGCTCGGCCGGCGCTCGATCGAAATTCCACCGTACAGCACTTGGCCGGCGTCGGGCGTCAACGACCCAGCCATCAAATGAAAGAGCGTTGTCTTGCCCGCGCCATTCGGTCCGATAAGAGCCTTGATCCGGCCTGGCTCGAACGACGCCGACACACCATCCACGGCATGAACGCCATCGAATGCCTTGACGAGATCACGACACTCGATCGTCGCGCCGCTCATCGTGTGCGTCGGGCGCATCGAACCATCACTCGAACCCATAACGCCCCGTCACGCCGCGCGGACGTGTTCGCATCAGCAATACCAGCAGCGCTCCGTACAGGATTTGCCGCAGGTTTCCGGCGACGACGTCGGGGATCGCGAGAACACGCAAGACCTCAGGAATGGCGACGGTGATGAGTGCGCCCACCCACGGCCCCGCCAGGCTTCCCGCGCCGCCGATGACAACCATGGAGAGCACCAGGATTCCTTCGTTCAGCGTGAAACTGGTCGGATCGATGTAGCGCGCATATCCGGCCTGCAGCGCGCCCGGAACGGCCGCGGCCGCCGCGCTCACGACGAAGGCGACCATTTTGACGCGATTCACGTCCTTGCCAAGGGCGATCGCCGCAACCTCGTCTTCGCGGATCGCTCGAAGCACGCGTCCGAATGGAGAATCGAGCATCCGCCAGAACAGAAGACCGCACAACGCGGCAACCGCCGCGGCGAAGATTCCGTAGCGGACCGGCGAATCGAGCGTCACGCCGAGCACCGAGGGCGCCGGAATATTGGCAAGCCCGAAGGTTCCGCCGGTCACGGAGACCCAGTTGCTGAAGAGGCCGATGGCGATCACCTGAAAGGCGAGCGTCGCCAGAACAAATGAGTCGCCTCGCAGGCGCACCGTTGGGATCGCCAGCGCTGCGCCTATCGCGGCGCACGCGGCGGACGCGACAACGAGCGCCGGGAGGAAACTCCAGCCGGCCAGCACGAGCAACGTGCTGACGTAGGCGCCGAGCCCGAAGAGCGCGGCGTGGCAGAGCGACATCAGACCGGCATAGCCGAGCACGAGGTTGAGCGCCATCGCCAGCAGGGCGTAGACGCTGCCGATGACGACCAGGTGCCATAAATAGTTCATGACATGGCTTCCTCGAGGCGCGTTCTTCGGCTGACGATCCCCTGCGGTCTGACGGTCAGGAAAACGAAGAGCACCGCGAACGTCACCGCCTCCAGCCAACGGGCCGAGGCGAGCCAGATCACCAGGCCTCGCAACAACCCGAGCATCAGGCCGCCGACCAGCGGGCCTTCGAACGTCTGCATGCCGCCGACGACGACGGCGACCGTCGCCATCAACAGCACCGACAAGCCCGCGTTCGGATTGATGCCGGTGTCGAGCGCCGCAAGAATCGCGGCGAGTCCACCCAGCGCCGAACCGATCGCAAAGACCAGCAGACGCGTTCGGCGCTCACTGATACCGACCACGGACCCGAGCACCGGATCGTCGCGGACGGCGCGGACGTGGCGCCCCAGGCGTGTCATTCGGAGCAACACCGCCAATGCGGGAAGCAGCGTCGCCGCGAACACGACCTGGAGAAGCTGCATGTCCGTCACGATCAGCCCGGCGAGACGGTACGAGCTCCCGGACTCCTGTCGCAGGCCGATCGTGGCGTTGCCGGCCAGCAGCGCCACGGTGTTGGTCGACACGATATACAGACCGAGCGAGCTGAGGAGAAAGACAAGCGGCTGCGCGCGCCGAGCGGCAAGAGGCGAGTACACGATGTACTCCATCGCGAGCCCCAGCGCCGCGGCTGACAGGACGCCGGCGACGATGGACCATGGCAGCGGAAAGGCGAGAACGGACACGCAGTAGTAGCAAACATACGCGGCGACCGTGTACGTGGCGCCATAGGCGATGTGGAAGATCTTCGTGGACGAATAAATGAGACCGAATCCGGTTGCGACGAGCGCGTAGTAGCATCCGGATACCAGTCCATTCGTCAGAATCTGGTCGAGCAAGCGTCACCTCTGGACTCCACCGGTCCGTGCTCGCAAGAACCGGACGGCGCGAGTTGCCGTCGTCTCGCTGTGTCTAGCTCTCGCACAGACCGGCGACGAGCGCTTTCAGGCTCCGAAGGTCCAACGGTTTCTTCACGAACGCGCGCGCCCCCAGGCGCATGGCCTCTTCCGTCGCATCGCTGTCCTGGTAGGCACTCATTACTACGACCGGGATCGACGCGTCACGTTGACGGAGCCACGCCAGGATCTCGAGCCCTTCGCGGTTATCCGGATCGGATTCCGACAATCGGACATCGATGAGCGCGACGTCCGGCCGTTGCCTTTCAACGACTGCTCGCGCTTCGTGTGCCGAGTTCGCGCACAGCACGTTCCATTCCGATGACAGCGTCCGGGCGAGTGCCTGCAGATAGTCGGCGATGTCGTCGAGGACGAGGATCGTCTTCCTGACGGATTCTGACTGCATAGTATGGCCGCCCTCAGGCGACCTCAGTTTAGAACGCTATCCGCTGCTAACGAGAATCAGAGCTCGCGCGCGCCTCGACTTTCCTGATGTTATGGCCCTCCCGGCCGCCGTCGTTGTATCCCGGCGACATGCCGTCGTATCCTGCATCGGTCGTCATGCGCCGCCTTCTTCTCCGCTTGTTCGCCGTCGCCGGCATCGGCCTCGGCATGCTGGGGACGCCGTCCGCCGCCCGCCAGGACGTCACGCCGACGAACGTCACCTCCATTACCCAGTCCGATTTTTTCTCGCCAACGAAAGTCTGGACAGCGAACCTGACGCTTTCCGCCGACGCGTGGCGCGCGCTGCAGCCGCGTCAGGGCCAGGGCGGCGGGTTCGGGTTTGGCGGCGGCCGGTTCCTCGGGCCGCCGGGAGGCCGCAATGGAGTGGCCGGGCGGCAGGGCATCGAGTTCGACTACGTCCGCGGCACGCTGCAGATCGACGACTGGACGTTCCGCGACGTGGCGGTCCGCTACAAGGGGAACGGCTCGTACCTGCGGGCCACGCGGGCCGGCAGCGACAAGATCTCGCTCAAGGTGGACCTCAACAAACATGTCAAAGGTCAGAAGCTGGCCGGGCTCACCACGATCAACTTCCAGAACAACATCACCGATGTCGGTTGGATGAACGAGGTGCTCGCCTACCGGCTGTACCGCGACGCGGGCGCGCTCGCGCCGCGAACGACCTACGCGCAGGTCTATCTGACGGTCGAAGGGCAGGGCGAGAAGCGCTACCTGGGCCTCTACTCGATCTCGGAAAACGTCGACGAGAACTTCGCCGACGACCGGTTCGGCACGAAAAAGGGCGCCATCTTCAAGCCGTCCACGCAGGATCTGTTTACGGACTGGGGCGCGAACTGGGCCGCCTACAACCAGTCCTACGATCCGAAGACCGACTTGACCGAGGCGCAGAAGCAGCGCGTCATGGCGTTCGGCCGGCTCGTCTCAAAAGCGACCGATGAAGAGTTCGCCGCGCAGATTGGCGACTATCTGGACCTCGACGACTTCGCACGCTACTTCGCCGTGCTCGTCTGGATCGCCAACCACGACAGCCTGCTCCAGAACGGCCAGAACTTCTATACCTACCTCCACCCCGAGACGAACCGGATGCACTTCATCGCCTGGGACCAGGACTTCTCGTTTGGCAACGGGCGTAATTACAGCGGCGGGGTGTCCATCTATTCCCCGTGGAACGGGAACAACCGGTTCCTGTCCCGCGTGTACGCCGTCGACGCGTTCCGGTCGAAATACCTCGCCCGCATGGCCGAGCTCTCGGAGAGCCTCTTCGTGCCCGACCGATTCGCGCGGCAGGTTGCCGAGATTGGGCCGGCCATCCGTCCGTCCATCGCGCTCGAAGGCAAGGAATGGCTGACGACATTCGACGAGGTTGTCGCCGGCGGGGCGGGCATCGTGCCCTACGTCACCAACCGGGCCACGTTCGTCCGGGCAGAACTCACAAAAACAGCGCGCTAATTTAAGTGGAATAACTGGAAAAGTGGAAAAGTGGAAAAGTGGAAAAGTAAGTTCGAAAGTACGTTCGGCTCAGGCCGTGCGATCGAGCAGATAGCCGATGACGCCAACGATCACCAGGCACGCAAGAACCGTCAGCGCGGTGGGAATCGTGACGATCATCTCAGAACGACCTGCCCAGGAAAGGAAGCATGCGGCCCGCGTAGAGCACGCCGAGCCACGCGGTCAGCGACAGCAGCGCCATCGCCTTGTCGCCCACGTTCGGGGTGAATCTGTCGTGGTCGCCATCGCGCCAGGCCTTGCCGAACACCGTTAGATAGAGAAAATTCGCGCCGGCGATCACCAGAAAGATGACCTTCCAGTAGAACGGGTCGCTTTCGACGTACTGACCAGGCTGCCCGATGAAGAAAAACATGCCGGTGATCAGGTTCGCGCCAAAACCGAGCATGCCCCACGGCAGCAGACGATGCACGTCCGCGAACGGGATCTGCTTCATCGCGCCGAGGATCCGCAGATTCACGGCCAGCAGCACACCGAACGACAGTGAAAGGCCGAGGAAGTGCACCGCCTCAGCGGCGGGCCACATCCAACGGCTGTACACGGCCGTCTGATTGATCGAATACTGGACGAAGCGTTTCGGATCGCCCGGCGTGGCTGCGGCGGCATCAGCGGCGCGAATCTCAGGATGGCGAATCTCGCCGCCGAGATTTGCCGCGCGTCCCATCACCGCGAGCGACACAATCAGAAGCGCCGTGGCGACCGGAACGAGCCCGCGCGCCGCGGCACCGCGGCGTCGCCACTGCCACAAGGCGACCCAGGCAATGAATCCGGCGAACTCCATCCAGGCAAAACCAAAGATCGCCACATCCTGGTGGATCCTGATCGCGTCGTCGGAGACCTCCTTGACCTCGCGCAGCTCCCGGTGCGCGGCGACGCCGCTCACGAAGACGGGAAGAGTGAGGACGGCAATGACAAAGAGCAGTTCCAGGCCGACATGCTTCAAGTGCTCGTTGCGCCGCGCATAGCCGAGAATCAGCAGTGCCAGTGCGACCACCGATCCGACGGTCGGCACGTGGTTCATGATCAGGTGCAGATGTGCGAGCGTCACAATGTCCTACACAACCGTATAGGCGAGCAGACGGCCCGCGGTGACCGCCGCGCTCCAGGCGAGAATCGAGGCCACGGCGAGCAGTCGCGCGTTACGGTTCACGTCGCCCTGTTCGTCCCCGCCGCGCAACACGACTGAGCGTATCGGCAGCAGCGTGGCGACGCTGGCGACAACCAGCGCCATCTTGACGAAGAACGGCAGCGCCCCTCCCCAAACCGTCGCGTTCTTGATGAAGAGCAGCACGCCGGTCACGAGATTGATGACAAGGCCGACAGCGACGGTGGGAAAAACCCAGCGGAAGGCCGACAGAGGAACATGACGGCCGATACCGAGCAGGCGGAGATCCAGCACCCAGCTTGCGCCGATCAGGACCGCCAGTCCGATTGTGTGAAGCGTGAGCACCGTCGGAAAAGCCCACACCGACGGCGACTCACGCAGCCAGAGTCCGAGCTGGCTCGTTTCAATCGATTCCAGCAAATGTCGTCCGATCCCTCCGATCCAAGGAAGGCCGTTAAGGCCTTCCGGGGACTCAGTGTCGCATCTGGGTGCTGACTTCCTTGTGCTCGCTCTCCGTGCAGCTGCCGCGCTCGCCGATGATCGTGTTGTTGGGGCCCAGGTTCATCCTCCTGTCGGGCATGACCCACGGCTCGACGAGCACGACCGGATCCTCGACCGTCACCTGGTAGAGAAGCTGGTTCCCGGTGCGCGTGAACTTCTCGACGACGCGCATCTGGTCGGAGTGGAAGTAGCCGCCGCGCGCGAGCCACGTCTCGTCGGAGAATCCGATCGAGTCGAGGACGAGCGTGTCGCCTTCCCACTTACCCACGGTGTACCCCATGTAGGTGTAGTTTGCGGCTCGCCGTGGATCGTGCGGCTTCCCGTCGAGCGCAATCATGCGATGTTCAGCGTACCCGCCAGCGCCGTCGCTGCCGCCCCTGTAGATCATCGTGATGTCGGTGTCGGTGTGGAAGATCCGCGCCGGTGCGCCCTGCCGCGGAATGCCGAGCGGCAGGCAGGTCATGACCGGGTCGTCCCGGTTCGACCACTGATCCATCTCGATCATCTTGTCCCAGTGCTCGGGCTTGTAGACCGGCAGGCGCATATCGAGGCGCGCGGTCGACATGAACGGCCAGTCCTGGCTCTGGTTCGTCCACTCCATACAGGTCTTCGCTTGGAAAGGCGTGCATCGCCGGAACATACCGCCCACGGTCGCGCCCGGGGCGCCCGAGCCGGTGAAGTTCCAGCCTCCTCCACCCCAGGAGCCAGTCAGGTCAGGCTTCCCATTGGCCAGCCGGGGTGTCGGTAACGTTGTCGGATCGACCTGCGGTGCGCCGCCGCCGCGACCGCCACCAAACCCGCCCTGCGCCATCAGGGACGAACCGATCACAGTGAGGACTGCCGCCGTGCACGCCACAAGGCGCAGTCCGATAATTCGCTGATTGGTCATCGCAGTCCTCACTTTCCAGCCTTACGCACACTCTCGGGCACCGGCATGATCACGTAGATCTGGCCGATCTCCGTGACCTTGGCGTTCACGCTGCGAACGACCGTTCCGTTCTTGCGTTCGACCATCGTGCCGGCGTAGAGCGCATCAATCTTGAACAGCGGGTTGTTCCAATCCGCCCACTTGCCGTAGATGAATTCCGTCTTGTCCGCCCCGTTCGTCACGACCACGCTGTCGGGCAGGTAGTTGGTCAGCGTCGCCACGGCGGTCGCACCAGGTACGCCGGGAACCGGGAACGTCAGGACGGCCTTATCCGCCTGCCATTCCAGCGTCGTCGTCGGTTTCGCTCCAGCCTTTGCCTGGGCATCGAGCAGCACGGCCGGATTCTCGCCAAACGATTCAGCCGGCGACATGCCGGCCGCGCCGGCAATGGCGGCCTTCACCGCGCCGTGAGGACTCGCCCAGAGACGGATCCGCCGCTCCACGAGCGAGGCGGGGTTCGGTGTCGCCTTTCCCTGGCCGGCAACGAGCTCGGCGCCGGGAATGTCTTCGTCCCACGCGTAATCGCCGCTCAGCGTCTCGACGTTCTTGTACGTCTGCTTGTTCTTGAACGTGCACTCGATTTGCGTCCGCCAGCCTGGCACCTGATAGTTGGCCTGGACGCGGTACTTGGTCAGCGTGCAGGGCTGCCCGTTGACCTGTATGGTGCCGCCAGCGGCGTGATAGTCGAGCGTCTTGACCAGCTCGGACTCGGCGCCGCTACGCAGCATCCCCATGCGCCACGTCCAGTTGAAGAGGACGGTCTTCAGGTCCTTGGCGCCCTCCGTCGGCGTAAAGGCGCCGGCAGCGCCACGGCCGGCGGCGCCGCCGCCACCGCCTCCGCCGGCTCGACCC
>JBOGIQ010000197.1:0-10980 GCA_050742535.1 Vicinamibacterales bacterium | reverse complement strand
GCTTTGCCCAGGCCTACAACGAAGGGAAGCTGCTCAAGCTGGCCGACCTGAACGAAGGTTTCAGCGATCCGCGAATGATCACCATCGCGTACTACCAGTCGTCACTGGTTGTGGAGCACCTCATCAACAGTTTTGGCGAGCCGGCGTTCCACGCCTTCATCCGCTCGTACGGCAAGGGCATCGAGACCGAGCAGGCGGTGAAAGAGGTGTTTGGAACGTCGCTCGATGCCATTCAGAAGTCGTTCGACGCGTATCTGGAGAAGGAATACGCCGCCACCAAGCGGGCGCTCCAGCGACCGAACGTCAAGGAAGTGGAATCCGTCGACGCGTTCAAGGAGCTGGCGGCATCGAATCCGGAAAGCTTCGCTGTGCAGATGGGGCTGGCGGTCAAGCTGGCGGAGAGCGGCGACAATGCCGCCGCAATCCAGGCGGCCGAGCGGGCCGCCAGGCTGCTGCCGCGCGCCGGCGACGAGAACAACCCGCATCGGTTCATCGCGCAGATCGCGCTGAAGGCCGGCGACAAGCCGCGTGCGATTCGCGCGCTGGAAGACGTGCTCAAGATCGATCACAGCGACGTCGAATCGGCGCGTACGCTCGTGTCGCTGGTGGAGCCGTTGAACGACCCGACACGCCTCGAGGCCGCCTACAAGAAGATCGTCGAGATCGATCCATTCGACGCCGTGGCCGAAGCGGGTCTCGGGCGGCTGGCGCTCCGTCGAAAAGACTCGGCCACCGCCGTGAAGGCGTTCCGCAGCGCGCTTGCCGCGAACCCGGCTGATCGGGCAACGGCACATACCGATCTCGCCGAGGCGCTGTTCACGGCAGGTCAGCTCAAGGAAGCAAAGACTGAAACGCTGAACGCCCTGGAAATCGCGCCGGGCTACGACCGCGCACTGGACCTGCTGCTCAAGATCAACGAGTCAGGCGGGGGTTAGTAGGTCCTTGGTCCTTGGTCCTTCGTGCTAGGTCCGTTCTTGGTCCTTCGTGTGTCCGTGGTCCTTCGTCCGCAGGCACGAAGCACCACGAGCGGTTGATCACACATCGAACAAGAATCAAATGACGATCGAGGAAGATTTCCTGACGTCCGCCTCTGGGAAATTAGCCGAGAGTCTGGAGCGGATCGAAACCTGTGTGGCCAGATTGCCCGTTGATTCGTTATGGGCACGTAGTTCCGAGAACGAGAATGCGGTGGGCAATCTGCTGCTGCATCTGAATGGCAACGTCCGTCAGTGGATTCTCTCTAGTATTGCAGGCGCGCCCGACACACGCGATCGGCCCAGCGAGTTTTCAGCGCGCTCGGGCGTAACCGCGGAGGCAATGCTCACGAACCTGCGAGGGACAGTAGGCGAGGCTGTGGAGGTGATCCGTTCTCTGCCGCATCCGCGCCTGACCGAAAAGGTTCGTATTCAAGGCTACGATGCCACCATCCTCTCGGCAATTTGTCACGTCGTCGAGCACTTTTCAGGTCACACGTATCAGATTATTTTGCTGACCAAGCGCACCACCGGAGAAGATCTCGGTTTCTACAGCGACTTGGCCGACACCGGGCGCACCAAGGACCAAGCGGCACCAGCGTAGTCCTGCTCATCGAACGTCGTTCCACCACTCCACCCGCTGACGTTCGGGCCTCCGGAACACCAGCACGCCGCTGACGCCGGCCACGAAGCCGGCGACGTGTGCCCAGAACGCGATGCCGCCGGCCGGCTCGCCGCCCGTCGCCGCCGCGATCGATCCGACGCCGCTCACGAACTGCAGCACGAACCACAGCCCGAGAAAGACCAGCGCCGGGACTTCCATCACGTGGAAAAAGACGAACAGCGGTATCAGCGTGACGATACGGGAGTGCGGGTAGAGGACGAAATACGCACCCATGACGCCCGCCACCGCGCCGCTGGCGCCGACCATCGGGACCACCGAATCCGGGCTCATCGCCGTCTGCGCCAGCGCGGCTGCGGCGCCGCACAGCAGGTAGAACACGACAAAGCGGCCGTGTCCCATGCGGTCCTCGACGTTGTCGCCAAAGATCCACAGGAACAGCATGTTCCCGCCAACGTGCAGAAGGCCGCCGTGCAGGAACATCGACGTCAGTACGGCGACCCACGAGAAGGCCGCCGGCACGAGTCCGAAGTAGAGGATGAATTCCTCGAGGGACGACTCGCCGAGGGTCATCTCGTAGAGATAGACGAGCGCGTTGACGGCAATCAGCCCGATGGTGACGTAGGGAGTCGTGCGCGAGGGGATGACGTCGCGAAGCGGAATCACAGGATATCTCTGGGTTCAGGAGTTCAGGGGGTTCTGCACCCCATGAACATGTGAACCAGTTCAGATACAGTACCCCGGAGCCCATGACTTGCGCACACTGCGGGACCGAGATCGCCGACAAGGCGCTGATCTGCTACCGATGCGGCAACGCGACGACCGAGCCGCGCATCAAGCCGCCCGCGGAAGGCTCGTTGTTCGAGCGTCCGCGGCGCTCGCGGCTGCCGATCGTCGCGATCGTGATCCTCATCGTCCTGGCGATCCTCGCCGCCTGGGCGCTTGGGATATTCGAGACCGCTTCGTAATCCGGCTGAAGCCGGACTCCACGTCAGCCGCGCTCCTTCACGCCCTCTGAAATCGACTGCAGCGTATCGCCCGAGCGGGAGTCCTTGCCCTCCTTGACGGCGAGATCGCCGAGCGACACGATGCCGACGAGCCGTTCACCCTCGACGACCGGCAGCCGGCGAATCTGATGCTCGCTCATGAGCTGGGCCGCGTCGCGCGTGGACATGTCGGGCGTCGCCGTAACGACGGCGCTGGTCACGACCTCGCGAATCGGACGGTTCGGCTGGCCGCCATCGGCGACCGCACGCACGACGATGTCACGGTCGGTGACCATGCCGACAGCCCGGCCGTTCTCCACGACGGGCACCGCGCCGGTGTCTTCATCGCGCATGATCTGCGCGGCGCTCTGAATGGTGTCGTTGGGCGTTACCGTGCGCGGGTTGGGCGTCATCACATCACGAATATGCATGGGGTTCTCCTGCTCGTTCGGTCAACGGTCTCTTCCGCCTGAAGGCGGAAGCTACGGGCAATCCGGCTGAAGCCGGACTCCACAGGGAGCGAAGCAAGAGAAGGGCCCCTCGACGCGCCAGCGGCTCGCTCGGGGCAGGCCGTCAGCGGAACCATATAATCGGTTTGTGGGCCGTGCCGTCGTGTTCACCTGTATTACAGCGATTGTCGTGTTCGCAGTCGTTCAGGACCGCGTCACCGTGGCCGGCGTTGGGGAGTACGTCTCGGCCTCCCGCGATGCGGCCGCCGGCAGACGCCCGCCGGTGACGATCGACGAGATCATGAAGCCCGCGGTCGCCCGTGCGTTCCAGCAGGGCGCGCTGTGGGGCGGAGTGGTGCTGGTGGCGGGCCTCGGCGGCACGCTTGCGGCGCGGAGGCGTTCGTCCCGTGAATGACGCGCTGATCTACGACTGGAACCGGCAGGGCGAGGCCGCCCGGCCCGCCCGGATCATGCTCCTCGACGAGACGCTGCGCGACGGGCTGCAGTCGCCGTCGGTGAAGGCGCCCACCATCGACCAGAAACTGCGGATCCTGCACCTTCTCGACCGCATCGGCATCGATACCGCCGACATCGGCTTACCCGGCGCGGGCCCGCACGTCGTGAAGGATGCCGCGCGGCTGGCGGAGGAGATCGTCGACTGCCGTCTCAAGGTGCAGGCGAACTGCGCCGCGCGCACGCTGGCGGCGGACATCCAGCCGATCGCCGATATCGTCCAGCGTACCGGCCTGCCGATCGAATGCTGCTGTTTCATCGGCTCGAGTCCGATCCGGCGCTACGCCGAGGACTGGACGGTGGACTACCTGCTGCGCTGCACTGAAGAAGCCGTCGGCTTCGGCGTCCGGCAGGGTCTGACGGTGATGTACGTGACCGAAGACACGACGCGCTCCGATCCGGACACCCTGCGGCGTCTCTTCTCGACGGCGATCCGGGCTGGTGCGTCACGGCTCTGTATCGCCGACACCGTCGGGCACGCGACGCCGGACGGCGCGCGCGCCGTCGTTCATTTCGTGAAGACGATCGTCGACGAACACGGTGGCGGCGTTGGCATCGACTGGCACGGACATCGGGATCGCGACATGGGCACGATCAACAGCATTGCGGCGCTCGCCGCCGGCGCCAGCCGCATCCACGGCACGATGCTCGGAATCGGGGAGCGCGTCGGCAATACGCCGATGGACCTGCTGATGGTCAACCTCGTGCTGATGGGCTGGATCGAACGCGATCTCACGCATCTGAACGACCTCGTGCAGACCGTGTCGGAGGCCACCGGCGAGCCGATCCCCGACAACTATCCCGTGTTCGGCCGCGACGCGTTCCGCACGGCCACGGGCGTCCACGCCGCCGCGGTCGTCAAGGCGTTCAACAAGGACGATGCGGATCTGGCCGACACCGTGTACTCCGGGGTCCCGGCGCGCCTCGTCGGCCGGTCGCAGCAGATCGAGATCGGTCCCATGTCGGGGAAATCGAACGTCGTGTTCTGGCTCGAGCGCCGCGGCCTTCCCGCCGACGACGAGATGGTCGAGCGCATTTTCCGGCGGGCCAAGGCATCGGCGACGGTGCTCACCGAGCAGGAGATTCTCCGGGAGATCGAGGCCGCGCGCGCGTACGCGACGACGCGGCTCGACGCGTGAACCCCGGGTTCTGGTACGGCCTCGGCGCGTACGCCCTCTGGGGCCTGTTCCCCGTGTACTTCAAGCTGATCGGATTCGTTCCTGCCGATCAGATCATCGCCCACCGGATCGTCTGGTCGTTTCTGCTGCTGGCGGCCGTGGTGGCGCTTGGTTCGCTGCGCCGCGAGATGGTGCTGACATGGAGTGTCATCCGGCTCTACACCGTCGCTGCGCTCCTGATCGCGGTGAACTGGTTCATTTACGTCTGGGCCGTCACCCACGACTTCATCGTCGAGACGAGCCTCGGCTACTTCATCACGCCGCTGGTGAACGTCCTGCTGGGCGTGGTGATCCTCGGTGAGAGGCTGCGCCGGTTCCAGTGGGTGGCGATCGGGCTTGCCGCCGCCGGTGTCGGTTATCTCGCTGTCGTGTACGCCAGCGTGCCGTGGATTGCCATAGGTCTGGCGGTGAGCTTTGGCACCTACGGGTTAGTCAAGAAGAAGGCTCCGCTTGGTTCGGTGGTTGGCCTGACGCTCGAAACGGGCCTGCTGCTGCTGCCCGCGCTCGTCTTCCTGTCGGCGACGGAATTCCGCGGGACCGGCGCGTTCGTGCACCTGGACCCCGGCGGCATGGCGCTCGTCGCCGCGGCCGGTCCGATCACGACGCTGCCGCTCGTCCTGTTTGCCGCCGCTGTTCAGCGGATTCCGCTCTCCGCAATCGGGATTCTGCAGTTCATCGCGCCGACCGTGCAGTTCGTGCTCGGCGTGATGGTGTACGAGGAGCCGTTCACCGAGCAGAAGCTGGTCGGGTTTGCGCTGGTCTGGATGGCGGTAAGCGTGTTCGCGATGGAAGGGATTGCGGCCACCCGCCGTGCCAACGGCCGCGGACGTGGCGCGAACCCTGTCGGGTTCGCGAGGCGAGCCTGACAAGGCTCGCCCCACGCGACATCAGCGAAGCCTGGCTTCGATATCCGGCAGCGCCGCGAGCACGACGTCCCCGACGATCTGCAGGCTTCTGGCGCGCACGTTGTCGAGCGTGTCCTGGGCCGTGTGCCAGGCCGGGTAGTCGAGGTCGATGACGTCCACGGCCGGAACGCCGGCGCTCACGAACGGCACATGGTCGTCGTCGATCGAGGTCTCCTCATCCAGGAACACGCTGCGGTGGCCAAGCCGTGCGGCCGCGCTCCAGACGATGTCCACCAGCCACCGCGTCGAGACGGCGTCGCGGCGAATCCGCAAATCCTTGTCGCCGATCATGTCGAGGAGAATCAGCGCGCGCAGATCCTTCAGCGTGCCAGCCTTCAGCGCCGTGGCGACATAGTGCCGGCTGCCGTAGGTATTGTCGTTGTTGCGGGTCCACTCGACGACTGCTTCCTCGCCGTCGAAGAAGATCAGCTCGATGGTGAATTCGTTCTGGCGCGATTTCAGCACGCGGGCGAGCTCGATCAGCGCCGCGGTGGAGGAGGCGCCGTCGCTGGCGCCGACGAATCGGGTCACTTCGGCGCCCGACGGGCTCGTGAACGGCGTGCGCTTGGTGTCGTAGTGGCTGGCAATGGCGAGGCGCTCCGGGCGGCGCCCCGGGATTGTGGCGATGACATTCGCCATCGACGTCTCGCCGAGCGGTGTTCGTGCGATGAAGATCTGCTGACGCGTCTCGATCCCGGCCTTTTTCAGCTCCGCCAGGATGTAGTCGCGGGTTTTCTGAAGGGCAGCTGAACCGGCCGGTCGCGGGCCGATTGCCACCTGAGCGGCGAGGTCCTTCCAGGCTCGAGCGCTGTCAAAGCGCGCGGTCGGTGGGAGCTGGCCGTTGGTCGGTGCGATCTGGCTGCTGGTCGGTGCAAGCTGGCTACTGGATGGTTCAAGGGGTGGCGTTTCGCTCTTCGACATTCGACATCCAACGGCCATTGCCGACGTCGCACCTATTGCACCGACCAGCGCGGCACTCATCGCCACGCCGCGTCCCGCTTGCACCAGCCTGCGTAAGGAGCTTTGCACCGACCAGCAGCCACCTTGCACCGACCGGTAGCCCGTTCGCACCGACCAGCGTAAGAATCGTCGCACCGACTCGCGGAAGGGCGCTCGCACCGACTACCTTCGTTGGTTCGGCGGAATGTAATCCCGCCGCTTCGACCCGATGTAGATCTGCTTCGGCCGCGCGATCTTCTGTTCCGGATCGAGCAGCATCTCCTCCCATTGCGCAATCCAGCCCGACGTGCGCGGGATCGCGAACAGCACCGGGAACATCGTGACCGGGAAGCCCATCGCCTGGTAAATGAGGCCTGAATAGAAATCGACGTTCGGATACAGGCGCCGGGTGATGAAGTAGTCGTCCTCCAAGGCGATGCGCTCGAGCTCCAGCGCGATGTCGAGCAGCGGATTGCGCCCGGTGACCTCGAACACTTCGTCGGCGGTCTGCTTGATGATCTTCGCGCGCGGGTCGTACGACTTGTAGACCCGGTGGCCGAATCCCATCAGGCGGCCTTCACCGCCTTTCACGCGCTTGATGAACCCCGGAATGTTCTGCACGCTGCCGATTTCCGTCAGCATCCGCAGCACGGCTTCGTTGGCGCCGCCGTGCAGCGGCCCATACAACGCCGCGGCGGCGCCGGACATGGCGGAGTAGGGGTCCACATGCGAGCTGCCGATGCCGCGCATGGCACTCGTGCTGCAGTTCTGTTCGTGATCCGCGTGCAGGATGAACAGGACCTCGAGCGCGCGCTCGAGTACCGGATTGACGTGATATTTCAGCTCGGTCATCCGGAACAGCATGTTCAGGAAGTTGCCGGTGAAGCTCAGGTCGTTGTCCGGATAGACGTAGGGGCGGCCGATGCTGTGACGGTACGCGTAGGCGGCAATCGACGGGACCTTGGCAATGAGGCGGTGGATCTGCTTCTTGCGTGACTGCTCGTCGAAGATGGCCTTGGCGTCGGGATAGAACGTCGAAAATGCGGCGATCGTGCTGATCAGCACGCCCATCGGGTGGGCGTCGTACTGGAAGCCATCCATCAGCTTCTTGATGTTCTCGTGGACCATCGTATGGAGGGTGATCTGCTTCGTCCACTCCTTCAGTTGCGCGTCGGTGGGGAGCTCGCCGAAGAGAATGAGGTACGCGGTCTCGAGATACGTCGAATGCTCGGCCAGCTGTTCGATCGGGTAGCCGCGGTATTCGAGGATCCCCGTGTCGCCGTCGATGTAGGTGATGCGGCTGCGGCAGGCGGACGTATTCATGAACGCGGGGTCGTAGGTGGCGAGCCCCGCATCGTCGGCCGCGATCTTCAGCTGCCGCAGATCCGTCGCGCGGATCGTGCCGTCGGTGACCGGCACTTCGTACTGCCTGCCGGTGCGGTTGTCGGTAATTGTCAGCGTGTCGGCCATAAGAAGAGGGCGCGTTTCAGTCGTTGGTATCCGGGTCGGGGTCGTTGTGGTCGTTGTCGGGAGTCGGCACGGGATCACCGGCAACCCGGTAGCGCCCGTCGGCCCACCGCGCCAGGTCTTCGTTCCGGCACCGTTCGCTGCAGAACGGCCGCCACCGCACGTCGCGCGGCCGCACGTGGCACAGCACGCACAACGGCGGCTCGTCCATCCGAACTATTTTAGTGGTACCGTCCTCTCGACTGCCAGCAATCCGGCCGGGCGGCGCCGCTCGACGCGCTGCTCGCTCGCCAGTTCGAGCGTCACCGTCTTCCGTACCAGCTTCTCGAACGGTCCCAGGTGGCGCGCGGTTGCCCACAGCTCGAGCTCGGCATCGGCATTCGCGGCGGTGCGAATCCGCAGCGCCACCCCCTGGCCCGCGTCGCGCAGCTCGAGGCTGGAAATCACCTGGCCGTGGCTGCGATCGAGGCTTTCCGCGACGCGCAGGATCGACGCCAGCAGCCGGACGGCACGCCGCAGCGAGGCCGGAAGCCCCGCGTATTCATCGTGCGAACGTTTTGGCGTGCCGCGCCGGTGATATCTGGCTACGAGCGCGATCACTTCGATTTCGTCGGGCTGGAAGCCGCGCAGATCGCCGTTCTTGATCAGGTAGTAGGAATGGCGATGGTGACGGACGAAGCTGATCAGCCCGCCGATGTCGTGCAGCAGCGCCGCGAATTCCAGCCACTCGCGCTCCCGGTCGGTCATGCCATGCAGGGATCGCGTCTGGTCGAACAGCGCCAGGGCGAGCCGCGCGATGTGCTGTGCATGTGCCGCGTCGTAGTTGCAGCGCTCGGCCAGCTCGATCGTGCTGCGCCGCCGGACGTCGGGGATCGCGTCCACCCGTTCGATGCGCCGCTTGTTCCGCCGGACGTAGTCGAGCACCAGCCCTTCACGCAGCGCGAGATCGCAGAGCGTGAGATCTTCGGCGCCAAGCCGCCGCAGGACCGTGTCGACCAGTACGGCGCCGGCGACCATCAGATCGGCGCGGCGGGGATCGAGCCCGGGCAGCAGCAGGCGCTGTTCGATGTCGAGCCGGACCGACGTCTTTCGCAGCCGGCGTATCTGCTTGGCGGTGACCTGCAGGTTTCGCAGCTCGGACGGCAGTGTCCCGCGCGACATCGTGCTGGCGACCGCGCCCAGGCTGAGGATCGTCCCCGACGTGCCGATCACCCGGTCGAAGCCGGCCTCGGTGATCTGCGTGCAGTAGCGGTCGACTTCGTCCTGGATGTGCTTTACCAACCGCCGCTCGTCCCGCTCCGACAGCGGGTCGGTGCGCACGTAGCGTTCGGTCAGGCGGATCACGCCAAGCTTGAAACTGCGCGCCAGCTGGGTGGTCTTGGCCGTCCCCAGCGTGATTTCCACGCTGCCGCCGCCGATGTCGATCACCACGGCGCGCCCGCTGCCGACGTCGACCCCGTAGACTGCCGCCTGGTGGATCAACCGCGCTTCGTCCGCGCCGGTGATAATCCGGGCGCGGATGCCTGTTTCGCGCTCGATGCGGGCGAGGAACTCGCCGCCGTTGCGTGCTTCCCGGGTGGCGCTGGTTGCGGCGGCGAGGACGGCATCGACCTGGCGGGCCTCGGCCACGCGTTTGAACTTGGTCAGCGCCTGCAGCGCGGCGTTCATGGCCTCTGCCGTGAGCGCCTTACCGTCGAGGCCGCCGGCGCCGAGCCGGACCATGGCCTTTTCGCGATCGATGACCTCGAACGACAAATCCTCGCGCACACGCACGACGAGCATGTGGATGGAATTCGTCCCGATGTCGATAGCCGCTACGCGCATGAGCCAGGCGACGGTCGCGCCGATTTATAGTACCGGGTAGCGATGGCTGTCACGGCAGGACGTTCAGAGTTGCTGATCCGCCAACGGCTCGGCGCGCTCTCCCGGGCGCTGCCGTCCGCGCGTGCCGGCGACGTACCAGCCATTCACCAGGCTCGCGTGGCGACGCGGCGGCTGCGGGAAGCGCTTCCGCTGGTGGCCCGGGGCGCTGCCGGCCGAAAGCTCGCCCGCGCCGTGCGGCGCCTGACGCGTGCGCTGGGCCCGGTCCGGGAGCTCGACGTGGCGCTGTTGACGCTGGAGGAACTGGCCCGGGCGCCGGACCTTCCGCGTTCGGGCATTCAGTCATTGCAGCAGGCCATCCGTCAGGAGCGTGCGCGGATGCACCGCGATATGGGGCGCACGATCGATCGGTGGCGCCTCGACAAGTTGGCCGAGAGACTGCTGGCGCACGCGAAAAAGCACGACCAACTCGCGGTCCGCCCCCGCGTCGCCGATCCGAAGCAGCTGACCGCCGCGCGGCAGCGCGCCGCGCGCCGGGCCGAACGGTTGCGGGCCAGCATCGGAAACGCCGCGGCAATCTATCTTCCGGATCGGCTGCACGAGGTCCGGATCGCGGTCAAGAAACTGCGGTACACCATGGAAATCGTCCGCGAATTGAGCGGGTCGCGCGCCACGGTCCGCATTATGACGCTGAAGCGGGCGCAGGATCTCCTCGGACGTATTCATGATTTCGAGGTGCTGATCGCCCGGACCCGCGCCATCCAGGGATCGCCAAACGCGCCGACGCTCCGCGTATCCGCGGACATGGATCTGCTCGTCCGCCGTCTCGAGACGGAGTGCCGGCGGTTGCACGGACGTTACATCGCGGCGCGTGCCCCGCTCCTGGCGATTTGCGATTACGCTTCCGACGTCCCGGCGCCGCGCCGCCGCACGCGGGCGGCCTGAACAACGATGTCCACTCCTACAGAGCTATACCTCGTCCGCCATGCGATCGCCGCCGACCGCGGCAGCGAGTGGCCCGACGACACCAAACGCCCCCTCACCGAGCGCGGCATGAACCGGTTCAAGGACGCAGTCAAGGGCCTGCGGCGCCTCGACGTCGCCGTGGACGAAATCTTCACCAGCC
>JBOGIQ010000196.1:0-11013 GCA_050742535.1 Vicinamibacterales bacterium | reverse complement strand
CGGAGGCGAAGACGAGCGCCAATTACATTGCCCCGGCGCCGGCACCGGGTCCCGGTCGTGGCGCGCCGGCGGGCCCAGGCGGGCGTGGCGGGCCGCCCGCATCAGCCGCGCCGAAGTAGAGAGGCCTTGCCGTCAGATCGTGGGGCGAGCCTTGTCAGGCTCGCCTCGCGAACCCGAACGGTTCGCGCCACGAAAGGAAATCGCTCTCTTTCGTTGTAAGCCTAGTCGCGGCTCCGGCGCGGCAAAACGATGCCTTCCATCGGCGGCGGACCGTCCGCGAGCACAGAGCAGTCGTGCTCGGCGCAGAACGCGTCCAGCGCTTCCTGAACTTCCTTCCGAATCCGTGCCTCGGAGTGCGTGCGGTACGCGCCCTTGATTGATTTCACCACTCCCATTGCGAGTGCGAGCACGTCGACTCCGGCCTTGCCGCGGTAGCCCGAGTCTTCCGCCAGCTCGCGCCGCATTCCCTGCAACGGGGTTTCGAACAGCCTTTCGTCGATGGTCGCTCGAAAGATGGGGACGAATTCGACGGGAGGCGGGATCTTCAGCGCCGGCCGCTGCAGCCCGTCGTGGATGCGTTCGACGGACACGAGCGTGACGCGTGCGGTGTCCGGTGCGGAAGGATCAGCCGCGGGCGACACCGTGGCCTGCGAAGCCGCCATCATGAGAGCGACAGGCCACCACCAAGCACCCATGGTGGGTTAGACGTGTTCAGTCGGGACTCGGCCGCTAACGTCGGGATAGTGGAGGTAGGTTCCCAGGACGTACTTGTCGTTCGAGCGCGGCGTGCGGCCGGCATGAGGGAACATCCAGAACGGCGGAAACACCATCACCGAGCCGGCCTTTGGCGGCACGACCACCGCCGGGTGCAGGAATTCGGTCTCGCCGCCCTCGGTTACGGTGTTCAGGTAGAAGAGCAGCGCCAGGAAACGGTGAGCATCACGCATCGAGTTGGCGTCGGTGTGCGGCGCGAAGCGGTGCCCCTGCGCGGCCTCGTACTTCTTGATGCGGAGCGGACCCAGCCGATAGGCCTGGGGCAGCGTGTGACCGACAAGGCGCTGGTACTCCTTCGCCACATGGTCAACCACGGTGGTGAACGTCGCGATCTCGCGCTCCCATCGCACGGGATCTGCCGAAAGGTTCAACTCGTGCCATCTGGTCAACGGATCGGCCTTGTTCCAGCCGGCATCGAACGCCGCGCCGGCGGTATGCTCCTCGCGGTTCTGCTCGAACTTCTCGATCAGGTAGCGGCAGTAATGCTGGGGGAGCACGTCGATGACGCGGATCAGTTCGCGCATCGGCGTCACTCGACCTGAAACAGTTCCGCCGGCAGATCCAGTCGCGTCGCGGCGGGCGGCCGGGCCTCCTCGGGAAGCGCCGGCTCGACGTAGGCGATCGGGCCAAGGGGATCGCCGTTCGTCGTCAGCCCGAACAGTGCTGGGTCGAGCACATCACTGGCCCATTGCGCGGTTTCGAGCGGCGCATCCGGCGGCAACTCGGTTCCAAGACCGGGCGCCAGCGCCAGATCCAGTTCTTTGCACCGCTGGCGCAGCGCCTGCCGCAGCTCGTCGACCGTCGCATAGCACATCCGGGCGTGCGGGACGTCAGCAGGGGCGACGTCGAGTAAGCCGCGGCTGCCGGCGAATCCGAAGTCCGCTTCGATCGGGACTTCGCCGGTCACTCGCAGCGCCAGGCGATGGCGAGCCAGCTCCTCGAGGATCTGCCGGGAGAACTCGAACGCGTGTTGCTGGTATGGAAACGGGAAGTGCCGGACATGGTGATGCCAGATCTCGTAGCCGAGGTTCAAATAGAGATACGCCTTCTGTGTCACGCGTCCCGCGGCAGCGATCTCGCGCTGTGCGATCTGCAGGTAGGTCCGCATGCCGTAGGTGAACCCCGGATAGCGGGCCGGGTGCAGGCGCCGATCCTTTAACAGCAGCGGGTGATTTCGCACCTGGCGCTTCGACTCGACCACCTGCGGATCGACGTAGCCCATATGCAACACGACGATATCCGGCAACGTCGCCATCCGCTCGGGCAGCTTGTTCTCTCCAGCTTCGATAATCTCGTGAATGCACCCATACCAGGCGAGCCGCCCTTCCGGTATATCCGGGCGGAAACACCTGGACGGAAAGTCGGATGCCAGGCTGCCGAACGCGAGCACGTGCCGCTGCTCGATCTTGAGCGCGTCGAAAAACACGTTGTCGTCGATCCACGAGCGCAGGAGCGCTCCGTTGACCAGCACCTCGTCGGCGTCCTGCCAGAAGATGTAGTCGCCGTCGGCGTGCCGGGCCAGCGCATTACGCGCCTGCGCGAAGTCCTCGAACTCGATATCGACGATGCGGCGCCGCGGTGGGTCGCCGTGTCCACCGTATCGCTCGAAACCGAGCGATCCGGCGATGTCCGGCGTCAGGTCGGTCGAGCCGGTATTGCCAATGATGATCTCGTCGGCGACCGGCGCGATGCTCTCGATGCAGCGCCGCAGGTGGCTCTCCTCGTTCTTCACCAGGATCGTCGCCGACACCTTCGGTAACGGCGGAGTTCGGCGCAGGCGGGTGTTCTCCTCCCCAGCCCGCAGCCGTTCGGCTCCCTCGTCATCCCCGTCGCGCACGAGCCGCCTCAGGACTCCTGCCTTGTGCCGCTCGAATCGGCGGTCAAACCGGTCTTCGACCATCGCTTCCCACGACGCCGCGATGGCGTCCCATGAGTGGGTCTCGGGCCGCACGTGCCGCGTCCCGGCCGCGCGCACCGAAGCGAGAAACGGCGGGTCGTCAACCAGGCGGCTCACGATGTCGAGAAATGAGCGGAGGTACTCGCGGCTTCCGCAGGGGCCCGCTACTCGTGTTTCCGGACACGCGACGGTCTCGGCGAGCGCGAACGCATCGGTGGTCACCACCGGCACACCCAGCGCCTGCGCCTCGAGCGCGACCATGCAGCTCACCTCGGGGAACGATGCGGGGTAGAGCAGCGCGCGGCAATCGGCCAGCCGGCGCCAGAACTCACGCCGCGGCAGGGCGCCAAGCATCACCACCCCGGGAGTTTCCCGCGCAAGGTGATCGCACAGCGCGTAGTGCCGGGCCAACTCGCTGGCGGCGGGTCGCGGCCCTTCATAGGTCGAGATCAGGAGCTCGGCGTCCGGATACCGCGCGCGGATGCCGGGCCATACCTCGCGCAGCAGGTAGTCGAGGCCGCGCTCGGGCCGCGACGCATAGGCGAAGGTCAACGGCCGGTCTGTCGACCTGCCAGCCAGCACCGCGTCTACGGCCTGGAAATCGACGCCGTTCGACGTGACCTCGGCGTACGGCGCAAGCCCGCGGATCCGCTGCTCGAAACCCTCCAGGTGATACCGGCTCAGGAACAATGAGAACGAGGCGCGCGATCGCGCCCGGAGGAGATCGCCGCCGCGGTAGGAATCGACGTGGTCGTGATACCAGAGTCCCACCATGCGCGCCGCGATCGGCTGGTTCAGGACGTCGTGATGGCGGCACGACAGGAACAGATCGCATGGCCGGTCTCGAAGGTCGTCGGCCAGCGTGGCGTTCGGCACATAGTCCACACCGGCCACGCGCTCGGCGGTCGTACGGCCACCGGCGACCTTCACCTGGTGGCCGCGTCGCGCCAGCGCCCGCGCCATCGAGACGACCGCGGTTTCGGAGCCTCCGAGGGCGAGCCCTACCGGGTCTTCGCCGGAGATCGGTAGCCCCAGCGCATGGATGACGATCTCGAGTGGTTGGACGTTCAGTCGTTTTGCCAGAGCGGGTCGAGCGTGTCGGTCCCGTTGAATCCTGAGCGCGTCACGGAGACGGCGTAGTAATACGTCGTGCCGCTGGGGATTCCGCCCGGGTCCCTGATGCTCTGGCCGTCGGTGCCAACCGAAGCGGTCGTCCATCCCATGGAGTTACCGTTCTGACCACTCTTCACGTCGACGCCCATCACTGCCGTAACCGGGTTTCGTGGGGTGAAGGTCACGGTTGACGGGGTAGGGCCGGACTCGTGAACGACGTACGAGGGGCTCGGATTTCCGGTCGCGGAGTTGGAGATTCCGATGGTGTTGTTCGCGTAGCCCACCCAGAGGGTTTGGTCTGGCATAAACTGAGGCTCCTTCTCCTACCTCTTCTGTAGGCGGGCGACTCTATCACAAGCGCAGACCGGCGCGGCGGCAAGCCTCCAGAAAGTCCGGATTCCGGTACCCGAACG
The DNA here is from genome assembly GCA_050742535.1 of Vicinamibacterales bacterium. Lineage (GTDB taxonomy): Bacteria > Acidobacteriota > Vicinamibacteria > Vicinamibacterales > UBA2999 > Gp6-AA40. The sequence continues at coordinate 6,816 of JBOGIQ010000196.1, read as the reverse complement.
CGCGTAGCCGTGCGACCACCGCACCCGCCTCGTCCAGCGCGCCGGCACCTAAGAGCGCTCTCGCCCACGGGTCGAGATACCGCCAGTCGCTGGAGGCGCGGGCGAGCTCCTCGATGGCCCGCCTGGCGCGGGCGGCCGCCTCGCGGGCGGCCTCGACGTGACCCAGTTGTTTCAGGACCGAGGACTCTTCGGACAACGCGGCACTCAGCTGCACGGGCGCCAGACGGTCTTTTGGAGAGGCGTCGAGTCGCGCCTGCATCGCCGCGGCGACCTCGCGCATCTTCCCGAGGGCCTGACTTGTCGCGCCCGCATCGGCAAGCAGCCGGGCGTGCACGATTCGCGTCGCCGCCAGGTCGGCGGCCCATCGAGACTGCGTGGGATCGGAGGCGGCCAGCTTCTCGAACAAGGGCAGCGCGAGTTCAATCTCGCGCAGCGCGCGGCTGCGCTCCCCGCGACTGCGCGCCACGCGCGCGATCATCAGATGCGTGTCGGCAAGGTTCCTTCGCCACCGCGTATTGGCGGGATCCGATGCCACGAGCTCGGCCATCTGCCGGTTTGCCGGGACGTACTGATCGATCGCCGCGTCCGTCTCTCCTACGGCTTCGAGGACCTGCCCGAGGAAGTAGCGACTCGTTCCCAGGCGAAGCTTGTGCTCGGCGTTCTTCGGCTCCGCCGCCAGCAGCGTTTCGCGCAGACCAACTTCCTGCCGCAGCTGCTCGCGCGACTCGTTCAGCTTGCCGAGTTGTCCCAGTACCAGTCCGAGCTGATTGTGGGCGTAGGCCAGGTTTGTCCGCGCTTCGGACGTCGAATCGGTCGCGGCCAGACTCGCAGCGGCTTTCAGCGCATCGTCGAACCGCGCGCGCGCACTCTCCAGTTCGCCCTGCGCCTGATACGCCGCCCCGAGATTGCTGCCCGCCATGAACAGCTCGCTTCGATACCGCGTGTTCGCGGGATCCCGCGCGACGAGAGCGCTGGCGATCGAGTGGTACGCCTCCCAGTGCTCGAGCGCGCCGCGCGGTTCGCCGCGGTTCATGAGCACCGCTCCGATGTAGTAGTGACTGGCGCCCAGTCCCAGTTGCCACTGCGCGTTTTGCGGGTCGCGTGCGACGAGCTGTTTCGACAGCGCCAGCGATTCCTCGATCGGCGCCAGGGCCGCTTCCAGTTTTCCCTGCTCGATACGCACATCACCGATCTGACTGAGCGCGGTGGCGCGACGGAACAGCTCCCCGCTGGTGAGCTCCGCCTCCGGAACAGCGGCGAAGTAGTCGAGCGCTTCGTCGCCCACGCCGTCGAGAATGTCGAGGCGACCTATCGGTTTGAGCTTCTCGCGCAGGTCGCCCAGCATGAACCCGATGAGCCCTTCGGCCTGATCACGACGCTGCTCGGCGATGGTGCGTTCGCGATCCAGATCGAGCGTGTACTTGACGCCCCCGGCTGCCAGCGCGAGGACGATCGCGGCCGCGGCCAGTGCACGCAATCGCCGCTTCGGCTTGTTGCGAATCCAGCGTAGCCGCTCGGCTGTTTCCACGGCCGTCGGGCGCCGCGTCGGGGCCGGCGACTTCAGCCGCTCGATCAGCGCGGCAAGGTCGCTCGCCACACCTCTCACCGGACGCGTCTGGGCGTCCTTCGCCGCGGCCAGCAGCTCGATATGTGAGAGGCCGTGCGCGTACGGGGTCTCGCCGGTCAGCAGTTCCTGCAGCAGCAGCCCGAACGAGTACATGTCGCTTGCCGCCGACGCCGGTTCGCCGCGGGCCTGCTCAGGACTCATGTAAGTGAGCGTCCCCAGCACGCGGCCACGCTCGGTCATGACGATGTCTTGCGCGGACGGCGGCATGGTCGCCATCTCGTCGGGATCGGTCGCTGCCGGCCCAGCCGCGACGGCACGGGGTGGCTCGTCACCAGTTCGAGCCGGTGCTTCTTCGGCGGCCTCGGCGATCGAGTCGCCCGAGCGGGCGAGGCCGAAGTCCAGAACCTTGACCTCGCCGGACGTGGTCACCATGACGTTGTCGGGTTTCAAGTCACGGTGAACGACGCCGGCGGCGTGCGCGATCGCCAGCACCTCGACGACCTGCTCGGCGATCCGCAGCTTGAGCGACTTGTCGAGTCCGTCGCGGATCGACGCGCGAAGGCTGTGACCCTCGATGAACTCGAGCACCAGGTAGTCGGCGTCAGGGCCCTCGACATAGTCGAAGATGCGGCAGATTTGCGGATGATCGAGCTGCGAGAGAATCTGCGCTTCGCGCAGGAACCGCGTGCGTGCCTGCGGGCTCAGACGATGCTCGGCGCGGATGGCTTTCAGCGCGACGCGCCGCTTCAGTGTCTCGTCGAAACCGTTGTAGACCTCACCCATGCCGCCCCTGCCGAGCGGCTCGAGCAGCAGGTAATGGGAAATCCGCTGCCCGGACGGCGTCGCAATACCAGAGCCCAACGAGGGACTGTCCGCTGGATCCGCCGCCCGGGTGCCGAATTCACTGGGGCGCATGGGCGCGTGTCGCGAGTTATTGCTCCCGGGGCGGGACGTTCGGATCTGGCGCCGGCGGCGGACCACCGCCGCGCGGGCCCGGTCCCGTCGGACGGCCGCCGACATCGAGACCGTCCTGCACTGGACGACGCGCACGCTTGATGCCCCTGGCGAGGTCCGCCGCCAGCGCGCGATCTTCGGCGCGCTCGGCACCGAGAGAGTTGCGGATCGCCTCGTTGCCCTCGTGGCACTCGTAGGGCAGCAGACCGCCGCCGTCGAGGGGCGTGAGCGGAATCGACATCGTGAACGGGCGCGGATAGGTCGCCGGATCGTCGACTGTGAGCTGGTACTGGACGATGTCCGTCGCGACGCGCCTGATCCGCTCCGTCATCTTCATCCTGTCGCTGTGGCGCAGCCCGTTGCCGTTGGCGCCGATGCTCGTCTGATCCGTCAGATTCGTCGTTTCCACCACGAGCGTGTCGCCATCCCAGCGGCCGCGTGAATCGCCGAGATAGCCGCGAATCCGGCTGTTGATGTGGGCGCGGCCGTCCGTATAAATGACGCGCGTGTCGTGAATCATCTCGTAGCTGATCGCGACCATTCCCGGCGCCTGCACGATGCGGTTGCCGTTGCCGTAGATGACGCGCGCCACCGATCCCCAGATCCCTCGGGTGATGCAGCGGTCGTAGTTCGTGAAGTCCGTCGTCCAGTCGAACGGACCGGCGCCGAACGTCCCCTGATCGCGCGGCGCACGGCGCTTCTGCGCCTCGGGCAGTGGCTGCGGCATGACGCCGTCCGGCGGGTCGACGATGTACGAGGTCTGGCGGAACGGGCGGCGGGCGAAGTCGCCGCGGAACGAGCCGACGGCGTTTTCGCCGCTCTGGATGCCCTGCTGAATCTGCTTCTGACGCGCCGCCCACTGTTCGTCGCTCAGATACAGCCCCTGCGGTGCGGCGTTCGCCGGAGCGCCGCGACCGCCGCGCGATACCGGGAACGTCGCGTCGTCGCTGCTCCAGACACCCTGGAGATCGGGGTCACCCCACGGCGTCCGTGGCGTCGTATACGGCGGTGCCGGCTGGCCGTTGAACGCCGTGATGACGAGCGGCGGCGCTGCCGGGCTCTGACCCGAAACCCCTGGAGACGCAACGAGCGCCATCAAGGCGAACATCACAACGGCTGCAGCGAATCGCGTCATGGTGGACTCCTACCTGTCGATGTCGCCCTCGGGCGGCGCGCCGCCTGCGCGTCCCCCGGCGCCTCCGGCGCCGCCTGCTCGCCCGCCGCCACCGGCCTGAGGATTGCCGTCCTGCACCGGACGGCGCGCGCGTTTGATCTCTTTCGCCAGGTCGGCCGCCAGCGCGCGGTCCTCGGCGCGCTCGGCGCCGAGCGAATTGCGGAGTGCTTCGTTCCCCTCGTGGCACTCGTATGGCAGCAGCACGCCGCCATCGAGCGGCGTCAGCGGAATCGAGATCGTGAATGGCCGCGGGTAGGTGACCGGGTCGTCCACGGTGAGCTGGTATTGCACGATGTCGTCGGCGACACGGCGGATCTTCTCCGTCATCTTCATCTTGTCGCTGTGACGCAGGCCGTTCCCGTTCAAGCCGATGCTCGTCTTGTCGGTCAGGTTCGTCGTTTCGACGACCAGCGTGTCGCCCTCCCAGCGCGCGCGCGAACTTCCGAGATACTGGCGGATGGCGTTGTTGATGTGCGGCCGTCCGTCCGTGTAGATGACGCGCGTGTCGTGAATCATCTCGTAGCTGATCGCGACGATGCCCGGCGCCTGAGTGATGCGGTTGCCATTGCCGTAGACAACGCGGGCCATCGAGCCGTAGATGCCGCGGGTGATGCAGCGGTCGTAGAGCGTGAAGTCTTCGGGCGTGTCGAACGGACCGTCGCCGAACGTGCCGCGGTCGCGCGGGGCGGCGCGCTTGCGCGCTTCGGCTGTGGGCTGCGGCATGATCCCATCGGCCGGATCGACGACGTACGAGGTCTGGCGGAACGCGCGGCGCGCGAAGTCGCCGCGGAACGAGCCGACGGCGTTCTCGCCGTTCTGGATGCCCTGCTGGATCTGCTTCTGGCGTGCCGCCCACTGTTCGTCAGTCAGATACAGCCCCTGCGGCGCCGGCGGGGCGGCATTCGCCTGGGGTGCTGCTCCGCCTCGTCCGCGACCGCCCTGATTGCGCGAGACACCGAAGGTCGCGTCGTCGCTGCTCCAGACGCCCTGCAGATCGGGCTCGCCCCACGGCGTCTTCGGTGCTACCCACTTTGCCGGGATCGGACCGCCGTTGAACGCGGTGATGACGAGATCCGGTGCAGCCGCGCCGCTCCCCTGACCAGCGACCGGTAGCGACGCGACGAGCGCAATCACAGCTGCCAATCCAATCGATGCAAGAAGTCGCCGTAGCATGAGTGCTCCCTCTATCCGGCTGAAGCCGGACTCTACAACTGCCGCGCATTATAATCACGGCAATTCCTTCACCCGAAAGGCATTCTTCATGCGCAGATTACGGCGTTCTGTCGCGCTGGTCCTCAGTCTCGGCGCAGCCGCGTTCCTGTTCCATTCGCTCCTCTCGATCGTGGACCAGGGCATCGTGTCCGACGTTCGAGGTCAGGCGCGGACGAGCACGGCGGCGTCGACCAACGGGACCCGCGGTGCAAAGCCGTATACGACCTGGACGTCGTATAGCGGCGGCGCGCATTCGTCGCAGTATTCGGCGCTCGCGCAGATCAACAAGTCCAACGTCTCGCAGCTCGAGGTGGCGTGGACGTTCCCGGTGACGGGAACGGTGATCTTCAACCCGATGATCATCGACGGGGTCATGTATCTGCAGGCCTCGAACAACACGCTGGCCGCCGTTGACGCCACGACCGGCAAGGAACGCTGGCGGAAACAGATGCCGGGGACCTTCGGTGCCCGCGGGATGAACTACTGGGAGAGTGCCGACCGGACGGATCGGCGCATCCTGTTCCTGGCCGGCGGCCATCTGACCGCCATCAACGCCGAGACCGGCGACCTGATTCCCACCTTTGGCGTCAACGGCCGGGTGGACCTGCGGATCGCGCTCTACCGGCAGGTGAACAACCCGTTACAGACCAGCAATCCCGGCCGCATCTTCGAGAACATCGTCATCATGTCGCTGCCGGCGCAGGGCGCACAGTACGAGGCCAACCCGGCGGACATCCAGGCGTATGACGTTGTGACCGGCAAGCCGATGTGGGTATTCCACGCGATCCCGCACCCCGGCGAGGTCGGCTACGACACGTGGCCCCCGGAGGCGTACAAGAAGCAGGGCGGTGTCCACAACTGGAGCGAGTCCACCGTCGACGAACAGCGCGGCATCGCGTTCATCAACTTCGGCAGCCCGCGGTTCGATTTCTACGGCGGCGATCGCAAGGGCGACAACCTGTTCGGCAACTCGCTCGTGGCGCTCGACGCACGGACCGGCCGGCGCCTCTGGCATTACCAGCTCGTGCACCACGATCTCTGGGACTTCGACCTGCCGCAGGCGCCGAAGCTGCTGACGATCCGCCAGGGCGGCAGAAACATCGACGTCGTCGCGCAGGCCACCAAGCACGGCTTCCTGTTCGTGTTCGAGCGCGAGACCGGACGTCCGATCTGGCCGATCGAGGAGCGGAAGGTCCCACAGTCTGATGTTCCCGGCGAATTTTCGTCGGCGACGCAGCCGTTCCCGACGAAGCCTGCGCCGTTCGCGCGGCAGTCGTTCACGGAGAAAGACATCAATCCGTATCTCCCTGCGGCTGAACGTCAGGCCGTGGCCGAGCGGCTGAAGTACTTGCGCAACGAGGGACTCTTCACGCCGCCAAGCTTCGAAGGCTCGATCTCGCTGCCAGGTCACAACGGCGGCGCGAACTTCGCCACGTCCGCCGTCGATCCGACACGAGGCGAGATGTACGTCGTCGCGAAGACGCTCGCGACCGTGGACCGCATTGCGCTGCCGGCGCCCCCTGGTGCCGGACGGGGCGGCGGTCGTGGCGGTGGCGGCGGCGGAGCGGACGTGATCGCCGGCGGTCCGGGCATCACGCCGGCGCAGAAGGCCGAGTTGATCAAGCAGGCTCAGGCGCTCGTGGACGAGGCAAAGGCCAAGGGCGACGTCGTGCGTTTCCCGTCGCCTTACGAGTTCATGAACAACAACAGCCTGAGCATGAGCGTCGTCGGTCCGCCCTGGTCGGAGATGACGGCCTATGACCTGAACACCGGTGAAATCAAATGGCGGGTGCCGACCGGAACCGTGCTCGCGCCGCCGGAGCTCAAGATCCCGGCGAACACCGGATCGCACTTCCCGCGCGGCGGACCGCTCGTGACGGCCGGCGGTCTCGTGTTCTTCGCGACCGGA
>JBOGIQ010000195.1:0-11299 GCA_050742535.1 Vicinamibacterales bacterium | reverse complement strand
CGTCGGTAGAGCGACACGCCGCCGCGGACGACCGAGATCGGGCCGTCGAAGGAGCGTTCGGCGTCGAGGCCGATGCGCCGTTCGCCGCCCCACGTCATCGGCACCGAGACCCGGCTCCGGTCGCCGATTGAGTCCTTGAACGCGAGACGCGCCCCGTAGGTGAAGCCGTAGCCGTCCTCGTGCTTCAGGATCGGCAGCCACATCTGCATCGCGCGGAACTTCTTCAGCGGGCCCGGCGTCAGGTCCGTTGCGCTGACGGCGGGATGCTCGTCCACGACGATCATCACCAGGACCTGGGACGGGTCGGTGATCGACAGATACCGCTTCCGCAGCTCGACGCCTTCGAAGCGCCGCGACGCGCGCAGCTTCTGCTCGGCGTCCTTCAACCGCGCCTCGCTCGGCTCGACGCCGGCGGCGAGACCGCTGATCTGAAGGATGTCCGTGTCCGGCGTGGTGTGATTGCCGTGAACGCGAACCTCGGTAATCTTCTCGGGCGCCTGCGCCTGGCCTTGAACCACGAAGGACGCGAAGAGCACGAAGATCGCGACGAAGGACGACGTGATCTTCGAGCCCTTCGTAGTCGTCGTGGTTAAAAGGCGGGCGCTCATCGCACCCTCCCGGAAACCTCAGGAAGCCGATAATCCCGGTACTTCACGTCGTACCTGGCCTCGAGCGGGCCGGCCGCCGATCCAACACGGAACCGCATCGTCACCGCGTCCGGCAGCCAGACGTTCGTGAACGGCTCTGCCATCTGCATCGTCGCCCGCGAGCTCTCGACGCGGACAATCGACCGCCCCGGCAGAAAATCCATGTCCTGGAAGCGGAACTCGTAGCGCAGGATCTGACGCTCTTTCGGATCCACCCAGAGCGTGGCCAGCGCCACCTTGTTCATCTTCCGCTCGATGTCGGCTTCCAGCTCGTCGCCCTTGTCACACTGCTCCTTGGCGTCCTTCTGCCGGCAGGGGCGCTTGTCCGCGTCGTTGAACAGCTGCTTCGGGTAGTACTCGATCTTCAGCACGTCGCGATCGAGCATGCGCTCGCGCCCGGCCAGGGCGTACTGTCCCTGATCGAACTTGAATTCCATGAAGTTCGCCGAGCGGATGAATCCCGGCTCGAACGTCTGGCTGATCACGTCTTCGACGGATCCGGTCAGCAGCGCATCGGTCTGGACCGCCAGCGGAGCGGGCACATCGCCTTCAGCCCGCGCGCCCGCCCTGGCCCGGCCGGATTGGCGCTCCTTTCGTCGCTTCTCGGAGTTCTGAGCGTTCTTCAACCACTCGTCTTCCTCGCGCCGGCGGCGGTCGTCGTCGATGGCCACGCCGTCTGCTTTCAGCGGACTGCGGACGAAGAATCCTTCGCGCGGGAACCAGAGGTATTCGCGCTCGAAGCCGAAGAGCCGGAACACCGCAAGGGCCGTGATCTGCAGGGTTTCCCGCTCCGTCAGCGTGTACTGCTGGAGCTTCTTCCAGTTGTCGTCCCGGCGGGCGAGGACGTCGGACATCAGCGCGTCGAGGTCCGACTGCGCAGAGGGGTAGGCGACGATCGCCGCGGCAAGGCACACGGCGGGGAGCAGGATCCGCATACAACTCCGAAAGGCAGGCGCTGGCTGGTGTGTATTACGCATCTGGCGTCACACCGGGTGCATCAGGCGAAACCTTGGAATTTCCTTGGGATTGTCCCGCATCTTTCGCGGCCCGGTGCTCGTAATCGTGTTCCAGGAGGCTGGAAATATGCGGACGACCGTAATCCCGGTGGCGGCGGCGCTGGCGTTGCTCGTGGCTGGATCCACGGCCGAGGCGGCTGGAGTGACGGAACGCCAGTTCGTGTCCGGCGGAACCGTTCGTCTGGAGCTGGATGCCGGGGAGTACGAGATCGTCGGGTCGCGCGACGATCGCATCCGGGTGACCTGGGACGACGGGGCGCGGAACACGGAAGTGTCGCTGCGGATCGACGTGAAGGCCCAGCGGGCGACCGTGCGCACCGACACGCCCTGGAATGACGGCGCCAAGGTTCGAATCGAACTGCCGCGCCGCACGAACATCGTCGTCAGGCTGACGGCGGGCGACCTGGAGATCAGCGGGATCGAGGGGAGCAAGGACATCTCGGCCCACGCCGGAGACGTGACGATCGACGTCGGCTCGCGCGACCAATATCGCTATGCGACGGCCTCGGTCCGCGTCGGCGATTTGCACGCGGACGCGTTCAACGTCCACAAGGAAGGATTGTTCAGGTCGTTCGAGTGGACGGGAACAGGCCAGTACGAGCTGCGCGCCCACCTGACCGTGGGCGATTTGAAGCTCGATCGCTGAGGGTCGATCGCTACCGTACGCGCTGTTCGACCGTCGCCAGCCGATAGTCGTCGTACTCGCTCGTGTATCGCCCCTGGACGTTGCCGCCGGCGAACGCCATATCGAATCCAATCCGTACGGTCTTCGGGAGCCAGACGCCTTCGAACGGCTGGCTCATTTCCATCGACGCATTCAGTTCCTCGAGGCGCATCAGCCACGCACCGGGGAAGAAGCTGGCGTCCACGTTGCTGAAGTCGTACTTCACGATCTGCCGATCGCCCTGATCGATCCACAGCGTGACGAGCGACACCTTGTTCATCTGCCGGCCGATCTCCTTGTTGCGCTCGCGCAGCTGCCGGTTGGGTCTGCCGCGGCCGCCGGTGAACATGCGCGTCGGGTAGTACTCGACCGTCAGCACGTCGCGCCCGAGGTATTTGTCCCGCCCCGCGAGCGCGTACTGGCCCTGCTCGAACTTGAAGTCGAGGAAATACGCGGCCGACACGAAGCCAGGCTCCAGCGTGTCGCGCAGCGCGGTTTCGACGTTGGCGTTGATGCCACCCGGGCCGAAGGTGATCTCTGTCCGCGCCGGATCGTCTGTTTCTTTCCCGGCGCGTGCTTCAGCGCGCCGCTTTTCGCGGTACTGCTCGCGCGCCAGCCAGATGGCTTCCTGCCGCCGGCGCTGCTCCTCGCCGATCCTCACGCCGTCCGCCGTCAGCGGGCTCTTGATGAAAAACCCGTCGCGCGGGAACCATTGATATTCGCGCTTGAAGCCGTAGATTCTCCGCCCGTCGAGCGCCGTCACCTCCATCGACTCGCGCTCTTCGAGCACGTACTGCTGCAGCTTCTTCCAATTCTCGTCGCGCTTGAGCAGCACGCTCCCCATCAGTGCATCGAGATCCGTTTGCGCCGCCGGGGTTCCACCGGTCGCCGCGACAAGCGCGCACGCCACGATAAAGAGTCGTCGTGTCACAGCCATTAAGACTTCATTTGGGGTCCGCCGGCCGTTCGAGCCGGGCCGGGTTTGTGACCTCGAACACGACGGACTCCGACGGCTGGCCGTGCAGCAGCTGGACGTCGCGGCGATCCGTGAGCACGCCGCCGATCTTCAGCATCGCCTTCTGCGAACGGATGTTCGTGACGCCGACGATGAACACCACGCGGTCGACGAATTGGAAGGCGTGCTGCAGCATCAACCGCTTCATCTCGCTGTTGAATCTGCCGCCCCAGTACGCGCGCGCCAGAAACGTCCAGCCGATCTCCAGTTCGTTGCGCGGCGGGCCGTGCCAGACGTAGCGCGACGACCCGAGCATCCGTTCCGTTGCGCGATCCAGGACGGCCAGCGCGCCGCGCGATTCCATCGCCGTGCGAAAGAACTCGCGGAACACCGGCTCCGTGTAACGTTCACGGTCTGGATGGCCGGCCCAGATCAACGGGTCCGAAGCCACGGCAAACAGCGCGTCCCAGTCGTCCGGCCGCAGCGGGCGCAGGGCCAGCAGCTGGCCCTCGAGCTGCGGCTGCAGATCGAGCGTCATGCTCTAAGACTATAGGTGGCCTGGGTGGCCTGGGTGGCCTGGGTGGCCTGGGTGGCCTGGGTGGCCTGGGTGGCCTGGGTGGCCTGGGTGGCCTGGGTGGCCTGAGTGGCCTGGGTGGCCTGGGTGCCCGAGTTCGGTCTGGTCGGAACTTGACTAACGAAGGATAACGCGGCGCGTCTAACAGTCCGTGCGCACAGACATCTCGAAGCTCATCGCAGTCAGCCTGGTGGCCGGGACGGTAGCCCTCTCCGCACAGCGGGGTCAGCCGTCGCCCCCAGCTGAAACAGCCGCGTTCGAACTGACGTCGGTCAAGCGGAACATCAGTGGGGATGGAAGAACCAGCACGCGTGCGCAGCCGAACGGTGGTTGGAGTGCGACCAACGTCAGGCTGCGAGCTGTCATCGCGCGGGCATACGAAGTGCGGGAGTTCCAGATCACCGGCGGCCCGGACTGGGTGAATGTCGACCGGTTCGACATCGTTGGCCGGGGGCCGGAAGGCACGCCGGCCGGCCAGCGATTCGCGATGCTCCGCGCGATGCTGGCAGACCGGTTCAAACTCGTCACGCACGTCGAAACAAAGGAACAGCCGCTGTATTTGCTGACGCTCGCCCGCCCGGACGGACGTCTCGGTCCGCAGCTGAAGCGATCCACGCTGCCATGCGCCGGGCAAACCACTCCACAGCCGGGCAGCGATTGCGGCGTTGACACTTCCACCGACAACAGGTTCGGCACGATGTCCGCGAAAGGCGTGCCGATGGACAACATTGCCGCCGCCCTCGCCAACTTCGCAATCAACCGAACGGTGGTCAACCGCACTGGCCTGGAGGGCGCGTTCGACGCCGAACTACGGTTCGCGACGGAGGGCGCGGCGCTTGCCGTGACAAATCGCAGCGACGATGCTTCGTCGATCTTCACGGCCGTTCAGGAACAACTTGGATTGAAACTGCAATCCGATCGCGGCCCCGTGCCGTTCATCGTGATCGACGGCGTCCAGCAACCGACGCCAGACTGACGTTGAGGGTGGCCTGGGTTGCCTGGGTGGCCTGGGTTGCTAAGGCAGTACGGGGAACAACATCAGGTACTGCTTCCCGTTCGGGAGCAGATCGTACTGACGACGGTACTCGGCCTGTGCGAAGCCTTTGATCGGCAGTGCCACGGGACTGCCGGCTGCGGTGGGGACATCGCCAAGGTTCAGCTCGACGCGGAACAGCTGGCGGCCGCGATCGAACGACAACGACTTTCCATCTGGCAGCCACAGCGGATGCGATCCGCCCTCGGTCGTGATTTGGAAACGCGTTGCGGCGGGCGGCAGCGACATGAGCCACACTTCGTAACGGCCGGTCTCGTTCGACGCGTACGCCATCCACTTGCCGTCGGGCGATACCGCGCTGCTATGCTGCGCGGTTCCCGGCAGGTCGATCACGGGGGTTACCGTCCGCGTCTTCACGTCCATGAACGCGATGCCGTAATCGTCGTTCCCGGCTCGCGTCAGCGTCAGAAAGCGGAGCGTTGCGCCGCCGTTATTCCACCCTTCCGCGGCGCGCGCGTCGATCAGGTGCTCCGCCTCACCGGTGCCATCCGCGCGGCGCCAGTGGATGCCGTCCGGGCGATCACCCGACGCGATGAACGCAAGGCGCTGCCCGTCCGGCGTCCACATCGGCGCCCAGTTCAGCGGCGCGCCCGTGCTCGGCAGCGGACGGCGATTCGCGACGTTCGCGAAGTCGGCAACCCACAGCCGTCCGCCATCCGGGCCTTTCGGATCGCGCGTCTCGAATGCGACCTGTCTGCCGTCGGGAGAAACCCTCGGCGCGTACACGGAGGCCGGCAGCCGGCCGAGAATCTTCTGCGTCCCGCCCATGTCCACGAGCGTCAGGTCATAGCCGCTCGGCGCCTGTCCTGCGAGAACGGTTGCGAGCGCTCCGAGTAGCGCACACGCCACGACCGTCACGAATCTGTTTTTCATACGTCTCACGTCCGCGCTGCGTTTGACGTGTGGTTCCGATCGTTGGTTCGTGCATTCTGATCCCTGATCCCTGATCCCTGATCCCTGATCCCTGATCCCGAGCGCGAGGCGGTGTAAGGCGGGCGCGGGGAAGGTTTCAGGCCTCCCCCGGGTGCATAGGTAGGGTGCTCGGAAGGTTGGTTCCCCGCCACTTTCGCTGCGGGGGTGGGTAACTTTCGAACTCTGGCCAGCTATAGAGCAGGCGCTGTGCCAAACCGGGCAGAGTCCAAAACCTTCAATGAATACGCATGATCACGCTTTCCTGACGTCCTTCTAAGCAGTGGTTTACCCAGCGGGAGGAGCGGTTGAGCTGCTCGGTGGGTAGCGCGACGCCCAGATCGGCTGTCAAACGGGCTCCCGACAACATGAAGGGATCGCGGCATCTGCCCTAAGTTCCCCCAACTCGTTGATCCGCTTGGTTCTGTCGTCGACAATAGTAGCTATATAGCGAGTGCCCTAATAGGGAAGGCGCAATATATTGTGGTTTGCTGCTTGACAAAGGGGATCGGCAGGCGCACTCTAGGGCCTCGCGCTCACAGCCTGATGACGCAAGGCAATCCCAGGGTCTGACGTCATCAGAACGATAGCCAGAGCGCCCATCACGACATTTGAAACGGTTGCGAGGTCGCGCCGCCAACCGGCGGTGGTGGCCACGTTTTGGGCTGAACGATCACGTCAAGCGGAGGAAATACATGGAAAGAGGCCCTGCCCGCGAAGCTGCTCCGGCCGGTCAGCAGGTGACCAGTGGCGGAACCCCCGACACCCAGGTGCGTACCAACCCCTCGACTACGCTCGGGGCAAGGAAGTCGGCCGAACGGGCGGCGTCAACGCCGGGTCTCGAGTTCTCGCGTTACTTCACGCTGCCCGGTGTGGACCCGTTCGACGAAGTGGAGTGGGAGATCCGCTCCGCCGTCATCGGCAATGAAAAGGGCAAGGTCGTCTTCGAACAGCGCGACGTCGAGATTCCGAAGTTCTGGTCGCAGCAGGCCACCAACATCGTTGTCTCGAAGTACTTCCGCGGGCAGATCGGGACACCGGAGCGTGAGAGCTCGGTCAGACAGTTGATCGGCCGTGTCGTGGACACAATCACCGGGTGGGCGCGCGCGCAGCACTACTTCGCGAGCGAGGACGCACTGATGGCGTTCAGCCACGAGCTGAAGCATCTGCTGGTCTATCAGAAGGCGGCGTTCAACAGCCCGGTGTGGTTCAACTGCGGCTTCGAGAAGGCACCGCAGTGCTCGGCCTGCTTCATCAACTCGGTGCAGGACACGATGGACTCGATCCTCACGCTGGCGAGGACCGAGGGGATGCTCTTCAAGTTCGGGTCGGGCACCGGCAGCAACCTGTCGGCGATCCGCTCGTCGAAGGAGCTGCTCGCGGGCGGTGGCACCGCATCGGGCCCGGTGTCGTTCATGAAGGGCTACGACGCGTTTGCCGGCGTCATCAAGTCCGGCGGCAAGACGCGCCGCGCGGCGAAGATGGTGATCCTCAACGCCGAGCATCCGGACATCATGGACTTCATCAACTGCAAGGTTGACGAAGAGAAGAAGGCCTGGGCGCTCATCGACGCCGGCTACGACGGTTCGTTCACCGGCGTGGCCTACGGCTCGGTGTTCTTCCAGAACTCCAACAACAGCGTGCGCGTGACCGACGACTTCATGCGCGCCGTGCTGGACGATGGCGACTGGCAGACCAAAGCGATCATCGACGACCGCGTGATGGACACCTACAAGGCGCGCGACCTGATGCACGGCATTGCCGAAGGCACGTGGGTCTGCGGCGACCCGGGCATGCAGTTCGACACGACCGTCAACGACTGGCACACCTGCACCGAGACGGCGCGGATCAACGCCAGCAATCCGTGCTCGGAATACATGTTCCTCGACGACTCGGCCTGCAACCTGGCGTCGATCAACCTGATGAAGTTCGTCAAGGATGATGGCGAGCTCGACGTGGCGGCGTTCAAGGCGGCGTGCCGCACGCTGATCACCGCGCAGGAGATCATCGTTCCGAACTCGAGCTATCCGACGAAGTCGATCGAGAAGAACAGCCACGACTATCGTCCGCTCGGCCTTGGCTATGCCAACCTCGGGGCGCTGTTGATGTCGCGCGGCCTGCCGTACGACAGCGACGAGGGCCGTGCCTACGCGGCGGCAATCACCGCGGTGATGACGGGCGAGGCCTACGCGCAGTCAGCGCGGGTGGCGCGTGACCATGGCGGGCCGTTTGCCGGCTACGAGAGGAATCGCGACTCGATGCTGCGCGTGATGCGCAAGCATCGCGATGCCGTCGCCGAAATCAACGCCAAGCACGTGCCGGCCGACCTCTACGCCGGATCGAAGCAGGCGTGGGACGAGGCGGTGGAGCTGGGCGAGGATTTCGGCTATCGCAACGCGCAGGCCACGGTGCTGGCGCCGACCGGAACCATCGGCTTCATGATGGACTGCGACACCACCGGCGTGGAGCCGGACATCGCGCTGGTCAAGTACAAGAAGCTCGTCGGCGGCGGGTTGATGAAGATCGTCAACCAGACCGTGCCGATGGCGCTCGAGAAGCTTGGCTACACCAAGCCCGAGATCGAAGCGATTGTCCATCACATCGACGAGAACGAGATGATCGAAGGTGCGCCGTTCCTGAAGGAGGAGCACCTCCCCGTGTTCGACTGCGCGTTCAAGCCGGCCAACGGCGAGCGGTCGATTCACTACATGGGGCACATCAAGATGATGGGCGCGACGCAGCCGTTCATTTCCGGCGCGATCAGCAAGACCGTCAACGTGCCGCGGGAGGCGACGGTCGAGGACATCGAGCGTGCGTACATCGAGTCGTGGCGCCTCGGCGCGAAGGCGATCTCGATCTACCGCGACGGCAGCAAGCGCACGCAGCCCCTCAATACGTCGAAGGCCGGTGTTGCGGACACCCGCAATGTCGGCGGTGTGGAGTCCGGCTTTAGCCGGATTAAAGAAGGTGAAATCCGCGAAGTGGTGAAAGAAGTCGTCAAGATCGTCGAGACGCCGAAGCGGCGGAAGCTGCCGGACGAGCGCAACTCGATCACGCACAAGTTCGACATCGCCGGGCACGAGGGCTACATCACCGTCGGCCTGTTCGACGATGGGACGCCGGGCGAGATCTTCCTGACGATGGCGAAGGAGGGCTCGACCATTTCTGGCTTTGCCGATGCGTTCGCGCAGGCGATCTCCTATGCGCTGCAGTATGGCGTGCCGCTGCAGGTGCTGGTGGACAAGTTCAGCCACGCGCGGTTCGAGCCGTCGGGGATGACGAAGAACCCCGAGATCCGGTTCGCGAAGTCGATCGTGGACTACATCTTCCGGTGGCTGGCGACGAAGTTCCTGTCGCCGGAGGCCCAGTTCCACGTCGGCGTGAACGTCAAAGAGCCGGTGGAGGACAAAGCGGTAGACAAACCGGGAGAGGCCGACCTGAAGGTCGGCCTTTCACAGCGGACCTCCGCGAAGGCTGCCGAACCAACCGCAGCCGCGCCGAACGCCAGATCCTCCGAATTCGCGGCGATGCGGAACCAGGAGGACGCGCCGCCGTGCAGCACGTGCGGGTCGATCATGATCCGCAGCGGCAGCTGCTACAAGTGCGCGAACTGCGGGACGACGAGCGGCTGTGCGTAGCAGAGCGTGGGGCGCCCTTCAGGGGCGCCTCGTCACTGGCCTTTAACCACGAAGATCACGAAGAACGCGAAGGGCACAAAGGCTCCAAACCTTTGTGCCCTTTATCGTTTTGGTCGCATCGACGAGGACAGCCACCGACCCTAAACTGACAACGTCAGAGTAGAGGGCACCTTCGGAAGCTCCGTCACGCCTCGCAAACTAAGACACTGCCGATACTCAAGCGCATCGGGTATCTCGTGAAATACCAACAGTTCTCCTGCAAGTTCTGCCAAATGACTCTTTGCTTCAAGTGGCGTGGCGCTGAAAAACTCCCGGCGGCGATTGACGATGTTCACGCGTGCCTCTCCGAGGCGCTCGTGCATCGCAGCTTCGATTCCGACTGCATCTTTCGAGAAGAACAAGGCATGGACGTCGAAATTGAATGGGACTGAAGCATCGCTCAGTTCCCGAATTCGATCGAGTGGATCTAGGCGGCGCGTCATGCCGACTTTGACCATGCGCTCACCGAATGAGCCAACGTTCGAAATCACGTACACGTAGCCAGCCCGAATGTTTGCCGCTCTATAATCCACATCTGCGATTGCCCGTTGCACTTCGTCAAGTTGTTCTTGCAGCCGCTCAGCGCCAGCTTTGTCGCCCTTCGCTACGAGAGTAGCCATTGCATTTTGGTAGTGCCGTTGCTCCTTCTCAAGGCGGGCGCGTTCGCGTTCCATCTCCTGCTGCGCTCTGCGTTCCTCTTTAAGCCGTTCCCGTTCCAGTCGCTCGGCTTCCTTTTCCTCGGCCTGTTTTTGAAGGAAGTCTGCTGTTAGTTCTAGTTCACGAATGCGCAGTTGTTCGTAGGGTGTAGAGATTCGAATCTGCATCGTCTTCCCAAGTTTTTCGATAGTCGCCGCCACCTTCCTGAGTCGATCGATCGCACCTACGAGTTTGTGTGGTTTGAGACTGCGAACGAGATTGTCAGCTTCTGCGTTAAACGCTCGGAGCATCAGTTTCGAGAAGTCGCGGATCATCTTGCGGCCCTCGACTTCCGAACCGTTAACCGTCCATTTCTGTGCCGCCAGGACGGCTCCGCCGTCCTTCAAAGTCATGACTCGGATTTCCTCTTGAAGTTCGGCAAGCTCGGCTTGGTAGGCGACCGCGTCACTCAATGGATGGCGGTACTTATAGATACCTGCCGCTTGCAGCAGCGCCAGTTCCTCTGTTGCGACGATCACCTTTTGCGTTTCGGCCAAAGTCGCCTGAAGTGCTTGCATCGACTGGATGGCCTCAAGTCGCTCACGTTCCAGTCGCTTCTGCTGGTCAGCGATATCCTGTTGCAGTGCCGCTCGTCTCTGATCAAGTTCATAGAGTGAGAGAGCACCTGTTGCTTCCAATTGCTGGCGCAGTGTGGCGCATTCGTTCCGAAGCGTTTCGGCCTCCGCAGCGAACTCTCTGGCCACTCTTCGAGCGCCGAACCACGGTATCGCGAGAGGATTTGGGGCAGTCATGCTGGCTCTTTCCGAGGGTTAGGGGATCACGCAGCGGCAGATTGTAAGTGAAGCTCGTCGCCGCGCCCAAACACAGATCCTCTGGCTCCGTCCTACGACTGGCGCACTGCGTCACCCCTGAAGTGGTGATCTACGTTTCCGAACTTCGTGCCCCTTCGCGTTCTTCGCGATCTTCGTGGTTGAAGACCAGTGACGGCGCACCCGGTACCCGGTACGGTCGTGGGGCCGACCTCCACGTGCCCTACTACATTGCCCGTCCGACGGTAGTGTCCGCCTTCAGGCGGACCTCCAGCGCCGAACCGGCGGCGCCGGCGGCTCGCCGGGGTCGGCGTACTCCTATTGGTAAACCATATCT
>JBOGIQ010000194.1:0-11374 GCA_050742535.1 Vicinamibacterales bacterium | reverse complement strand
GTTCTTGTTCTTCGTCGGCTGACCGGATCGGAACTCGTGCGAGAGGTTGTAGTAGCCGGCTGTCGTCAGCGTGACCTTTGCGGGCTGATCGGTGGTGTTCTCCCAGTACCAGCCATGGATGCCCGAGAACGGCGCCATCAGCGTGCCGGATGCGCCGGTCATCTCGTCCTTCTTCTCGTAGGTCTGCGCGTACCCCCGCGGCGCTCCGTCTGGTTCGGCGTGAAACTCGGTGTTCATCGGCACCGAGGCGGTCCATGAATACAGGAGCGCCTCGCCCTTCTCGAGCCGGTACTTGTATTCGAAGCCTTCACGCGGTCCTGCTTCGAAGGTGATCGTCTCCTGCTTGAACGCGGCATCCTGCGGCGCAAGGATGGTCCCACCGCCCGCCGCGGTGCCCTTCCCCGCCTCGAGCGCGTCAACCTGCTGACCCGTGAGGCCCAGATCCAGGAGCCCGAGCTTGGCGCCCGTTCCAAGCGGATCGAGCGCATATTCTGCCGGCAGCACGAACGCCACGAGCACGAGGCCGGCGACGAGCAGCGCAGCGCCGGTCGCCACAGCGAGCCGGTTTCGAATCTCCGTCACCGGTATGTCAACGGTCTTCACGTCTGTGCTCACGTCAGGACTCCGCCAGGAAATAGCCGGAGAGCTGATAGCCCACCAGCAGGAAACCGCATGCCATCACCAGCGCGTTGGTCGCAAAGGCATGGCGCATGAACCCGCTCCGCGTGCGCCAGAACGTCAGCGCGATCAGGATGAACGTCAGCGCCAGGCCCTGCCCGAGCTCGACGCCGACGTTGAAGCTGACGATGTTTGCCACGAGACCCTGCGGCGCGAGCTCGAAGTCCTGCAGCTTCGTCGCCAGGCCGAACCCGTGAAACAACCCGAAGATCAGCACGGCCGCGCGCGTGTCGGGCTGCACGCCGAACACCCGCCGGAATCCGTCCATGTTCTCGAATGCCTTGTAGACGACCGAGAACCCGATGATCGCGTCGATGAGATACGCGTTCGCATGGATGCCGCCGAGCACGCCGGCGAGCAGCGTCACGCTGTGGCCGATCGTGAACAGGCTGACGTAGAGGAGGACGTCCTTGACGCGGTACAGAAAGAAGATGACGCCGACGAGGAACAGCAGGTGATCGTAGCCGGTCACCATGTGCTTCGCGCCCAGATACATCAACGGCACGATCGCCCGGCCCTGCAGCCCCTGCAGGAACACGGCGTCCTTCCCCGCCACGCCATGCGCCTCGATCACGGCGCCGCAGGCGGCGGCGATGAGCAGCGTGCAAATCAGACGGAGCCGCATCCGGCTACTGACGTTGATAGCGTTCATGGCAGGCATCGCAGGACGCGTTGATGACTTCGCCGACGGCGAGAATGCCGGCCGGATCCTTTTTCTCCGCCGCGGCCAGCGCCGTGTTCGCCGAATCGCGCAGCGCGATCGAGAACTTGGCCCAGTCGCCGCGATCGACGGCGCGGTCGCCGGTCAGCAGCAGGTTGGCGGACTCGGCGAGCACCGCCGCGCTCGACGCCACAGCCTGCCACTCCTCGTCGGTGCGCGGCTGGTTCTCCGTCACGCCCTTCGCATCGACGATGGTGCTGACGGAATCCCAGATGGCGGCCGCGTTGGGCATCGTCATCGCCAGCATGACGTGCTTGACGTTGGCGACGGGCGGCACCGCTGGCGCCGCCGGCCCCGCTGCCGGCGCGGCGGAACGGGCTGTCCGTCCGGCCGCGATGACGAAGCCGATGCCGCTGACGAACAGCAGCGCGCTCACGAGAAACAGCCATTGAAGAGTTCGCATAGGGTTCATTCAACAATTCAAAATGCAACATGCAAAGGGTCCGCCTGAAGGCGGACACTACGACCTTCAGCCACCCGACATACAACCGACGTAGGGTCCGCCTTCAGGCGGACCTCCCGTATCTCAGATAGAGCGTTGGCACCACAAACATATTCAACAACGTCGACGTCGTCAGCCCGCAGAGAATCACGATGGCCATCGGCGTCTGAATTTCACTTCCCGATTCGCCGGCCGCGAGCGCCAGCGGAATCAGCGCCAGGCCGGCCGCCAGCGCGGTCATCAGAATCGGAACCAGACGCTCGTTCGCACCGCGTTCGACGGCGGCGCGAACATCGCGCACGCCCTCCTCGTCGATCAGATGCCGGATGTGCGAGACGAGCATGATGCCATTCCGCGTGGCGATGCCAAACAACGTGATGAACCCTATCATCGACGCCACGCTCAGCACGCCGCCGGCGAGAAACACCCCCGCCACCCCGCCGATCAGCGCAAGCGGCAGGTTGACCATCACGAGGATGGCGTCACGCGCGCGGCCGAACGCGAGCACCAGCATCATGAAGATGCCGGCGATGGCCGCGCCGCCGAGAATGAGCAGCCGTTCCGAGGCGCTCTGCTGGCTCTCGAACTGACCGCCGTACTCCACCCGATACCCCCCAGGCAGCGAGACCTGTTCGGCAACCGCCGCCTGGATGTCGCGCACGACGCTGCCGAGGTCGCGCCCGGCGACGTTGCAGGACACGACGATGCGCCGCTGGACGTTCTCACGGAGGATCATATTGGCGCCCACCTCGCGCCGGACGTCAGCAACCACACGCAGGGGCACGGCCTCGCCGGTGGCCGTGTGCACCGGAAGATCGGCAATGCGCTCGAAGTCGGCGGCGGACGCCGAGTCGAGCTTGACCACCAGATCGAACGCTACGCCGCGGTCGAACACGCGTCCAACCGTGGTCCCCGCAAAGCTCGTCTCGATGGCGTCCGCCACATCCTGGATCGTCAGTCCGTAGCGGGCGATCGCCGCGCGATTCAGCACGAAGCGCACAAACGGGATATTCGTTTGCTGTTCGAGCGAGATATCCGCCGCGCCGTCGACGCCCATCATCGCGTCGCGCACATGCTCGCCGAGACGCCTCAGGGTGAGGAGGTCGTCGCCGACGATCTTCACGGCAATGTTCGCCCGCGTGCCCGACAGCATGTGATCGATGCGATGGGAAATCGGCTGGCCAATCGTCACGTTGGTGCCGGGCAGTCCGGCAAAGCTGCGCCGCAGCTCCGCCAGGAGCTCGTGACGGGGCCGCTCCGATTCGCGAAGGGCGACATCGATTTCCGCGGCCTCGACGCCCTGCACGTGCTCGTCGAGTTCGGCGCGCCCGGTACGCCGCGCCGTGGCGGCGACCTCGCCCTGCGCGAGGAGAATCTGTTCGACACGCGTGCCAATCTCGTTCGACTTCGCGAGCGCGGTGCCCGGCAGCGTGTTCACGCTGATCGTCAGACTGCCTTCGTGGAACTCCGGCAGGAACGCCGTGCCGAACCGCGTTGTCGCCAGAACGGCTGCCACGAGAAGGACGAGCGACGCGCCGATGACCAACCGTGGTCGATCGAGCGCCGTTGGCAGCGCTCGCGCAAACAGGGATTTCAATGCCTGGGCCACACGTCCCTCGTGACCGCGAACAATCGAGGCCGCCGCCGGCAGAAACGCGTAACAGAGAGCCGGCGTGACGACAATCGCGACGGCGAGCGACGCGAGCAGGGCGACGATGTAGGCCTCGGCGAGCGGCGTGAGCAGACGTCCCTCGACGCCCGTCAGACCGAAGATCGGCAGAAACACCAGGACGATAATGACGGTCGCAAAGACGATCGACGAGCGGATTTCCAGGGTGGCGTCACGGACGATCACCGTGGCGGGCTGCCGCTGGTCCACCGGTTTCGCCGCATTCTCGCGGAGACGCCGCACCACGTTCTCCACGTCGATAATCGCGTCGTCGACGAGCGCGCCGATGGCGATGGCCAGACCTCCGAGCGTCATCGTGTTGATGGTCTGGTCGAAGCCGCGCAGCACGAGGATCGCGGCGGCAATGGACAGTGGAATCGCCGTCAGCGTGATCGCCGCCGCGCGCAGGTTCGCGAGGAACAGAATCACGACCGCGACGACGAGGATGCCGCCGTCGCGCAGGGCGGCGATCACGTTGTTCACGGCGACCTGGATGAAGTCGGCCTGCCGGAAGATGCGCCGATCGATGGTCATGCCCGCGGGCAAATCCTGCTGCAGCGCGTCGAGCTCGCGGTCGAGACGCTCGGTCACCACGATCGTGTTGGCTCCCGGCTGCTTCTGCACGCCGACAATCACCGCCGGTTTGCCGTTGCGGGACCCTTCACCGCGCTTGAGCGCGGCGCCCTCCTGGACGTCCGCCACGTCGCGCACGAGCACCGACCGTGTACCGCGCATCGCGACGATGCTCTCGCCGATCTCCTCTGCGCTCCGCACACGACCCACCGCCTGCAGCACGTACTCCTGCGGACCTTCGGTGTAGATCCCGGCCGACGCGTTCTCGCTGGCCTCCCGGACACCGTCCAGCAACTCCGTCAGTGAAACGGAGTTCGCCCGCAGCGCCCCGGGATGGGCAATCACCTGGTACTGGCGCTCGGCCCCACCGATCGGCGTCACCTGCGACACACCGGGGATGGCCAGGAGTCGCCGCCGCACCACGGTGTCCGCCACCGTTCGCATCGTCAGCGGATCGACGGTGTCGGACGACAGCGCGAAGAACAGGATCTCGCCCATGATCGACGAGATCGGCGCGAGCACCGGCCGTTCGACCTGGGGCGGCAACGTCCCGGCGACCAGCGCGAGCTTCTCGGCGACGAGCTGCCGTGCGATGTAGATGTCGGTACCCCAGTCGAACTCGACCCAGATCACGCCGACGCCGACCGCCGTCGCCGATCGCACGCGACGGACACCCGATGCGCCGTTGATGGCGCTCTCGATCGGAAATGTCACCAGCGATTCCATCTCCTCGGGTGCCATGCCGTGGCCTTCGGCGAGGATGGTGACGGTCGGCGCCGTCAGGTCCGGGAAGACATCGACCGGCATGTCCCGGGCGGTCCATGCCCCTGCCGCAAGAAGAAGGACGGAGAGTGCGATGACGATCCAGTGATGCTCGATCGACCAGTGAATGATGCGCTTCATGGCGGCCTCAGTGAACGTGCCCTTCGGCCGGAAGTCCGCTGGCCGCCGACGCGAGCTGGACGTCATAGGCGCCGCGGGTAACTAGGCGCTCCCCCGGTTTGACGCCGCTCCGCACACCAACCCGGTCGCCGTCGCGGCTGGCAATCTCGATGTATCGGCGCGAAAAACTTTCGCCGCCGGTCTGCACAAACACGTAGGGGCGGCCGGCTTCCATCAACACCGCGTCCTTGGGTACGGCCGGCATGCGCTCCCGGCGGCCGGTGTAGAGGATTGCCGTCAACGTCTGACCGATCAGGAGCTGTTCACCCCGGTTGTCCACGTCGAACTGCACGGGCAGCGCCTTGGTCTTCGGGTCGATCACGCCCGCGTAGTGCATGTGATCGTGTTTCACGGCAACCGGATCCGGCCGCCCGGGAATCTCGACGGCGATCTGGTCGATCCTGGCGAGCGGCATGTCTGCGGCTGGCACGTGCACCTGGAGTTCGACCTCGTCGGTGCGCACGACCCGGAACAGCGGCGTACCTTCATCGTAGGAGGCGCCGAGGGCCGCAAAGACTTCCGTCACGACGCCAGCGATCGGGGCCCGCAACACAAACGCGTTCCCCGAGGCCGCGCCGCCACCGGTTCGCAATGCCTCGTCGCGCTGCGCCAATCGCGCCTCGGCCGCAGTCAATCGCGCTTCGGCCACCTTCACTGCGCGCTGGGCGTCTTCGACACGCCGGCCCGGAACGGCACGCTCGGCGAGCAGCCGTTCCGAGCGCGCCAGCTCGGCCCGCGCCGCGTCGAGCGCTGTCTCCGCTTCGGCGGCTGCCGCGGCCAGCGAGGCCCGGTCCGGTCCGCCCTCGGACAACCGCGGCTGGAGCCGTCCAAGTTCCTGACCCACGGTAACTCTCGTGCCAACCGCCGGGAGACTGGTCGACATGAAGCGGCCGTCCGCCGGCGCCGAAACGACCGCTTCACCACCTGTGAGCGGCTCGATCACCGCCGGAGCCCTGATCGCCCGCCGCACGTCCGCTTCCTCGACCACAACGGTGGCGAAGCCATGCGTCCACTGTGGTTCCTTCAAATAGCTGATCGCGGTGGCGTCCTCTTCGGCGTGCTTTTCCGCGTCGGCGACGGCTTCGTCCTGGCTGGCGAATACCGTTATCGCGCCGAGCTCGTGCCGGTCCGCCAGGCCAGGCGCGTCCACGATCAGCGCCCAGCGGTACATCCCCGCAGGGGGAATCGTGGCCTGCACACGGAACACGCCAGGACGGGATGCCTCATTTCCCTCCAGAATCGCCGGCGCGCCCCCGGTCTCGGAGATGAACTCGATGCGCGGCCGTCCCGCCGTCATCGCCGAGAAGTCGCTGAGTCGTGTCAGGTGCACCGCGAATACCGGCTTCTGGCCGGCGACAAGCGGCGGGTACTCCATGAAGAGCTCCGTCTTCTCAGTCCAATGGGTGACGTCGAGCGTCGGTATTTCCGCCTCGGGAGCCGCGGTCTCGTCGCGTCCGCATGCCATGGCGAGCCAGGCAACCCACAGACAGAGAACGATGTGCGTCACGCGCGTCATGGAATCTCCCATCCGCTCACAAATTCGAGCTCTATTTCTGCCTCGCGGACCACAGCGTCCAGCTCCGTCTGCCGCACGCGTGCCGTCGAAGCGGTGCGAAACGCGTCGAGCAGCTCGAGGATGCCTCGCTCGCCGGCGTCGTAGCTCACCTGCGCAATCCGCTCGATCTCACCTGCACCTGTGGCGAGCGCGGCGCGATGGCGCTCCGCGACCGCTCGGCGTTCGACAACGGCGGCGCGCCAGTTGGCGATCTGCGCACGAATCGTCTGACGCAGCACATCGGCTTCAACCCGCGCCTGACGGCCGCGCGCTTGTGCCGCGGCGCGCTCGGGACGAGCGCGATCGAACAAGGGAATCGACACGTGCACGCTGACAATGCTGCCCACGTCGCCGCCCAGAGCGTTTGACATTTTCGTCCCCGCGACGACCTCGGGCTCGGGAATCGCGCGTCGTCCAGCCGCCTGCTCGGCGAAGCCTGCCGCGTCGATTTCACGGGCCAGCGCCACGAGATCGCCGCGTGACGTTTCGGCCCGGGCCATGAGCTCATCCACCGTCGGTAGCATCGGCAAGGTGGTTGCGGGTCTGACCGCCTCAATCGAGTTCAGCCGCTGCGCCGGCAGGAAGCTCGACAGGTTCGCCTGCGCCTGTGCCCGCTCCGCCGCCGCCAGACCGCGGCCCGCGTCAACGTCGGTCACCTCGCGTTCGGCGCGAAGTCGGTCGAAGCCGGCTGCGTCGCCCGCTGCCTCACGCTTACCGAGAATGCCCGCGAGCTCATTCAAGCGATCCCTGCTGCGTGTCAGCTCGCGCTCCCGCTCTTGCGCCGCCCAGAGGTCGGTGTAGGCGAGCCGGACGTCTGCGCGAATGCGCCGAATCTGGTCCTGTGCCCGTTGTGAGCCCGCTTCGACTCGCGCCGTCGCCGCGCTCACGTCAAACCGCCGCCGGCCGGTCACCGGCAGCGTCTGGGAGACCATCACCATGTTTTCCGAAACACCGGCGACGGCCTCACGGTTGTACGTGACCCGTGGATTCGGCAAGCGCCCGGCCGCCAGGACCTCGGCGCGCATCACGTCCACGCCGGCGCGTGCGGCCTGAATGCGTGGATTCTCGGCACTCAGCTGCGCGAGAACCTCTGATTCGGGGAGCGTGACAGTTTGAGCGCTCACGGTGCCGGTCATGGCGAACGCAGCAGCCGCGGCGCACACGAAACACGTGCGCATAAGACCTCAGTTGATCGGGGAATAAACGACGGGCGTTCCCGTCAGATCAGGACAGGAAGAAGGGCGGGGCGCGAGACGAACACGAGCGGATGAACGGAGGGTCGTGACTTCGAGTGTCATCTAGACGGCCATGCGCGGGCGCTTCCACTGCCATCGGCAGCGCGAACACAGGCGACGTGACCGCCGCTTTCAACAACGCGGTCGTGGTTACCGCGACGAACGTGTTGGTAAAGACGGCGCGATCGTGATCTGCGGCGTCTATCGCGGGCGTGTCCGGAGGGGCGGAGGAATGCGTGTGGCCAGACCAGTGCGTATGCACGGCGACACCACCGTGATGCGCCGTCGGATGGTCGTCCGGGTGCACGTGTACAAGCGGCGCACCGAGTGCCGCCGTTTGAACGGCGATTGACAGCGCAACCGCGAGAGCCTTCCGCACTGTCGTCATTGTTTGTGACTGGCGGTCACCGCGTCAAGCGCTCGGGTGAAAACTGAGTCTGAAGAATCTCTGAATTTTTGGTCAGGTGCCGAGCGTTCGCCCCACATCTGACCACGGCGATTGGCAGCCCTAGAGTCACGGCCGTTCACCACGTAATAACCACTGAGCCCGCCCCGCCGCTCTTGCCGTCGTCGGTATATCCAAACTGTCGACCTGCGCCACCATCGCCGCCAGAGGAGCCCAGTGGCTTCAACGATCCAAATACGGCGATCCCGCCGCTGCCCCCCGACGCGGAATTCAATTCGGTGGACCCGCCGAAATCACCGGGTTGACCGGAATTCCCCGGTCGGGCGATCACGGTCTCACTCGAGTCGGCTTGGCCGCCCTCACCCGAAGCACCGCCGCTGAAACTCCCGGGCTTCGGCGCCTTGACGCCGCGGCCGCCCCTTGCAACGACCACCACCTGGGGTCCACGCAAGACGATCGTGTCTTCGCCATCGTCTCCAGGCATTGCGACGTCATTCGATTGGCCACGGCCGGCCTGACCGCCGCTTCCAATCCGGATCATGTACTGTTCGCCTTCCTTCAACCCTGGACCGATGCTTCTGAGTCATTCGGCACCACCACGCCTGCCCCTCGGCTCCCTCGTCGCCGCGTCAAAAGGCACGGGTTACGGCAATGATCGCCCATGCGGTCGCCGACGCAGCCTTGCCGTGACCGTGCACGCTAGGTAGAGACGGCGGTGATACGTCCCGATCTCATCGTGACCACGCGATCCGCCAGCTCATGCGCATCGTCCGTGTCGTGCGTGACATAGACAGTCGGGAGGCCGAGCCTCTGCTGGAGATCGCGCAGCTCCCCGCGCAACTCGTGCCGCAACTCTGCATCGAGGCTCGAAAACGGCTCATCCAGTAACAACAGCGTCGGCTCGGATGCGAGCGCGCGGGCGACAGCGGACCGCTGCTGCTCACCGCCGGACAACTGATGAGGAGACCGGTCCGCGAGTGCCTCGATTCGCACCAGCTTGAGCACGCGCTCGATGCGTTCGTTCCATTCGGACTTCGCCACGCCAACCGACTCCATGACGAAGGAGAGGCTCCCGCGAACGGTCAGATGCGGCCAGAGCGCGAGGTCCTGAAAGACGAGCCCGATTCGCCGCTGATGCGGCGGCACGAGACTGCGTCCGCCGCGCGCCACCAGGCGCCCGTCGAGCCAGATCTCACCAGAATCAGGGACGTCGAGACCAGCGATCATCCGCAGCAGCGTCGTTTTCCCGCAGCCGCTCGGCCCGACAAGGACGATGGATTCGCGCGCGGCGACGTCGAGCGAGATGTCGTCCACCACCGCCTGCGCGCCATAGCGCTTCGTCACGCCAGCGATCCGCACCGCGACATCGCTCACCGTCGACTCCGCGACGCCGCAAGGCCCAGGAGCGCAAGCGGTGCGCCAACAATGCTGGCCTGCAGGAGGGCCAGCGCCGCAACCTGAGACGGAGGCGCGTTGGCGATCATCGTGTAGATGCGGATGGGCAGCGTGGCCTCACCCGGCGGCGCTACCAGGATCGCGGCGCCCAGCTCCCCGAACGCGAGGATGAACGCCACCACCCACGCCGCGGCGAGCGCGATCGTTGTCTGCGGGAGCACGAGATGCCGGAGCGTTCGCAGCCAGCCCGCGCCGCTCACGGCGCCGGCCTCTTCATGCGAAACGGGCACGGAACGGATAGCCGCCGCGATCGTCAGCACGGCAACGGGTACCAGTCGCGCGAGGTACGCGAGCAGTGTCATGGCGTCCGTGCCGTAAAGCGCGCCAAGTGGCCCGGGGCGATTCCAGAATCCGATCAACCCCACGCCAACCACCGTGCCTGGCACCGCAAACAGCACGACCAGCAGTACGTCGACCGCGCGACCCACCGAAGGCCGGGCCCTGGCGCGAGCGTAGCCGACCCAGATGGCCAGCCCGATCACCGCGCTGGCGCCGACGGTGGACAGCACGAGACTGTTGACGATCGCCTCGCCCGACGCGATCACCGTCGACAAGAGACGCGTGCCCGACGCCTCGCGCGCCAGCACTGCGACGGGCAACACGAGCGCAACGAAGATCACCCCGACGACGGACGCGATCACAGGACGACGGAAGGCCGGTAGTAACAGTGGCGCGGCACCTGTCACCCGCCGCGCGACGACGAAACGGTCTCCGCCGATCACTCCAGCCATCACTGCGATCGTGGTTGAGAGGAGTAGCAGGGGAAGCATCAGCAGAGTGGCTCGCCCGACATCGTAGAGTGCCGCGAATGCCGTGAACACTTCGGTCGGATACACGCGTACCCGCAGCAGCCCTGGCACGCCAAACTCCGACAGCGCGAGGACGAAGATGACGAGCCCCGCGGCCAGAACGGCTGGCGCCACCAGCGGCGCGGTGATCCGCCGAAGCACCCGGCCCGGCGGCGCGATCAGCAGCGCCGCCTCCTCGAGTCGGCCATCCACGTGTCGCATCGCCGCCTCAGTGGCCAGCATCGAGAGTGGATAGAAGACCAGGCTCAGCACGATGACGGCACCAGGCAGGCTGTAGATCCAGCTGCCGCCCAGGTAGATCCAGGCGAGGGCGACAATGTACGGCGGGAGCGTCACCGGCGCAGCTAGCGCAACACGAAGGGCCGGCTTCTGTCCGAGCGGGACCCGTGAGAGCGCGACGCCGAGCGGCGCGCCGATCACGGTCGCCAGGATGGCCGTGCCGCCCGCCAGCAGTGCGCTATTCGTGAGCAGGCTGCGCTGTCTGGCGTCGAGGAGCACAGTCTCGAAAACGTTCGATTGTCCAATGCCCTGTGTCACGGCGCCCCAGACGATCGAGGCAACGGGAAGGACGCAGACAAGAAGGAAGAGCAGTGCCGCCGCGGTCAGCACGGGTGTGCGCAGCGAGCGTCGCCAGATCACAGTCCGAGAATCGTCGCCAGCCGTGCCGTCACGTCCTCCACACGGGCCGCCGCTTTCCCGTAGTCCAGCGTCATTGGCCTGAAGGTCGAAATCGGTGGGATGTTCTTCGGGCCCGGAACGCCGGCGTGCAACGGGATCTGCACGGCCTCGGATGCGGCCAGTTGCCGCTCGACGTCCACTGAGAGCAGGTAGTCGATGAGCGCCTTCCCCTCGTCGGCATGCGGGGCATTCGCAATGAGCGACACCATGT
>JBOGIQ010000193.1:0-11380 GCA_050742535.1 Vicinamibacterales bacterium | reverse complement strand
CATGTCTTCGTCGTCGCCATACTGTTGTTTGAGTCGTGCGGCGACTGCGCTGAGATCCTGCTGGGCGGCCGTGGCAGATATGTCGTCCCGCAGGCGCCCGACGACCTGAAAGCCCTTCGCGGTGCGCGACGGGTTGTGACCGGGCGGCTGCAGGGGCGCCCAAAGCTCGGTCGCCGCAGGGAAAGTGGGGTCGGTCGCCGCAGGGAAATCGTAGCCACGCGGCATCACGCCGATCACCGTGTAGGTTTGATCGTTTACGCGCACGCGCTCACTCGCGAAGTCGCTGCGGCCTGCGAGGCGGTTCTGCCAGAAGCCGTAACTGACGACCGCGACGGGCGCGCCCGTCTGTTCCTCGTCGGCACTGAACCCTCGCCCGAGGGCGGGCGGCACGCCGATGACCGAGAAGTAGCCTGGCGAAACCCGGGTCCATGCCACGCGAAACGCCTGTTCGGCCGTCGCGGCCAAGGTCATCCGGTGGATGTAGGCCGCGAGCCCCGCAAAGGTGCGATTTTGTTCCTGAAGGTCCGCGAAGTTCGGGTACGAGAGCTGGCCCTGAAAGCCGTTCTCATACTCCCCACGTACCTCCATCAAACGCTCGGCGCTGGGGTAGGGCAACGGTCGCAAGAAAATCCCGTTCACGACACTGAAGACCGTCGCGGTCGCGCCGATGCCGAGGGCCAGCGTGACGACCGTCACCATCGTGAAACCAGGACTGCGCCGAAGCGTGCGGACGGTGTGGCGCAGATCACGCGCCAGATCATCCAGCGACATGAATGATCGGACGTCCCGATAGACTTCCTTCGTCTGCGTGACTCCACCGAAACGACGCAGGGCAGCGCGGCGCGCCTCCTCCGGCGAAAGGCCCTGCGCGATGTACTCATCTGTCGCTTCGGCAAGGTGGCTGGTGATCTCGTCGTCGATCTCGCGATCCATCTGGCGAGAACGAACGAGCGACCACAGCCGGGACAGAAGGATCCGCAGGGTTGTCATGAGGGGTTCTCGGAGATCTTGAGAAAACGTTCGACGATGCTCGCCGCACGCTGCCACTGGGCTTCTTCCTTCTGAAGCTGCCTGCGCCCGGCGCTTGTCAGTGCGTAGACCCGCACGCGCCGGCCGCTCTCGGATGTGCCCCACTTGGACGAAATCCACCCCATCTGCCCGAGCTTGAGCAGCGCCGGATACAGAGTGCCCTGGTTGAGCGCGAGCTGATTTCCGCTGATCTGTTCGATTCGCCGGGCGATCCGATACCCGTGCAGCGGACCGAGAGCCTCCAAGGTCTTGATGATCATCAAGCCGAGGGTGCCGTAGAGGACGTCGCTCTTGTCGGGTGTCACCTGTTGGGAGGCTACACCTCCAAGATGTTGGCAGTCAACTGGTATCGCGGTCGAGGTGTCTGACCAGTTCGCGATCGAAGGGGTACCAGCCTTCGCCAAGCGCTCGCTTCGCTCGCCGGCTGCGGCTGGCAAGCCAGAAAACCGAACTCAGGCTTCCCTCAGGGCGTCGGTTGGATTGATCCTGAGCGCGCGTCTGGCGGGCCCGATGCACGCGAGCAGACACGCGGCGAGCATCACCGCGGCCGTCACTCCAACGAATCCGGCGTAGAGCGCAAGGTCGTCCGCGCGTTGATCGGGGGGCGCGGCCACTGCGACGGCCAACAGCAGAAGCGCGCCTCCGGCGGTGGTTCCGCTCCCCATGAGCACGATACCTCTGGACAGGATTCCGGCGAGCACCTGCCGTGGGCTGGCACCGAGCGCCGCGCGCAGCCCGATTTCGCGCGTCCGCCGCGACACGCTGACGGACATCAGCGAGAAGATTCCCAGCGCCGACAGAAAGAGGACGAGCACGGTCACCCCCGCCTGCACTCCGGCTGACATGGCCAGGTTCATATCCCGCCGCCGGACCCATTCGTTCAGCGGCAGCGCGTCGCGGACGTAGACCCTGGCATCGATATCGGCCGCAATGATCGGCAGACGCGCAGCGAGGCTGGCCGGATTGCCGCGCAGGTGCACGCTCATCACCAGCGGAGAGACCGTTCCCGCCGACGCCGCGTGAAACACAAACGGCCGTTCGTCGCCCAAGTCGTCAGGATCCAAGCCGACGTCGCGCACGACGCCCACGATCTCGAACCACGTCTCCGCTGCTGATGTGTCTCGCCGGCCGGATGACGCGGAATACCGGAGGCGAGCGCCGATCGGCGAGCCCCTGCCCGCATCCTCTGAAAACTGGCGCGCGAACGCCTCGTTGACGATGACCGTCCGGACAGCGGGACTTCGGTCTCCCGCGTGGAACGTACGCCCGGCAACGATCGGACGATCGAACGCCTCGAAAAACCCCGGCCCCACAGCAAGCGTCCAGAACAGATCTTCGTACGTCGGCTCGGCGCCTGGAGAGGACTCGACTTCTCCGGATCGGGTTCTCGGTCCTGCCCCCGGCGCGCCGTCCCCAAAGGTGACCGCGATCACGCCAGGTTCCTGCGCGATGCGCCGCTCGAGCGCCGCGAACGTCTGCGCCCGCCGCTCCTCGAACGCAGGCGTGGTCTCCTCCTCGAATGGCCGATCCACATCGATGCGGGCGGCGAGATACTCTCGACTTGGAAATCGAGCGCGGATGTTCAGGTTACGCACGGCCTCGCTCGCGGTCTCCAGGGCTGGCGGGATACCGATGGCGGTCAGCGCCACCTGAACGATCATCGCCCCTGTCCAGACGCGCCCGAAGCGCAGCGTGGCGCCACCGCTGCCCCGGTTCGCAAGCTGCCATTGCACGCGCGCTCGGGTAGCCCTCAGCGCAGGCAGGAGTGACACCATGACCGCGCTGATGACGGCCAGGCCACCGGCGTACAGAATCGTTGAGAGCTTCAGGCCGGGGGTTATCCAGAACGACGGTGCGCCTCCCGCGGCCCCGCTGACGTTCGCGACCCCCCACCTGATCGCCTGGTCGGCGGCCATCAGGCCGACCGCGGTTGCGACCGACGCGAGCACAAGAGCTTCCACGAAGAGTTGGCCGATGATGCGCGAGCGGCTTGCACCAAGCGCGTAACGCACGGCGATTTCCCCCTCTCGTGTGGCCGTTCTCGCGTAGAAGAGGGTGCCGACCGTCAGACACGCAATCATCAGCACCAGCAGCGCAGGCAGGTTCGTGATCGCGAACCGCGCGAACTCCGGGACGTCGGACGCCTCCCCCGGTCGCATGACGCGCGATCGCAGATGCTCGTGCGTCGCCGGAAGCGCCGCGGCCGACCGCTCGCTGAGGACGCGTAACTCGGCATTCGCCTGCTCCCGCGTGACACCAGGAGACAGCCTGCCGATGACGCTGAGCGCACCGCCCTCCAGCGGGTCGTACGAGGCACGGAACGACAAGGGCGTCCAGGCCTCGTGGTTGACGGGGTACCTGAAACCCTCCGGCATGACACCGATCACGGTCGCCGGTGTGTTCCCCAGCCGCACGACCGATCCGACGATGTCGCGCCGGCCGCCGAGGGACCGCTGCCACACGTCGTACCCGAGCACAACCACTTTGGGCGCTCCCGGTTGCTCGTCCGAGTCGATCAGGGCACGACCAAGCATCGGCGGTACACGTGCCGTGCCGAAAGCGGTGGCCGTGAGCTCCGCCAGCCGGATCGGTTTTGGAGCCGCGCGGCCAACAATCAGGTTGCGGGTGTTCGTGGCGTACGCGCCCAGGCCCTCGATGGTGTGCAGCTCGCGCCGCCACTCGAGGAAGTCGCGCACGACCCGCGGCTCAGGCGCGTTCGTCAGGGTGTTCTGCGTCTCGATCAAGACGACGCGGTCGCCTTCGGGCAGCGGGATCGTCGGCGCCAGGAGCTTGCCCCACAAGTCGTACCAGCCCGCCCCGATCCCGATTGCAACGGCGAGCGCCAGCCCCCCGGCGATCGTCAGGCCTGGGTACTTCAGGAGCATCCGGAGTCCGAGCTTGTAGTCCTGCAGCATGTGTCCTCGCCGGATCCAGGGCCTCCAGATCAAGCGGTATGCCAACCGGTGCCGACGAAACATGCCACAAAACGGCGCGCCGAGTCGGCGCATTGTTCGCCGCTGGGACGGGGGTGTTCGTTTACAAACTCGGTGGAATCCGGGCCGTCGTCAGAACGGCCGGCCGCGAGCCGTAGCGCATGCTGACAACGAAAGACAGCCCGCTGGAGCTGCGGCAGCCGTGCCAGTATTGGACTGCGTCAGCACGGTGTTGGCGCAACTCGAAAACAGGAAGTAGCGATGCAACTCGGCGGAGCGATGCTGTTCGTAAAGGATCTCGATCGGATGACGGCGTTCTATCGCGACATCCTGCAGCTCCAGCCCGTCGAGGATACACGCGTGGACAATTGGGTGGAGTTCAACGGCAACGGTGCGCGATTCTCGCTGCACGCCATTCCGCCGGCACTCGCAGCGGGCATTCACATCGACTCGCCGCCGCGGCCGCGCGAGCAAGGGGGCATCAAGCTCACCTTCATCGTGCGCGACGTCCACTCGACCCTCGAGAGAATTACCGCGATGGGCCTGCCGCTTCTCCAGCGCCCGTGGGGCGGCACCGACGCGGTCGATCCCGAAGGCAACGTCTTCGCGCTCAGCGCACCGCCGTAAGAAATGTCTGGCGACGCAGGTCAGCGCCGCGCGAACCACGCGAGCCGAATGAGTTTGTCGAGTCTCATTTCGACGATTTCGAGGCGCCAGTTCAACCTGCGTCGTGTTGCGGCCTCCTGTTCGCCATACATTGCCGTCGCGAACCCACCCACACGGCTGAGATCGCAATCTGCGCGACACGCCCTTACCCGATCGCGAAGATTCTTCAACCGCGCCTCGCCATGGTCCGAGGTCAGGAGGATGCCCGTGAGCTCGCGTTGCCACTCGCGCTTATATGGCGAACCTTCCGGGAACGGACAGGCGTCGATGGCGCTCATGGCTTCGGCCTTCGCCGCCACGACTTCGTCGAGCACCTCCACACGGGCATCCTGCCGCTCCGCGCGCTCGGCCTGACGGATTCTCGCATTCAGCTCGCTCAGCTTCGCGCGGGTCCGGTTCTGCTTGTTGATGAGACGCAGTTCCCGCTCACGCTGTTGTCTGCGATGCCACTCGCTGGCCATGTTGCACCTCGTTCCACGGCGGCACTCAATCCTTCTAACGATCCGCCGGCGGCAATATCCCCTCTTTCAGGCGCTGACGACCTGGCGGGAGCGTCAGGTGCTGCGAATTCTACGCTCGGCGTAACCGTATGGGGGTCAAGCGGCGATTCCCTGCGCAGTCATAGACGAGCAAGGATCGATCGCGCTCATTGACAAACCGTGCGGGGGAGGCGTATACGTGGCGCCCGCGTGCCCAGCGTGGTGGGTCGGTGACGCGTTTCGTCGTCCATTAATCATGGCGAGGGGGACTTCTATGCTGCAGTCGAGGAGAGCGAGATATACCCTGCTAGCGGCGTGTCTGCTGATGATCCCAACCACCGCATTGGCCCAGGAGGGGACAATTGCCGGCACGATCCGCGACGCGCAGGACGCGGTGTTGCCCGGGGTCACGGTCGAGGCGACGAGCCCGGCGTTGATTGGCGTCCGAAGCACCGTCTCCGACAACCTCGGGCAGTACCGCATCACGAACCTGCCAATCGGTACCTACACCGTCGTGTTCACCCTGAGCGGGTTCCAAAAGCAGCAGCGCGACAACGTCGTGCTGACGAGCGGGTTCACCGCCAACGTCAGCCCGGCGCTGGGCGTCGGTAATTTCCAGGAGACGGTGGCGGTGAGGGCCGACTCGCCGGTCGTCGACGTGCAGAATGCGCGACAGGCGATCACCTTCTCGGGCGAGCAGCTGCAGGAGCTGCCGACGTCGCGCAACATCGTCAGCCTGTTGCAGCTTACGCCGGGAATCGGCTCTTCTTATCGACCCGGCACGGCGTATGGCATCTGCAACGGTGGCGTGGGGACGTTCTGCAGTCCGGCCGTCCAGGCCTTCGATCAGGGAGAAGAGCTGGGCGGCTCACTCCTGACCTCGCAGGGCCAGGTCAAGGTCAACGGAATGGTCCTCAATTCCAACGCGAGCCTGACGCAGAGCGTGGCCGGCGGGCCGATCGTCGGCTTGCTCGGCGGGTACATGGCGGATATCGCGAACGCCCAGGAGATTTCCATCCAGCTCTCGGGTGCGCTCGGCGAGTCGGAGACAGGTGGCGCCACGATCAACATCGTGCCGCGAACCGGGGGGAACCGCTACGCCGGAAACTTCAACACGACCTACTCCAACGAGTCGTGGTTCGGAAGGAACAACGAGGCCTACCCGAGCATCACCGTCACCAACCCGATCAAGTACAACTACGACGTGTCGGGCGCCTACGGCGGTCCGATTCTCCGCGATCGGCTGTGGTTCCACTCGGTGGCGCGGGATCAGGGCAAAGAGCAGGTCCCCGGCGGGGGCGAGTTCTACCCCAACCTCCACTATGGCAAATGGGGCTACAACTATCAGCCCGATCGCCCGGCGGGCGTGCTCTCGTATACGAACCGCTGGCAGAACGTGAACGGCCGCTTCACCTGGCAGGCGACCCAGAAGAACAAGTTCAACGTCTTCTGGGACGAGCAGAACTTCTGCCAGGATCCCTGCCACGGCATGGTGGCGACCTTCGTCGCGCCCGAGGCGTGGTGGTCGGTGCAGGTGAAGCCGAACCGCCTGCAGCAGTACTCGTGGACCAATCCGTTCAGCAACCGCATCCTGCTGGAAGCGGGCGCCTCGATTACCGTACAGGACAATCACACCGACAGGCACCTGGAGTGGAGAAATCCGCGGGAGATTCCCAGAGTGTCCGAGATCGGGACCACCGCGGGCGGTGACGCCGTGGCGCCACGGGTGAACGCCACTGCCGGCGGCGGCTTCGCCGCGCTCGCGTCGGGGTCGCTCAACACGGAGCTGATCGGAACTGGATCGCGCGCGCAGCTGATCGACTCGGATAACGTCCGGATGAACGCGTCGGCGTCCTACGTCACCGGGACGCACAACATCAAGATCGGCTACGACGGCGCCATCATCGCGCAGGCGCTGCACAACGCGGCCAACGACCCGCGGATGACGTACAACTACACGCAGCCGAGCGTCAACGTCTGCAACCCCTTCGTCAACCCGGCGCTCACCGCCTGCGGCAACACGCATCTCGGCAACCAGTTCGTCGGGCCGCAGTTCACCTCGTTCGAGGAGCGGAACAACTACTTCCGCCGCCCGCGCCCGGCCAGCGTCGTCATCAATACGGGTGATGGGCGGGTGGCCGAGCAGCTCAACACCCACGCCTTCTTCGTGCAGGACCAGTGGACGTTCAAGCGGCTCACGCTGAGCGGCGCAGTGCGCTACGACCGCGCGACCAGCAGCTACGACTCGACCTGCGTCGATGCGGACGTGTTCGTGCCCGCGGACCTGGCCTACTGCACCGGGGAGCACGACGGCGTCTCCTTCAACGACCTGTCGCCGCGCTGGGGCGCCGTCTATGACCTGTTCGGCAATGGCCGCACGGCCGTCAAGTTCAGCTATGGCAAGTACCTGGGACAGGCGGCGCTCAGCGGCGTCTACGCCGCCGCCAACCCGGCGCGGCGGACGGCAAACACGGTCACGGTGAACTGGGACGACCTCAACGGCAATCGCATCGTCGATTGCAACATCGGGTTCATGTTGACCGAGGCGCGCCGCCGGCAGGCGAACGGGGTTCCAAATCCTAACGTGGTATCCGGCGGAGCGGAGTGTCCCAGTTTCACGGCCACGTCCGACACGCTGCGGTTCGGCAGGAGTCCATTCGCGCTCGACGCGGAAGGCAATCTGCCCGGACTGGCGCTCACCCAGTGCGGCCTGAACTTCGGCGTGCGCCCGGAGGTGCTGGAGTATTGCCAGGCCTACGGCGGGTCGCTCGTCGAAGGGTGGGGCCGTCGCGACTACCGGTGGCAGTCAACGCTCGGCATCCAGCACGAGCTTCTGCCGCGGCTCTCCGTCGAAGTGACGTGGAATCGCCGGAAGACCTCCAACGTGACGGTGACCGACCGGCTCGGCCAGGGCTGCGATCGCTTCAACTCTGACATCGATGTCCGGTCATGCAACGACATGTTCCTGAACTACACGCATCCGGACTACCACTTCTACTCGTACATCGCGCCTAAGGATCCGCGTCTGCCTGGCGGCGGGGGTTACCGGATTACGGGGCTCAACTCGATCAACAACCCGCAGTCCACGACCGGGCCTCAGGTGCAGACGTTCATGGAGGAGCGGAGGAGCATCTGGCACGGCATCGACACCAACTTCGTGTGGCGCGGACCCGGCGGCCTCAGGCTCAACGGCGGTACGAGCTCGGGCCGCAGCAACCTGAACACGTGCCATGCCGCGCTCGACAATCCGGACATGCGGGGGAGAGATGGCGACTATCGCGGTGGCTGCGACGGCTTGAATCCATGGAACACGCGCATCAACGGTACCGCCGCCTACGTCATCCCGTGGATCGATGTCCTCGTAAGCGGCGTCTTCCAGGGATTCCGCGGGGTCGAGCGCGAGGTCAACGTGCAGGATGTCCACAAGAGCCAGGTGATCTGGGAGCCGGGCAGCGTGTCACGGCTGAATGATTTGTGCACCGGCACGGTTGCGGTGGAGGGCCGCGGCTGCTTCGGTGTAGACCGGAACACGGCGACACAGGACATCAACGTGCTCGTCGACAACGAGCTCTTCGGCGAACGCATCATGTTGTTCGACCTCAAGCTCGCGAAGAACATCCGGTTCAAGAATCGCCGCGTCACCATAGGAGTGGACGTCTTCAATGTGTTCAACTCCGACGCGATCGACGACTACAACGACGACTACATCCTCCCGCAGAATCTCGCGCCTGGTCAGACGAATCCCTGGGGTACGCCGACCAGCCTGGTGAACCCCCGGTTCGCCCAGTTCTCGCTGCAGTTCAACTTCTGAGGTAAGGACA
The DNA here is from genome assembly GCA_050742535.1 of Vicinamibacterales bacterium. Taxonomy (GTDB): domain Bacteria; phylum Acidobacteriota; class Vicinamibacteria; order Vicinamibacterales; family UBA2999; genus Gp6-AA40. The sequence goes on along the minus strand of JBOGIQ010000193.1, from coordinate 2,452 downwards.
CAGCCGAGGCCGCCTACGACTTCAACAGTCGTGCGGCCTCGGCGAATACCGGCGACGTGAACATGATGTTATGACCGAGCCCGGGCAGCACGGTGACCTCCGCGTCCACTCCGCGCTTCCGCAGAACACCAGAATAGCGGTGCGACAAGTCCGGTGGCGTGACCTCGTCGTGGTCCCCGACGAGCAACCGCACGGTGATCCCCTGACGAATACCGGACGCGAAGTCGAGCGGTTGAAGGCTTCGTGTCGCACCGCAGCCGCATGCCACCAATAACGCGGCATCCGCGACATCGGGATACCGGCCAAGCACGATGGCCGCGATCGTGGCGCCGCCCGAATGGCCAACGAGAATCACTCGGCGTGCCCTGAATCGCTCCTTCAGGGTTCTGACGCCCATCGCGACCGCGTCCGTCACGTCAGCGGTGAAGTTGTCGCCGCGAGCGTCGCCTCGTTCGCCATCGGAGCGGTCGCCCACGTTGTCCGTGTACCCGGGTCGCAGGAACCCGGCGGCGACAACGTCGGCCACGCGCTCATGCTTGCCCAGCCTCGCGCGCACGCCGTCCGGCATGACCGGCGCATCAAAGCCCTGCGTCAAGGCTTGGGCGAACGCGTACTGGTAGCTCGGTGTCGGGTCGAAGAGGTCGCCGTGCAGGACAATGACGAGGGTCGGACGCGCACTCAGAGGCCTGGCGGAATAGACCTCAGCCTTCAGCTTTCCCTGGAGCACATCGATCCACTGTGTCTCCCCGTTCCGCCCGTAGATCGGATCGGCTGCCGACATGCTGCAGCCGGCGACGAAGAGACCGCAGAGCGCCAACAGGCCAGCGTAGTGAACACGCACGTCGTCCAGGTGAGAACTCTCAGTCCGGAATTGGCTGCTCGATGCTGTCGATGACGATCACATCGAGCGGCCCTTTCGTGGATTGGAGCTTGAGGCCCAACTGCTCCTCCAGCGCGACGAAGATCGTCGGCCGCGCCGGATCGGACGGTACGTCAGGCGCCGAAGACCCCAGCGGCGCGAAGACGAGGTCGAAATCGTACCGGCCGGTCAGCCCGGTCTTGTCGATCACGGGCCGCCCCAGTCGCTGCAGGAACTGGGCGAACTGTGACATCGAGAACGCGCCCGCGATCAGCCCGATGTCGCCGGTCGGACCGACAGGACCATTGCTCACTCCGCACCGTGGACGGATGCCGGCCTCGGGCCGAGTCACCTGGCCTGCCGCGAACAGCGCGTCACAGTCGACGTCCGACTTGCGGAGCCCTGCGGCGCCCGGGCGTATGACGACCAGCTCGTAGGCGGGGAGCTCCCTGGGCTCGCGGTGCACTTTCAGCTTGAAGCGATCTTCGAGCAGCGACCGAATCATCAGGAGCATTTCCGCGGGCGGGCCTGGTGGCGTGGGACGAAACTCCCGCGCCGCTTTCGCGGTGATGTCGTAGCGCGCCGACTGGACCCACTCGGGCCCGCCGACGATGCGGTCGATCGCTCCGGGCTGGTTGCCGATGTACGCGTCGGCGATGAGCAGCCGCAGCGGCGTGTTCACCGCCAGGAACACGCCGCCAGGACGCGTGACGGTCTGCATCTTCCCCGGTCCGTCCACGTTCGGTTTGACGCTGGCGACCTCGAAGGACGGCGGCGGCGATTGCCGCGCCTGGCCCTGCGCGCTACCGGCAATCACGGCGGCCGCCAGAACCAGACACTGGATGTATCTCATGCTGCGTCTCTCCATCAGCCCAAGATACTCTATTTTATAAAGTTCTTTGAATGCAAGCCTCCCGTGCCGGCCCGCGACAGCCCTCTCACTTCCGCCCGGTTTGCTGATACTCCGGCGCGAGCTCCTTGCACGCCTCGACCTTGAACGGCGCATCCGCCGGCAGGACGCTGTCGGAATCCACGTACTTGTCCACGAAGTATTCGGGATCCTCGGCGAGGATGTCGCGGGTGAGCTCGAGCGTTGTGGGATTCAGCGTGAAGCGCTCGACGATGTGCAGTTTGCTGCTGTGCGGGAGGTTGCCCGTCAGGCTGCCGGGCAGGAAGCCGACAGTGTCGACGACGAGGGTATCGCCGTCCCAGCGGCCAATCGAATGACCGGCGCGGCTCGGCGCGATCTTCGCCGGGTGCGCTTTCATGTTCATGTGCACGGTCCGCGTCAGGCCGACGCCATATTCCATCTTGATGACGTTCGCGCTCTGTGTGATGCGGCCGATCGCGCCGTCGAATACCCAGTCGAACAGGATGCTCGTGGGCTGGCAGGAGAGCCGCGGGTTCTCCGACGTCGGCCGTTTGCGCAACGCCTCTGCTGCCGCCTGTCCCGCCGCGGTCAACGCCACGGGCGGCGGGAACCAGCCGGCGGGTCCGGCCGGCATCGGCACTTTGCCGGCCCTTATCGCAGCGGCCTGGCTGATCGGGACCAGCCCGGTGCGCCCACGCCCCGGGGGCGGTGTTGCCAGAACC
>JBOGIQ010000192.1:0-11385 GCA_050742535.1 Vicinamibacterales bacterium | reverse complement strand
GCAATCAACCAGGCACTCAACGCCGTCAGGTCCCGACGCCGCCACGCGCAGATTTTCGAACTGGCCGGGCTGGAAGCTGCGGTCGATGTGCCCGGCGACCCTCCCCACGATGCCGAGTTGCGGAAGCGCCTGCTGCAGGCGCTCGCAACGCTCAATCGGCGAGCCGTCGAGATGGTGCTCCTGCGCTACCTGCACAAATGCAGCAAAGCCGAGATCGCATCGGTGTTCGGCACGTCTCGAGGCGTGGTCGCGGTCACGCTGTGGCGGGCGCGCGCCCGTTTGAGGAAGTTGTTGAGTAATTCTGATGGGACTCGAGCGCACAGGTCGCGCGAGGAATAAGCCGTATGCGACTGGACACAGAGAAGATCGAAGAACTCCTCGATCGGGCATTACGCGGGCCGACGCACCAGCAGATGGAGGCGGCCCGGGACCGCGTGTCCGCCCGACTCCGATTCGAGCGCCAACGGGGAGCAGCGGCACCAGTCCAGCAGGGTGATGCACGGGCGCCCGGCTGGTGGCGGCCGGTCATCGCGACGGCCGCTGCGGTGGCGCTGGTCGCGTTCGTCGTGTCGGTTGGGCTCCCGGTGACGGATCGAGGTCTGTACGCTGTCCTCGAGGCGACTGACGGCTCGATGTACCGGATCAGCAAGGGCAACCGTATTCCGATACGGGTCGGCGACCGCATCGCTGCGCAGGAAACGCTTCGATCAAACGGCGGAGCCGGAGCCGTGCTGGCGCTCGCGGACGGTTCCCGCATCGAAATCGCCTCGAAATCCGAAATGTGGTGGGATCGCGCGGACGACGGACTGATAGTGCGCCTGAAGACGGGCAGCATCATCGTCACCGCGGCAACGGAAGCAACCGGCCGGCTCTACGTGCAGACGAAGGACATGACAGCGTCGGTCGCCCGCACGACGTCGCTTGTGGACGCCGCAGCCGATGGTTCGAGCGTGGCGGTGATCGAAGGAGAAGCAGAAGTGCAGGAGGGAGGAACGCCGTGGAGGCGTTCCGGGAGACAGGGAGGAACGCCGTGGAGGCGTTCCGGGAGACAGGGAACGGTTGAAAAAAGACTGGGCCCCGGCCAGCACATCTCGACGAGTCCCACCCTTGCTGCACGTCCGCTGAAGGAGGCAATCGCCTGGAGCCGGAACGCGGTCAAGCATCTTACCGTCCTGGAAGCCTTCGAGAAGAACATGGCGAGGACCGCAGGTGCGTTGACGCCGCTGAATCAGACTCCAGCAGCGCAGAGTAACTCGGGGCAGCGTGCGACTCCGGCCGCACCGGCGTTCGAGGAAGCTTCTGTCAGATTGTGCGATCCGGAAGCGCTGCCAGTCGCGCCGGCCGGCGGACGAGGCGGCGGATCCGGCAGTCTCCAGATGACGCCGGGCCGCTTGAATGCGCTCTGCATGCGGGTGGACACGCTCATCGGACACGCCTATTCGCTCGGACCGTGGTCGCCCCAGATGGGGACCTTCGGGCTTGGCAACGTGGCCGCCCGGCAGGTACGCGGTGGACCGGACTGGATTCGAACCGACCGCTACACGATCGAGGCGGTTGCGGAAGGCAGCGCGAACGCGCAGACCATGTCCGGGCCGATGCTGCGCGATCTGTTCGAACGGCGGTTCCAGCTGGCCGCCCACGTTGAATCGGAGCCCGCGCCGGCTTTCGCGCTCACCATCGCGCCAGGCGGACTGAAGATGAAGCCCGCCACCACGGACGCGTGCGCGACGTTACCGCCAGGCGCTGGACCTTTGCCATCGGACGGCAGCGTTCTCGACCGTTTGCGTCGCGGTGAGCCGCCGTACTGCGGCTTCATCGGCACGGGCAGCGGCCCCAACATGATCTTCGTCGCCGGGGCGGGCAACGTTCCTCAGCTGGTCCTGATGCTCCCGGATGTTCTCGGGACCAGGGTCATCGATCGAACGAACATCCCGCTTGGCACGCTCTTCAACTACGTGCTCGAATTCGCGCCGGATGAGAGGACGGTTGGTCCTCTCGGCGGGCGCGGGCGCGGCCGCACGCAGACGTCAGACGAACCGCGAGCCCCAGACATTTTCACTGCCTTCCAAGAGCAACTCGGATTGCAGCTCGAAGCCGTTCAGGCACCGCGCGAGTACGTCGTCGTCGACAGGATTGAACGTCCGACGCCGAACTGACCGCTTCTTCGCTTAGTTTTCCGTCGGCCGCTCCACTCGTTCGACGACAAGCACGTCGACGGGGCCTGTTCCGGCCTCCAGTTCGAGGCCGAGCTGCTCCCGCAATGCCTTCCGAAGCGACGCGAGAGATGTGGGGCTCAGCGGCCGGAAAAACCCCTGAATCCCGCGAAGACCGTCCGGCGGACGCTCGAACGGGACGTAGAACGTCAAGTTGACCGTCAGCCCGGTACGGTCAACCAGCGGTTTGCCGGTAACTCGCGTGAGATAGGACGCGATCTCAGCCATCGATGCCCGTACACCCCACAGCCCGTCGCCTTCGGTGCTGACGGTGCCCTCGGCGGGGGTGAACGTGCCATCGGCAATCGCCGCAAAATGTGCCCTGACGTCCGCACGCGTCGCCTGGCGGATGGACTCTGCCGCCGCCTCCGTCAACTGACCCGCGTCCTTCGACCGTCCCAGCGTCAGCACTTCAACGGGCATCTCCCTCGTCTCGCGTCGCACCACGAGTTGAAAGCGATCTACAAGCATCGCCTGCAGCATCGCTTGCAGGCCCGGCGCCAGGTTGTTGTCGTACTGACGCACAGTGTACGACGGTAAGCCCGCTGGAATCGTGGCCTCGAGGTCGAACTGATCCGCAGTGATCCATCCCGTCCCGCCGAGGACGCGGTTGTGTTCGTAGTGCTTGCAGTTCCGTCCCGGGGCACCGTACGCCCGCGCGATGAGCGTCACGACCGTGACGTTGTTCACCGCGAACCGGCGGGGATCGATCTGGGGAAACCCGCTGCACGCGCCATCTGGAAAGTACCCTGGCAGCCCTCCGCCACCGCGTCCGCCACTCTTCGGAACGCTGGGCCTGATCGAGACCACCTCGAAGGCCGGTCTCGAAGGCGCGGGATTCTGCGGAGCAAGGGCCGGAGGTGTTGCGGCCGTCTGTTGCAGGAGGCCGACGAGCGTACCAGCGTTCCTGCTCCATGCGATCCCCTCGGTGATCGGCGGCGATGCCATCGCAGGACTCGTTGCCACCTGCTCACCGGGCAACAGTTTCGTCTCTGTCGTTCCCCGCTGGACGCGGACCTCGCCCTCGATCACCAGTACGCGTGAGCCCTGCTCTTCCGCGTCGACCATGAACACGGTGCCGATCACGGATACCGTCATGTCTTTGGTCGCCACGTACAGATGGCCGGTGCGCTGCTTCGCGGCGTTGACGATGATGCCGCCCCGGTGCAGGCGAATGCGCATCCCGTCGCCTGCTCGCTCCAGGGCAAGCTCGGTTTGCGACCGCATCTCGATGCGGGAGCCGTCCAACAGCGCAAGGACGGCGCCGCCCCCACCGTTGGATCGGATCGTCCCTGTCCTGCCGACGCTGCGCAGCAGCGAAGGCGGACCGCCCTGATACACGTTGCCTTCGACGATGCGATACACCGCGTCGTCAGCGGGGCGCCAGAGCATCGCACTGCCAACGGCGGCGGCCACGATTAGAACCGCCGCTGCTGCGTACCGCACGTCTAACGAACGTCCGTCTGCGCGTGCGACGGTCGTTGCAGATTGAGCGAGAGCGGGCGGCGGGAGGACTGCGGCCTGCGGTTCGAGCGTCCGCCAGACACGTTCCACCGTAGCCGCCACGTGCTCGCGGGGTGGCTCGCCGTACCGCCGCATGTAGCGGCGCAGCAGTATTTGAATCCCGGTCTTCATCGTCTTTCTCCACTCGGGGCACCCCTGAAGGGGCGCCCTACTTTTCTCACTCGTGGGGCACCCCTGAAGGGGTGCCTTCCGGCGTCCGAAGAAGCGTTCGCAGCCGCGCGCGCGTGCGAAACAGCCGAACGGCCACGACCGTGCGCGAAACGCCGAGCTGCGCTGCGATCTCCGCAACGCTCATGTTCTGCATGTAGCGGAGGAGCACGGTTTCGGCCGCTTCGGCGCTCAGCCGGGCGATCGCCTCGTACAGCCGCCGATGCGTCTCCTCGTCGAACGCCGGGAACGATTCGGGCACGGCGATTTCGAGACGCTCGATGTCATCCACGAGCACGGGCCGGCGCCGGCGCGCCTTCAGCACGTCGAGCGAGGCGTTGACGGCGGCTTTGTAGAGGTACGCGCGCGGGTTCGGCTGGAAATTTGCCGGCTGTTGCGACCGTAACAGCTTCAGGAACACGGCCTGCACGACATCCTCGGCGTCCTCGCGGCTGCCGAGCACACCCCAGGCCGTGCGGTAGACGAGCGGCGCGTGCTCCCGGTAGACCTGCTCGAACTCCTGGGCCTCGCGCAATGCGATCGGTTCATGCGCCGCGAATGGCGACATCGGCTCCTCGGCCTATAAACGACGCGGACCGAGGGATATTACGAGACCTGACCAGGAATTCAGTTTTCCGACGGACGCTCCACGCGCTCGATGACCAGGAATTCCATCGGAATCCGCGCCGCCTCCAGACGAAGTCCCATCGCCTCCTCGAGTGCCGTGAACAGAGAAGGACCGGCAACGAGGGGTGCGCCACGGGTCACGAGATCAGGCGGAGGGCTGAACGGCGTGAACTCGATGTTGTAGTTGAAATCGCCGGCGATACCGGTCCGATCCACCACCGGCCGTTGGGTCACGAGCGTAAGTTGAGTCGCCAGCCGCGCCATTGACAACTTCTCTCCACGCACGATGCTTCGCCATTCTCCGTTCGCATTCGCGCCTCCGGTGACGGCGCCCAGAGTCGCGCGCTCGCCGTCTTTCCAGGCAGTCAGCCTGGGGCCGCCCCTCGCCACGCTCAACACGAAGCCCGGCATCTCTCTCGTCTCCCGCTTCACAATGAGCTTGAAGCGATCGGCGAGCATCGCCTGGAGCATCGCCTGAAGCCTGGACACGTCGGTCGGCTCCCTGCCCCAGGTCGCGGGGTCGAACTGCTCGCGGGTATAGGTGGGAGTACCTGGCGGCAGCGTCGCCTCGATGTCGTAGCGGTCCGCTGTCACCCACCGGGGACCGCCGGACAGCAGATCCATCCTCTCGGATTCGTAACAGCTCTTCCCGTACGCGAGAGCGATCACGCGGTACAACATCATGTTCGTCAGGGCCAGCCGGCGCGGATCGAGTTGGACGCTGCCGTAGCATTTCGGCTCCTGACCGTCCGGGCCCGGACCGCCACGCCCGCCGGGCGCGGCAGGAGCACGCAATCGAACCGAGGCCACCTCGAAGGTCTCGCGCGGCGGCGCGGCGGGACTTTGCGCCGTGATGGCCGGCGGCACGACCGCCGACTGCTGCAGTAACGCCGTGAGTGCGCCGGCATTGCGGCTCCACGCGATCGCCTCGCGCACCGGCGGTACGGCGATCGCAGGACTCGTCGTGACGTAGTCGCCTTGCCTGAGCGTCTGCTCCGTACCGCCCTGCTCGACGCGGACTTCTCCTTCGATCACCGCAACGCGCGAACCTTCATCGTCCGCATTCACCAGGAAGACGGTGCCGACGACGGAGACGGTCATGTCCTTGGTCTGAACGTAGAGATGGCCTGTGCGCTGCTTCGCCGCGTTGACGATGATCCCGCCGCTCGCCAGGCGAATGCGGACGCCGTCGTCTGCGCGTTCGACCGATAAGTCGGTCTGCGAACGCATTTCGATACGGGAGCCGTCGGGCAGCGCGAGCACCGCGCCTCCGCCGCCGTTTGACGTGATCGTGTCGCCGGTGTGCACCTCGCCCTCGACGACGCGGAACAACGCGGTGTCAGCTGGCGGCCATACGATTGCGGTTCCAACCGCAGCAGCCACGACGAGCACGGCGGCGGCAGCCATCTGCACGAACCGCCAACGCGCGGTTGGCACGACGTCGTCAGCCGCCGCTGCGCGCAACTCGCCCAACACGCGCTCGTGATCGGGCTGTTTCCGCACGTCGCTCCACACCCGATCGAGAACAACCCGCTCCTCGGCGGCGGACGGAACACGTCGTCCAAGCTGATCGCCAACCGACTCGAGAACGTCGCCCTCTGCTCTTTCCCTTGTCATTGCTTCTCTCCACGAGCGGCCCCACGCAGCAGCGCGTACAGTCGGCGGCGCAGACGGAACAGTCGCCCGGCCATCGCACCACGCGATACGCCCAGCATTCGAGCGATGTCCGCGTCGTTATAGCCGTGCACGTAACGGAGCGTCAGGATTTCCACGCTGCGCGGATCCAGCTGCGCCAGCGCGTCGTCGAGCTGGTGATAGGCGTGCGTACCGAAGCCCGGAGCTGCCGGCGTCGAGGCCTCGAGGTCGCCAACATCGCGGATGAATGGGCGCCGGCGTCTCGCGCGAAGCACATCCAGCGACAGATTCACCGCTGCCCGGTACAAGTAACCCTTCGGATTCTTGCGGAGGGCGGTCGCATCTCCGCGAAGCAGCCGGAGAAACACCGTTTGCACGATGTCTTCCGCTTCCTCCGCGCTGCCGGTAAGGGCCCGCGCCGTGCGGTAGACCAGCGATGCGTGCTGCCGGAACACGTCCTCGAGGTCTGGGACTCCGAGTCGTCCGTGGAGTCCGGCTTGAGCCGGATTCTCCTCATCCATCACATCCGGAGCCGTGGCTGGCATCTGCTCTCCGGATGATTAGACGTCTGGGGCCCCCTGGTTTTTACGCCGGCGGGAGCTGTCGTTCGTTAATTCTCTGTCGGCTTTTCCGCGCGCTCCACCGTCAGCGTCTCCACGGACGCCCGGATGGACTCCAATCGGAGTCCGAGTTGCTCCTCGAGTGCCGTGGACAGAGACGGGCCAGACGCGAAGGCCGGGGCTGCTCCAGTTTCCCGTTCCACCATGGCCACGAAGGCTTCGTTCGGCACGAACCGGATATCGATGTTGAACTCTCCGACAATACCGGTTCGATCGAGCACGCGCTGCCCCGTGGCCGGGGGCATACCGAGCGCGTCAGCCAGTCGCGCCATGGAGACCTTCCTGGCCATGAGCCTCGCGAACGGCCCGTTCAGACCGCTCGGGCCGCTTATGGACGCGAGGCCTCCTTCTCCGTCCTCCTCCTTCCATGCCGTCAATGTCGGCTTGGCTGTCGCCGTCAGGATGTAGACCGACCGTTCCTTCATCCCGCGGCGCAGCATGAGCTTGAAACGATCCGCGAGCATCGCCTGCAGCAGTGGTTGAAGTCTTGGAGCATTGCCGGACCGAACCTGGATCATCGTGTAGCTGGGAAAGCCTTCGGGCATCCGCGCCTCGAGGTCGAAGCGGTACGACCGAATCCAATCCGGACCTCCGGAGATGAACTCGGCATCGCCGAAACAGTCCTTGCCGTGTGCCCAGGCGATCAGGTTGTGGAGGGTCGTATTGGTGACCACGAACCGCTGCGGATCGATCTGGCCCAGACCAGCGCAGGGAGAGCCTCCAGTGCCCCGTCCGCCTCCCGCCGGAGCCTGCCGCGGCCGGATCGAAGCCACTTCGAAGACGTCCCGTGGCTCCGGCGCGGGTTCTGGCCGGACGACGGCGGACTGTTGCAGCAACGCGAGGAACGCCGTGGACTGCCGGCTCCAGGCAATTCCGTCGCTGACAGTCGGCGTCTCCATCAATGGATTCGTCGAGACCTGTTCGCCCGGCAACAGCTTCTTCGCGGTACCGCCCTGCTGCACGTGGACTTCGCCTTCGATGACCGCCACACGCGATCCGTTGTCTCCCACGTTTACGAGAAACACGGTACCCACTACCGACACGGTCATGTCCTTCGTCTCTACATACAGATGCCCTGTCCGCTGCTTCGCGGCATTCACGATGATGCCGCCCTTGCGCAAGCGAATCCGCATTCCATCGTCCCCGTGCTCCACTGAGAGCTCCGACTGCGCACGCATCTCGATGCGGGATCCATCAGGCAGGGCGAGCACAGCGCCGGCTTCACCGTTGGCACGGATCGTCTCACCCTGAGACACCTTGCCTTCGACGACGCGATAGAGAGCGTTTTCTCCTGGATGCCACATGATCGCGGCACCGACGGACGCAATCACGATCACGGCGGCAGCGGCGAACGAGACAGGCCGCCATGTCCAATCGGTGCGGCTGGAATGCACGACTGCCGGTCTCCTGGTGGTTGCGGCCCTGGTGAGGAGTCGGTCGAGCGTTCGCTCGCTCGAGCGCGCGACGTCCTCCGCAGGCGGCGAATCGAATGTTCCAAGATGGTCCAGATGCGCCTCGACAATCTTGTCGATGCCTTCTGTGCGACGCGTCATAGCCTGTCTCCTCGGAGAGAAGCGCGGATCCACTTCCTGAGGCGCGCGCGGGCCCGATACAGGGCGACCGCGACTGCCCCGCGCGACCTTCCCAACCGTTTGGCAATCTCGGCGTCGCTGCACTTGTGAACGTAGCGAAGCACCAGAAGGTGGGCCGCGTCCGGACTGAGCCTGGCGACGGCTTCGTATAGGCGTCTGTGGATGTCCTCGGCCGACCCGGCGACATCCTCGGCAGCGTAGGTCTCGATACGTTTTGGATCGGAGACGAGCACGAGCCGCTTCCGCGAACGAATCACATTCAGCGATTCGTTGACCGCAGCCTTGTAGAGATAACCTGCGGGGTTCTTGGTTACATCGGGCGAGATGCCGCGGTCCAGAAGCCTGAGGAAGATGGTCTGAACGACGTCCTCGGCGTCGCTGGAGCTACCCAGCACGCCGTAGGCAGTCCGGAACACCATGTCATGGTGTTGCCGGAAGATCTTCTCGAATTCCTGCTCCAAGGCCTCGACGACGACACCGGGCGCCGGGACTGTCGCCATGTCTGGCCTGAATACACGAAGTCTCCTGGTTTGTTAGCACGCGCCGGGACAGGAGGTTCTCTAATCAGTTCCCGGAGGGCCGCTCGACGCGCTGGATTACCAGGACCTCCCTGGGCCCTCGCGAAGCCTCGAGCTTGAGTCCAAGCTGTTGCTCGAGTCGGGCCGACAGTGCATCGAACGCCGGGGAGCCCGGTGCCGATCCTCCAGCGATAAGCCGCGGCTGAAGGCCACGGGATGGATTCCGGGAGGGCCGCAGACGGTAGTTGAACTCGCCCTTGATGCCCGTGCGATCGACGACCGGCCAGAGCGTGGCGCCTTCGAGCTGCGCGGCGAGGTTCGCCATGGAGGCTTTGACTCCCATCAGGCCGGGACCGAAGAACTCAATCGTTCTTTTCTCCCACCGCTCGGCGAACTCCGTCGCCGTCACGCCCAGCAGCGAGAGCTCCTCGTCGGAGAGCAACGTGTGGTTTCGAGCAAGGACATCCACCATCTCGCGCTCGGTGACCGGGTCACCATCCTTCCATGGCGTCAGTCGGGGTCCGCCTTGAGCGATGGTGAGCTCAAAGATCGGCCCTTCTCTCGTGTCGCGACGGAGGACGAGACCAAAGCGATCGGCCAGCAGCGCCCGGAACATCATCTGCAGCCGTGGGCCGGGAATGTGCTGCTGCGCACTCCTCCCGCCTCCAATGTCGACATATCGCGGCGTGTACGGCAGCGGCCCGGCAGGGATGCGTGCCTCGATGTCCCACAGGGCAGACCTGATCCATCCCGGACCGCCCTCGAGCGGTTCCGGATTCGACATCCGTTCCCACCGGAAACAGTCCCCTCCGTACGCCATCGTGATCAATCGGTACAGGCTGTATCCGCGGACGTTGACCCGCGAGGGGTCGAGATCCATGCCGCCCCCGCACGCGGGCACTCGTCCCCCGTCAGCCAGCGCGTCGCCTGGACCGCCGCTGCGCGCACCCGCTCCGCTCTCGCCGCGCAGTCGAATTGAAATCACGTCGAACGTCTCACGAGGTTCGGTCGGGCTCTGCGCCGGCTCAGGCGGCGGAACGAGCGTCGACTGCTGCTGCAGCAGCGCCATCAGCGCCTGCGCATTGCGGCTCCAGGCGATCGCATCTCCGACCGGCGCCGCGGCCATTGTCGGATTAGTCGCCAGCTGCTCTCCTGTCCTCAACTTCTTCTCGGTCGTCCCCTGGTGCACGCGCACTTCGCCCTCGATGACAGCCACGCGTGAGCCCTGCGCTCCCGCGTCTACCAGAAAGACCGTGCCGACAACCGACACTGTCACGTCCTTTGTCTGGACGTAGAGGTGACCTGTGCGCTGCTTCGCCGCGTTGACGATGATGCCGCCGGCGTTCAGACGAACACGGATACCGTCGCCGGCTCGTTCGAGCAGCAGCTCGGACCGTGACCGCGTCTCGATGCGTGAGCCGTCATCGAGCCGCACGACTGCGCCGGTGCCGCCATTCGTGCGCAGAATCTCGCCGGCGCGAACAGGCTCTCCGGCACGAACGGGTTCACCGCTGCGAACGATGTAGAGTCCGGTCTCGACCGGTTCAGTCTCGACGTGTGCGACGGCTGGCGCTCCGTCCCATACGAGTTCACGCATGGCAGGGAACGACGCCACCGCCACGACAATGACCACAGCACCAGCATAAGCGAGCGCCGGACGCAGCCAGGGTGAGTTCTTCCGCCTGCCGCCTTCGCGCGGCGAGCTTCGGCGCCCGACGAAGGCGGAAGGGGTGCCACGCAGATCGTGCAGCACGTGTTCGCATGCTGCGTCGACTTGTTCGCGCGGCAGGTCGCGAAACGGCGCAAACGTGCGATTCATGAACTCGTCGAACCGACGGAACGTGCGTGTCATGACCGTTCTCCGATGAACTTCTTCAATCGCAGGCGCGCACGAAACAGCCGCATCGCGATCGTCCCGCGGGGGACACCGAGGAGCCTCGCGATGTCGGCGTCTGAGCGGTTGTGGACGTAGCGCAGGACCAGGACATGCGTGTCGCTCGGGTTCAGCCCGGCAACCGCCGTCATCAGCCGGCGATGCAGGTCCTCCGCATGACCCGAATGCTCGTCGTCCAGAGCGGTATCGAACACGTGCGGCTCCGCCCGAACGAACCGCTTCCTCGATCTGATCACGTTGAGCGAGGCGTTGACCGCCGCGCGATAGAGGTAGCCCGCAGGGTTCCGGAGCAGATCCGGAGGGAGGTCACGCTGCAGCAGACGCAGGAACAGCGTCTGCAGCACGTCCTCTGCGTCTGGCCGGTTGCCGAGCATGCCGAACGCCGTCCGATACAGCATGCTCGAGTGCTCGTGAAACAGCCGCTCGAGTTCTGGTCTCAGGCAGCTGTCTTCAGCACGCGACGCCGCGGGCATCGTCAGAACCGGCATGGCTGTGGTGTACGCGCCATTCTGACGTGAAGACCCCGGCGCTGCCCGGTTGTCACGGTCGATCAGTTTTCCGAAGGTTTCTCGACGCGCTCGATGACGAAGGCTTCCACGGGGGCCTGCACAGGCT
>JBOGIQ010000191.1:0-11418 GCA_050742535.1 Vicinamibacterales bacterium | reverse complement strand
TTGTGCGAGGCGGGCCAGCGCCGCAGCCGGGGGCATACGACGAAACGATTGCCGCGGACAGCCCGTGGGCGCAGCAGCTGTCGATCTGGGTCACGCCGTGGGGGTTCCTGCGCGGCGCCGCGGCAAACAACGCCACGCTACGGACAAGGAAGCTGGGCGACGTCTCGTACCGGACGCTCACCTGGAGTCCACCGCAGAAAGCACCGTCCGGGATCCCCTACCAACTGATCGGCTATATCGGTCCGGAGAATCTCGTTGACCGCGTCGAAACCTGCGTCGAGCATCCGATCTTCGGCGACATGCGCGTCGAGCTCGCGTACCAGAACTATCGGGATTTTGGCGGCGTGAGGAGCCCGACGCGAATCGCGGAGCGGCGCATGGGCATGGAGATGTTCGTGACGGGGATCAGCTCGGTGACGGCGAATCCGCCGAACCTCACGCAGCTGATGGCGCCGGCGGCCACGCCAGTGGCCGCAACCGCGACACCGGCACCCGCGGCCGTCACGTCGGAGAAGCTTGCCGACGGCGTGTATCGCCTCGCCGGCGACTATGTGTCGATGGCCGTCGAATTCAAGGACCATGTGGTGGTGCTCGAAGCGGGCCAGAGCGAAGCGCGCGGGCTCGCGATCATCGCCGAAACCAGGCGGCTGTTTCCCGCCAAGCGCATCAAATACGTCGTCAACACCCATCCGCACTTCGATCACGCGGCCGGGCTGCCGCCGTTCGTGGCCGAGGGTGTCACGATCCTCGAGAACGACAACAGCAGGTACTTCATGGAAGCCTCGCTGAGCGAACCGCGCACGCTCGTGGGCGACGTGATGGCCAAATCGAGGAAAAAGCCGAAGGTCGAGGGCGTGATCGACAAGCTGGTGCTGCAGGACGCCACGCGGACGCTGGAACTGCACGCGGTGAAGAACCTCGATCACAGCGACGCCATGCTGATCGCCTACCTGCCCCGGGAGAAGATCCTGTTCAGCGCGGACTTCGACGTCGCCGCGCCAGGGCAACCGCTCACGTCGTCGCTGCACACGCTGGCGGCAAACATCGAACGGCTGCAGCTGGATTTCGATCGTCACGTCACGGTCCATCCCGGCGATCCGGATCGCCCGCTCTCACAGGCGTACCTGCTGGAGCTCGGAAAGGAGACGCGATGAAACGAACGCCGCATCCGGCTGAAGCCGGACTCCACAGGTGGTGGCTATTCGCGCTGTGCGTTGCGCTGGCCCTGTCGGCTCCCGTGCTCGGGCACCACAACTTCGCGGACTATTATCTCGAGGCCGACACCATCGACATCGAAGGCGAAGTCGTCGAGTTTCAGTACAGGAACCCGCACTCGTGGATCCATGTGCAGGCGCAGGACGCCTTCGGCGCGCAGAAGACCTACGCCGGTGAATGGGTGAGCGTCTCCCGCCTGGAGCGCGACGGCATCACGAAGGACTTCTTCAAAATGGGCGATCGCCTGCGCCTGTGGGCATCGCCAAACCGCAACCCCAACGACAACCGCATCCGGATCAAGCGGATCGAACGGCGATCCGACCGCTGGCGATGGGGCGGCAACCGGATCGAAACCCGCTAGTGACGACAGGAGACGATCGTGCAGAAACTGACCGCGCCGCTCGCAGCCGCCGCTGTCGCGATCCTCATCACCCTTGCCGCGACTGGAATGACGTCCCGAGCGGCGGGAAATTACGCGGACGACCGCTCCGAGATCGAGGATCTGCAGGCGCGTTATCTGTTCGCGCTCGACTTTCGCGACCCCGACCTCTACGTCTCGACATTCACCGAAGACGGCATCCTCGACGTCGGCTCGGGAGAGATCAAAGGCCGTGAGGCTATCAAACAGACGATCGCGAAGATGCCGCAGCCGGCCGCGACCGCAGGGCTGCGTCCGGCCGTCGGCCGCCACAACATCTCCAACATCGTCATCAAGGTCGACGGCAACAGGGCGAGGAGCCGCGCCTACTGGTTCCATTACTCGAACGACAATCCGAAGCGCGCCGGCGTGTTCGACGGCTTCGGCCACTATGAAGACGAGCTCGTGAAGGTGAAAGGGCGCTGGTTGTTTTCCAAGCGCCGCATCTACAACGAGAACCGCGACGAATGGGCGTATAAAGGCGCAAAGAATCCCGCGTGGTAGCTTCAGCAGCCAGGGCACGCGAACATGAGTTCCCGTGCCCTGGCTGCTTCCTGAACGGTCGTCATTTGGTGGCAGCCGCCGCCATGACGTCGGCGCGCGTCAACGGCCGATCGGGGTTTGGCGGATGCGCCGGAATGAACGTGTTGTAGTCGAGCTTCAGCTTGTCGAGCGCCTGAACCATCGACTTCACCGTGCCCAACTGGCCCGGGTTGGGATTCACCACCGTAATGTCAGCGGTATAGAGCGCCTTTTCGGCGGGCAGGTAGATGGCGAACATGCCGTCGCTGTGCTCGTTCGGGATGTGGTGCAGCTCGACAACCTTGCCGTTGGTTCCCTTGCGCACGTCGCGATCGCCGACGCCCTGAACCACGTCGATGCGCCGTTTCGCCACCTTCGACAGGCTGTCGCCCGTCAACGTCCGCGGACCGGAGAGCAGCCGCTCGAGGACCTGTTCGTTGTTCCGGTGCGTCAGGATCGTGGCCCCCTCGGCAACCGCGGCGGCCAGTCCGCTCGCGTGATCGAAGTGCGGGTGTGAGTTGACGACGAAGCGGACCGGCTTGCCGGGAATGGCCTGCTTCGCGGCGGCCATCACCTCGAGACCGCGCTGATCGCTGCCGCCGCTCTCCACGACCAGGATGTGGTCACCCATGTCCACCGCGAGCGCCGCGTAATTCCCGCCGATCTTGAAGGCACCGTCGCCGAGCTTTTCGACCGCGGGTGCAGCGGCCTGGGGGGCGCCGCCCGCCGGTGCTGCACCGCGACCCTGCCCTGCTGCCGCGCCAGCGGGAGGAGCGGCCGCAGGACCTCCGGCTCCACCGCCGCGCGGAGGCGCAGGAGGCACCGTGAGCAACTGCGTCAGGTTCGACGGGTTCGGTGTCGCCGCGGTGACGGTTGCTTCGAACGTCGGCATGCCCGCCTGGCGCTGCACGATGCGCGTCGGGACCTGAACGCCGTTCATGTTCTGGTAGTTCGAGTACTCGAACTCGTGGAGCAGATCGCCGGCCACCGCGTTCTCGACGTGCGTCTCCACTTTCGTCACCAGGTTCTGGCTGTTGATGTATCCGGTCACGCGGTAAGGCTGCCCGGACGGCGATTTCATTGGCGGCGAATACGACAGCACGCTCTGCCCGCCCTGCGACTTGTGACTGAATGAACTGTCCGCGACCGCTGCCGCAGCACCTTTCACGAAGCCCCACGGTGTCGCATAGAAGTTGAGCGCCTGGTTCCAGCCGGCACTCAGCTGCTGATTTGTGACGTTCTGATTGAACACGCCCGGCATCGGCGCCGGCACGCCCGGCACGGTCGGCGGCTGCGTCGGGCCCGTTGCGCGGGAGACAAGCGCGGTGGGCTCACCCTTGTCGAAGTTGATGGTCCGCGTGTACTGCGTGATCTGGGTGAGGTTCACGGGCCCCATCGGGTTGCCGATGCTCTTGCTCTGGCCGAACGCGCCGTTTCGCGCCGTGCCCGAGTAGGTAATCGAGTTGAGCGTCTCCGTGCCCATCGCCTTGGCCGCAGCGGCGACGACCGCTTTGGCGTCCTGAGCCGCCGCCGTCGTCCACGACAGCGCGACGATGAGCGAGGCCGCCGAAAGTGTTCTGAGCGCCATAGGTGCCTCCATCTAAACTGTTTGCTGGAACTTTGCTGGGGAAGATACGGAACCGCACGGGGATTCGTTTACCAATGGCCGAGGCTGAACCCGACGACCGGGTTTGGAGTATTTACAGGGTGCCGGTGCCCGATACCAGGGCATCACGACTGGAGCGGAACAGATGCTGATGAGCACGACGACGGTGATCGAAGGACGGCCAGTGAGCAAATACCTCGGCGTGGTAACCGGTGAAGCCATCATTGGCGCGAACATCTTCCGCGACATCTTCGCGAGCGTTCGCGACATCGTCGGCGGCCGCTCGGCCACCTACGAACGCGCGCTTGGCGAAGCGCGCGAGGTCGCGATGAGCGAGATGCAGGCCAAGGCGCAGCAGCTCGGCGCCAACGCCGTCATCGGCATCGACGTCGACTACGAAGTCCTCGGCACGAACAACGGGATGCTGATGGTCGCCGTCAGCGGCACCGCCGTCGTGTGTTGAACGATGAAGAGCTGCTCATGGAAGCTTCAGCGCCACGCGAAGCTCCCGGGCGGTCAGCGTCTTCAGAAAGATCGGCGCGCTCGAGTCGAAGGACTTGCTCTCCGCCAGCGAGCCGACGATGACCGGCTCGAACCCGGCGTCGGCCACCAGACGCGAGACGACCGCGAGCGCTTCCTTGTCGTCACCGCCCAGCGGCACCGCCACCTTCTCGCCCGCGCGGTGTGCCTGGCTCAGGAAGACCTTGTTGTTCAACTGATTGAACGCACGGACGATTCGCGCGCCCGGCAGGTGCTCCTGCGTCGCGATTCCCGCGCCCTTGGCGACCGCCGCTTCGGCAATTCCGCCGTCGCGGCGAGGGTTCGGATTGCCGGCATCCATCACGATCTTGCCCTTCAGCGCGGCAGCGTAGTCCTGGCCGATCTGCGGCATCGACGAGTACGGCACGCCGAGAAAGACAACGTCAGCGAACGCAATCGCTTCCTTCGGCGTGCCCGCGCGCGCCCGCGGGCCGACACGCGTGACGAGCGCCTTGAGGTTGTCGGGATTGCGCGACGAGAAGAACACCTCGTGTCCCGCGCGTGCCATCAGCTCGCCGATGGCGCCGCCGATGTTGCCGGATCCGATGAAGCCAATCTTCATCGGCTTCGCCGTCTGCGGCGTGGTCTGGGCGACGAGGGTAACGGTCGTGAAGGCGACGGCGACGGCCGCCAGGAGTCGCACGCCACGAAGGCGATAGGAAGACAGGCTGGTCATCATGGCGTCGGATTCTAGCGCAGGAAGCATGGAAGCTCCCAGGGTCGCCGGCCACTGTATCGCCGTCGCCGCATCTCCGGACGGAGGTCCGGTGACTTCCGTACAGCGGTTCATGCAGCGAATGTCGATTGACTCGCCGCTGCGAGGCGCCGACGATACTCCCTCGACAACATCCTGCGGGAATCAAAGGGGGCACCCGTGAATAGAGTGAAGCGCGCTTTACAGATGACACTTCTTACGTGTTCGGCGTACGTCCTCTCCCATCCACAGCAGCTGAAGGCAGACGCGTACTGCGACGCCTACATCGAGGGCTGCTTTGCGGGATTAGCTCAGTGGTGCGAGGGGAAATGGATGGCAGGCTGCTCTTCGACCGACCACAGCCAGAAGCACTGCGATTGCGTCTCGTAGTCGGCGTGCGCCGGAAACGCACAACCGCGGGAAGGAGAGAGCGTGATGAAACGAAAGTTCCAACTGGGCATCCTGATGTGGACAGCGTACGCGTTGTCTCTCCAGACGTTGCGAGCCGATGCGTACTGCGACGACTGGATTGCGGGCTGTGAAGCGGGCCTGAAGGCGGGAAAGTGCGAGGACATATTCATCGCCACCTGTAACCCCAACAATCACGACGACAAGACGTGCCGTTGCGGGTCTTGACCTGTGGGCCCGCGGCCCCGCAATCGGTACTGGCCGCAGTCTCACACGTGGGTGGAAAATGGGCATGATGACAGGAACGCAGGTGTTCCGTTCCCTGCACGCCACCGTCGTAGCCACCGGGTTCTCGTTCGTCGTCTGCGCGGTGGGCTTCGCCCAGACTGCGGTCAAGCCTCGCTCTTTCGAAGTCGCTTCCATCAAGCTCAGCCCGCCGGATGACGGAGGTCTGAGGATCGGGGTTTCAGGACAGCCGCGTCCAGGTGGGCAGTGGATTTCGCGGAATGCGACGCTGGCGAGCATCATCCGTGCGGCGTACCCGGGACATCCTCTGCCGGATCAGCTCGTCGGCGGGCCCGACTGGCTACACACGACGGAGTTCGATGTCACCGGAAAGGCATCCAGCGCCACGGCGTCACGCGAAGAACTCGTCGCGATGCAGAGAGCGCTTTTGGCCGATCGGTTCAAATTAGTGTTACGAGCAGAGACCCGTCAGACGTCCGGCTATGCGCTCGTCCTGGCACGGCCGGGATCAGTCCATCGGGCGCTCCGCGCCTCCAAAGTCGATTGTGACGCGATGCGAGCGGCAACTCTTCGTGGCGACAAAGCCGATCCCGCGACCGCTGCCGCATGTGTCGTAAAACTGAGTCAGAACGGACCGGTGTGGCGATTGGTCGCGGCCGGGTTCGCGTTGCCGCGATTGGCTGATACCCTGAGTCCCACCTTGGGCGCACCTGTCGTCGACGCGACCGGACTCGCAGGCGCATTCGACTTCACGCTCGAGTTTTTAACCGAGCCTTCGGCGGCACCGGGATCGCAATCGGTTTCTGTATTCGCCGCGTTGGAGGAACAACTCGGCCTTCGCCTCGAACGCCGGCGTCTTCCGATGCAAGTACTCGTTGTCGATCGAGCGGAACTGCCGACGCCCGATTAGCTCCGCGCCCGAAGAGACCGACGCCAGACGTACCTCAATCGACTACTGCCCCAGTCATCGTTCGAGTACGTCCTGTCCCCCGCGGGTCCCGGTGCTTTTCGGACTGCACCCACGCCAAACGCCGACTATCAGGCGCAATTTCGGACGTCACCGTCGGCACATCACTTGCCGTGCCGCCGTGCAGATCGATCGTGACACTCGGAAGGAAGGTCCACGTGAACCGCGTCAAGACGGCAATCGTCGCCCTGCTCCTCGCCTCATTCGTCGGGATTCAGCCGTTGCCCGCAGCGGCGCAAGGAAGAAATCGGCGGGATCGTCAGGAAGACCGTTGGGATCGGCGAGAGGATCGGCGAGATCGCCGCGAGGATCGCTGGGACCGGCGTGATCGATGGGACCGGCGCGACGATCGCAATACCTATTGGGATGCGGCCCGCTACTACCGCCGTGATGATCGACGCTATTGGCCGCGGCGGTTGTATCGCAGCGACCTGATTTATCGGGGTTCGGACAACCGTTACTACTGCCGGCGCGATGACGGCACGACCGGGCTCGTTCTTGGCGGCATCGCCGGCGGTGCGCTGGGACACATCATCGCTCCCGGCGGATCGAAGACGCTTGGCGCAATCATCGGCGCAGGCGCCGGCGCCCTGATCGGCAGAGCGATCGACGACGGCGAGATTGTCTGCCGGTAACCGGCAGCGCGTTGCAGGTCACGTTACGTCGAGCGCGAGCCCGGACGCGGCGACCAGAGCGGAGCGAGCGCCTGCGCGCAGCGCTGCAGGAACAGCACGTCTTCCGCGGTAAATGCGTCGACGCGATCGCTTTCGACGTCGACCGTGCCGACGATTGTCTCGCGCAGTTGGACAGGAACGATGGCCTCGGCGAGCGTTGTCCCGAAGGTCGTCAGGTAGCGTGAATCGTTGCGAACATCGTTGATGACGATCGGCCGCTGCTCGACGACCGCCGCGCCGTTGAGGCCGTGCCTGCGCGGGAAGGCTGGAAATGCGGGCGCAGCCAGCACCGCGAGCACGTCGGTCGCACCGTCCATCGAGCGGTGTCCTTACAAATCGCCGTTCATGAGAGACGCGTGCTGGGGCGGCGCCCTTCGCGCGCCGAATCCGAGCCGTCCGACCAGCGGCAGTTTCAGATCCCAGTCGTTGGGATCGATGCCGACCGTCGCGCCGAACACGTTCAACTCGACGCCTTCTTCGACTCCGCCGAGTACTCCGAGCACCCCGAAGAGATTTGCCTGCACGCCGGTGCCGCTTGGCGATCGCGCGAACATTCGCGCGCCGAGGTAGTCCTTGCCGACGGCGTGGCCGGGGAGATCGACGCGCAACTCAGGCACCTCGCGCAGCACGAACGCCGTGAATGTGTTCGAATTCGGCCCGGGCCAGATCCGGTAGCTGCGCTGGTAAGGGTAGGCTTCGACGGCGCGCTCGATTCTCGAAATCAACTGGTCGACCCCGGCTCCGCGCACGTCGGCGAGCAGAACCGGCAGGCTGCCGAACCAGCGGCCATCAGCCGGTCGCTGACTGACGCGCACGGCGCTGCCCCCGCGCCGCACGGCGAATCCGGTCACCTCGTAGACCGTGAACGCCGCGGCCTGTGCGGGCTTGGCCGCGATCCAGGTGTGGACGCCGAAATACCCGCGCCAGCGCACCGCCCGCGCCGCGTACACCTGCACGACCGGCTCGGGTGTCACCGCCGGATCCGGAGCCAGCCCCGCGGGCGCGCGGCTCGCCTGCCGCCAGTTGCCAATCGATTCAGCGTCCCGGTCGGCGTGCGCGAGCGCCAGCAGGACGACAGGCGTCAGCACCAGGAGCCACTTTGCACGTCTGCGCATTGAAGACTCGACGATACGGCGTTCCGGCTCCGGCGACAAGCGCCGGAAAGGATGTAGACTGCTCTCGACGCCATCCCATGCTGTCTCCAGCGCGTCCGCTCCATCTCGCCGTCGCTCTTCTCGCCGTGAGCGTAACGGTTCCGACTGCCAGGGCTCAGATCCAGGTTTTCAACGCCGGTCCGGGCCAGGAGCGGCAGGTGGTCTCGCAGTTCGACGCCGACAAGGACGGGCGCCTCAACACAGCGGAGCGCGAGGCGGCGCGTCAATCGCTGCCGACGGCGTTCGGCGGCCGCGGCGGCGGTCGCGGCTTCAACCGCACGCCGCCCTCTCCCGGTGTCCCGCTCACGTCGAGCGAGGTGAAGCACTACCCGGATGCGCCGCTGTACGACGCAGCCACACTCAGAACGTTCTTCATCGAGTTCGAGAATGCGGATTGGGAGGCCGAGATGGTGGCCTTCAACAACACCGACGTCGAGGTGCCGGCGACGGTCACGGTGGACGGCCGCGTCTACCGCGACGTGGGAGTCCACTTCCGCGGGAACTCGTCGTTCGCGGTCGGCAACGGCTACAAGCGGTCGCTGAACCTGACGTTCGACTTCGTCCACGAGGATCAGGCGATCGGCGGATACCGGACGCTCAACTTCCTGAACGCCAACACCGACCCCACGCTGATGCGCACGGTGCTGTCGATGCACCTCGCACGGCAGTACGTTGCCGCACCGAAGGCCAACTTCGTTCGCGTCGTCATCAACGGCGAGAACTGGGGCGTATACGCGAACGCGCAGCAGTTCAACAAGGAATTCGCCGCCGACAACTTCGGCACCACGAAAGGGATGCGCTGGAAGGTTCCGCAGGGGAATGGCCAGATCGGCGGTTTCACCTATCAGGGCGATGACCCGAACCGCTACCGCAGGACGTTCCAGATCAAGTCGAAGGATGAGCCCGAGGCCTGGTCGGCGCTGATCGATCTGGCCAAGACGCTCTCCGAGACGCCGCCGGAATCGCTCGAAGCGGCCCTGGCGTCACGGCTGAACGTCGACGCGTACCTTCGTTTTCTCGCGCTCGACAACGTCATGGCCAGTGGCGACGCCTTCTTTCAACGCGCCTCGGACTACTCGCTCTATCGTCACCCCGACGGGCAGTTCCAGTTCGTCTTCCACGATGCCAACGAGATGTTCAGCATGGGAGGACGCGGCGTGGAGCTGAGCCCGCTGGTGGCACAGAACGATACGACCAAGCCGATCATCGCGAAAGTCCTGGCCGTGCCGGCGCTGCGCGCCAGGTACCTCGCCTACGTCCGGGAGATAGCCGAGAAGTCGCTCGACTGGAAAGTCGTCGGACCGGTCGTCGCGCAGTATCGCGAGCTGATCGCGGACGACGTCGCCCGCGATACGCGGAAGCTCTTCCCCACCGACCAGTTCCTGCAAACGACGGCGGATGATCCGAATAATCCGGCGTTCGGGACACTGCGCAGTTTCTTCGAGAGCCGCCGCGCGTTCCTGCTGCGTTGGACGACCGAGAACGCCGCTGCGGCGGCGCCGCAGTAAACACGAAGGACACGAGCTTCGATCTCTTCGTGCCTTCGTGCTTTGCGCGCGTAACGGGAGCGGCACCTGCCGCCCCCGCTACGCCTGTCGGACGCTCCGCATCGTATCCGGAGGGGACAGCCGGCTTACCAGCGGAAGGTGACCCCGACAGTGGCCCGCCAGAAATCGTAGTCACCGAGCTCGATACCAAGGTCGTTGTCGGTATTCTGATCCGACAGCGTTTGATAGTAGCGAACGTCTCCCCGGAGACCGACGTTGCCGAAGTACGTCATCGCACCGCCGCCAAGGTTGAAGGCGAACTTGTTGTCGCTCTCGTCGAACAGCAGTTCGTCGCTCTCGACGTCCGCCGAAACCCAGCCGACGCCGCCCGAGAAGTACGGCCGGAAGCCGGTGCCGCTCGTCCCACCGATGGGGGCACCGACGATGGCGTTGAACATGACGCTTCTGGCCTTGTCGTCGATCAAGTCAATGTCATCGTCATCCAACAACGGGTTGACCTCGGCCTCGTTGTCGAGATCGAGGAACCCGGGGGTGAAGGCGAACTCAGTCTCGAAGCCGATGGCGCCGGCGCCCATCCACCCAATCGAGGCCCCATAGGTGAAGCCGGTGCCGTTGCCGAACGTGCTCCCCACGTGCGGCGTCAATAACCAGTCAGCCCGCGCCGCCGCCGGTGATAGCAGCACGACGAGACCGGCCAACATAACCCACTTCTTTATCATCGCGTCCTCCTGAACAGTCGCTCACTCCCGGCGGGAGCAGCAAACGCCGTGCAACGGTGCGTGCCAGTCCGGACCGGCACGACGCGCTCCGCGATGAGCTCGCGCTAAAACACTGACGGTCACGCTGTTCGACGTATTCCTGTGCTGCGCGCGGCGAAATGGCGAGTGTGCAAATCCGGCGTGCCGCACCACGGTGGGTTCCGGTGGGCCGTGACTGACGACAAGCAGCCGTGACCAGCTTGAGCCGAAGTCGCTGAGTCATCAAGCCGAAGCAGTGAGGCTCGGCCAGAGGCGGGTGAACACGGCGAGCGTTCATCTACGCCGCGGAGGTCCGTATACTGCGGTACGTGATCACCCGCACACGATCCCGCAATGCCTGTTCTGCGATCGTCGTACTCGGGGCCCTGGCGGCCGGCATCGTCACGCTCCGCGGCCAGGGCGCTCCGACAGCGGAGCAGCGCTGCGCCTCGACAGCCACGATTGCAGGGAAAGACCTCCCCAATTCAACAACGCAAATCGTTTCAGCCACCCAGCGTCAGGCGAGCCCCCTGCAGCCCTTCGGTGATCCCGCGCTGCCGGCGCACTGCGAGGTTCTCGGTCGAATGGGCGAACGGACCGGAGCCGACAAGCAGCGGTTTGCGATCAACTTCCGGCTGCGCCTGCCGGTGGAATGGAACGGGAGGCTCTTTTTCGACGGAGGCTCCGATACGAACGGCACCGTCGGCAGCGCCCATGGGAATCTGCAGG
>JBOGIQ010000190.1:0-11421 GCA_050742535.1 Vicinamibacterales bacterium | reverse complement strand
GGTTCTTCGGCGAGTGAGACATGACGCGCAGCCTCGAGAAACGCGCGCGCCAGCTCCGGCGACACGAACCCGCTCCGATCCCGCCGCCGCTCGCGGCTGAGGGCAAGATCGAAGCGCAGCTGGTTGCGGTCGGACAGCAGATCGTCGAGACCGTCGCGCTCCCACCCTGAGTTCGACAGCGTCCGGCACGCCTGCATCAGACGATGAAACGCGTCGGCGTGATGCTCCTCGAGCGACCGCAGCAGATCGGCGATCGCTTCCCACGCGTCGGACCGTCGCGCGACCACGAGGTATCCGCCGATCTCCGCGTGCAGACCGTGCTCGTGGCCTGCAGGTGAGACGGGGTCAGCGCCGCCCGGTTCGACAACAGGCGAGCACACGGCGAGGTCGGTCACCGTGATGCTGGCGGAGAGCCCCGCAACAACCAGCGCGGGATCGAGCTGCACCAGACGTGCGGCGGCCGCCGCGGCGCCGGCGTCCACGAGCACCTCGAGTCATTCGCAGAATCGGGCGCCATCGAACTGCTCGTCGCCGCCGGCGCGATCGGCTTTCCACAGGTCGAGATCGAACACGGCCGAGAGCTGCGGCGGCGTTGCGAGGGCGAGCAGATCGCCGGAATCGTGAAGTCCCCGCTGGAGGATCAGCGCATGGAGAGACTCTGGCGCGAGATGCGGGAGGACACGAAGAAGCTCGACGTGCCGATCGCGATCCTCGGACATGGGCCGGCGATGATATCGGCCCTCGGACGCAACAAACAGTCTTGAAGGTGTGTGCCGGTTACGCGATACTCAATGCAGAAAGGGCGCCTCGAATCTCGGGGCGCCCTTTTTTGCGTTTGCGGGTCCGCCTGAAGGCGGACACTACGTACGTCCTACACGAGTTTCTGTTTCGCGAATGGCATCTCGCGGACTCGGCGGCCCGTTGCCGCGTAGATCGCGTTCGCCAGCGCGGCGATGACCGGCGGCACACCAGGTTCACCCACCCCCGTCGGCAGGTCGCCGCTTTCGGCAAAGTGCACGTTCACCTGGATGGGCGCGTCGTTCATGCGCGCGACGCGGAAGCCGTCGAAGTTCCTCTGATCGATCCGCCCCTTCGTCGCGGTGATCTCGCCGAACATCGCCAGGCTGACACCCATCACCGCCGCGCCTTCGAACTGCGCGCGAACGCGATCGGGGTTGATGACGACGCCGGGGTCCGCAACCATGTCGATGCGCGGAATCCTCACGCGTCCCTGTCGATCGACTTCGACTTCGACGACCGACGCCACGTAGGAGTTGAAGCTGCGGTGCGCGGCAATGCCGAGGCCCGATCCGTTGCCGCTCTTCCGTTTCGCCCAGTTCGATCGCTCACCGGCCACTTCGAGCACGCGGCGCAGCCGCCGGCTGTCCACCGGGTATTTGTCGATCGGGGCACCGTAGTTCGTGTAGTCAACGCCCTGTGCCTTCAGATCGATCACCTTGCCCGGGCCGAGCAGGTCGAGCAGGAACTCGAGCGGGTCGCGCTTGGCGGCGTGCGCGAGCTCGTCGGCGAAGCTGTGCAGCGCAAACGCGTGGAAGTTGTTGCTGACGGCGCGGAACCAGCCGATGCGCACGTGCGCGTCGGCGCCGGCGTTTTCGGCGCGGATGTTCGGCACGTCGAACGGGCTGTCGTCGAGGCCCATGTTCAGCTCGAAGTTCATGGGCGCCGGAACGCCGAACGTCGACGCGATCGGCGGGAACACCGAGCGCTTCAACCACGCCGTCGGCCGGCCTTTCGCGTCGACAGTGGCCTTGTGATACACCGCCGCGTTCGTGTGGTAGAAGTCGTGACGGATATCGTCCTCGCGCGTCCACACGACCTTCACCGGCCGGCCCAGCTTCCTCGCCAGGACCGCCGCTTCAGCGGCGTAGTCCGGCTTGCTCTTCCGGCCGAAGCCGCCGCCCAGCAGCGTCACGTGACAGATGACGTTCGACTTGTCGATACCGAGGGCGGCGGCCACCGTCTCCTGCGCCGCCTGCGGATTCTGCGTCGGACACCACACTTCCGCCTTGCCGTCGCGGAATTCCGCCACCGCCGCCGGCGGTTCCATCGACGCGTGCGCGGCCATCGGCGTGTAATAAACGGCTTCGATCACCGTGCCGCCCTTCGCGAACTCGGCGTCCACGTTGCCGAGATTCCGCGCGACCTTGGCCGGCTGCCTGACCTTCTCGAGCATCGCCGTCCGGAACGGCGCGGAGCTGTAGCTCGCGTTGGCCCCGTCGTTCCACTCCACCTTCAGCTGCCGGCGTCCCTGCAGGACCGCCCAGGTGTTGCGGCCGATCACCGCGACGCCGCCGAGCGATTGAAACAGCAGCGGCGGCTTCGGCGCATCGAGTGTCTCGGTCTGCAGCACGCCCTTGACCGCGAGCGCCGCCTTGTTGTCCATGCTTCGGACGGTACCGCCCACAACCGGCGGATGCTCGATCGAGGCGAACACCATGCCCTCGCGATGCACGTCGAGCCCGAACTGCGCCGTGCCGTTCACGATCGGCGTGAGGTCGAAGATCTGCGTGTCTCTACCGACGAACTTCCAGTCGGTTCGTGGTTTGAACCGCAGCGTCTCTTTGGCGGGCACCGGAAGTTTGGCTGCGGCAGGAACCAGCGCGCCGTACCCGACTCGCCTCCCGCTGCGTGCGTGCACGACTTCATGATTCGCCGTCGTCAGCTCGCCGGCGGGGACACTCAGCTGCGTCGCCGCCGCGGTGATGAGCATCGATCGCGCCGCTGCGCCGGCGACGCGGAACGCGTCATAGAAATCGCGAATCGAGCGCGAGCCGTCGGTGTTCTGATCGCCATAGCGCGGGTCGCCCACACCCTGCTCGATGCGGCAGCGGCTCCAGTCCGCGTCGAGCTCGTCGGCCGCGACGAGTGGAAGCGTGGTGCGGATGCCGGTGCCCATCTCGGATCGATGCGTGACGAGGAACACCGTGCCGTCGGGCTCGATGCCGAGGTAGACACTCGGGTGCAGCGCGGCCGTGTCGGCCTTCGTGTTCAGGATCGCCGCGGCGGACGACTGTGCCAGCAGCTCCGCGGGTACCAGACGCGAGGCGACCACGAACGCGCCAGCCGAGAAGAGCCCGCCGAGGAATTGCCGGCGGTGGAGTCCGGCTTCAGCCGGATTGCCGGAGATGTTCTCGACAACCATCACGCACGCCCCTTCGCCGCGGTCTTGATGGCGGCGCGGATGCGCTGGTAGGTGCCGCAGCGGCAGATGTTCCCCGCCATCGCGCGGTCGATATCGGCGTCGCTCGGATTCGGAGTCGTCTTCAGCAGCGCCGCCGCCTGCATGATCTGGCCCGACTGACAGTAGCCGCACTGCGGCACGTTGTGGGTGATCCACGCCTGCTGCACCGGATGCAGCCTGCCGCCCTCGGCGAGCGCGTCGATGGTCAACACGGTCTTCGCTTCGAGTGTGCCCATCCTGGTCTGGCATGAACGCACCGCCTGGCCGTTGACGTGCACCGTACACGCGCCGCACAGGCCGGCGCCACAGCCGAAACGCGTGCCGGTCAGCCGCAGCTCGTCGCGGAGATACCAGAGGAGCGGCATCTCCGGATCGTCTTCGTAATTCAGGGGCTTGCCGTTGACTGTCAGTCGCATGCGGAATCCTTTATCGAATCAGTCGCGCATTATCCCATGCTGACCAAACCAGTTCAGCACGACGTTCAACCGGCCCGCGCCCGACTCCGACTTCACCATGATGAAGCGCTGGCCGTCGCGTGAGACGTCGAAATTGGGAATGGTGACGCCTGCGCCAAAGGCGTAGCGGCTCTCGAACAGCACCTTGGGCGCCGACAGCTTCAACGCAGGACTCGTCGTCACTTCGACCGCAATCATCTTGTCGTCAACGCGATAAAAAATCTCCTTTCCGTTCGGATTCCAGATCGCCTGCGTGCCTCCGTCCGTCGATACCGGGACCCGTTCTGCAGGCCCGGGAAAGGCCGAGAGGTAAATCTCGTTTCGTCCGCTTTCGTTCGACACCCAGGTCATCCAGCGGCCGTCCGGTGAGAGCCGTGCCCCGCTCTCGTACGCCGGCGACTGCCGCAATGCCTTCGCGTTCGACGGCTGGCGCAGCGACAGCGTGAGGATATTGAAGGAGGTCGCCTCGGTGCTGCGCAGAAAGACGAGCGTATCGTTGTCCGGTGCTACCGCGCCCGGGTAGTCGAGCTCGTTGGTTCCGGATACGACCTGTGCCGCGTCCTCGGGACCACCGGTACCTTGGATTGTCAGCCCGGTCGAACTTCGGTACATGACCCGTCCGTCCGGCAGCCAGATCGGGAACCCGTTCGGCAATATCGACCCGTTGGTCAGCCGGCTGAATGTCCCGCGCGACAAATCCTGCAGCCACAGATCGCCCGCCTGCACGATGAGCCGCTGCCCGTCTGGCGACGTTCTCGGATTCGTGTAGGTGCGGCGTTCCCCGTTGAGCACCTGCTCTTCACCGTTTCGGGCGACTGATACCAGCGTGCTGAAGGCGGTCGTGGCCGAATACACCACCGTGCCGGACCGGGAGATATCGACGAGGGGGACTTCGGCAGAGAGCACCGGAATGCCCTCGACCAGGAGTACGGCTGGCCCGGTTGTCTCGAGCGCGGCGGCGTTGAACGGCACCGAGAAGATCTGCCCGTCCCTGAAGTAGGCGAGATGTCCGTCGACGTACAACGGCAGCGTCCCGCTCGATATCAGCGGCCGGCGCTGACCAGCCTGCAGGTCGAACGATTCGATGTGCCACTCACCTGCCGCCGCCACGGCAAAGAGCATTGTCTTGCCGCCCGGAAGCACGATCGGCCACGCGTGCCGCGTCTCTCCCCGACCGGCATCGAGCTTCGTCAGCTGCTTCAGCTCACCGCCGGCCACCCCAACGCGCCACAAGGTGCTGCCGCGCGGGAAGATCAGCGTGCCATCAGGACCCCAGGCTCCACCGCCGATAAAGCTTGCCGCGTCGGTGATCGTGGTGACGACGCCATCACCGAGCGAGATCGTTTTGAGCACGCCTGGTGACGTGATAAAGCCGACTGACGTTCCGTCGTCGGAGAAGAACACCGTCGAAGCGTTGTCGGTCCCCCTAAGCGCAATTGCCTCGAACTGATCGAGGCGGCGCAGATAGATCAGGCGCGCTCCGCCGAGCACGCCGATGAACGCGAGCCGGCTGCCGTCGGGCGACAGGGCGATCGTGCGGGCCGAGTTGTACAGCTCGATATTGGCAGGCAGCGTCAGCTCGAGACGTGCGAGCGGCGGCGGCGGCTCGACTCCGCGAGAAGACCACAGAAACACGGCGGCAACACTCACCGCCGCGACGGCAATCGCCCACGGGACCAGCGGTCGCCAACCAGGGCTCACCCGGACGGAGCCTGTAGCCGCCACCGCTTCGTCGACAGCAGCGTCGTCCAGCTCGAGCCGCGCATCCGCGATGTGGGACAGCCGCCGGTGAACGTCCTTCTGCAGGCAGCGGCGAAGCAGCCTCCGGATAGAGGGCGGCGTGACTGCAGGCAGTGCATGCCAATCGGGTTCGCGAGTGAGGATCGCCGCAATCGAGTCCGACACGGTCTCGCCGACACCGAACGGCGATCGGCCGGTCAGCATCTCGAACAGCACGCAGCCGAACGCCCAGATGTCGGCACGCTGGTCGACGGCCTTGCCGCGCGCCTGCTCGGGACTCATGTACGCCGCCGTGCCAAGGATGATTCCCGCCTGCGTCGCCGGCGAGACCATCGTCGGCGAGATCGAGGCGCTGGCCGACGCCGACGTCGCGGACTCCATCGCCTTCGCCAGGCCGAAGTCGAGCACCTTCACCTGGCCGCCCGGCGTCATCTTGATGTTCGCCGGTTTGAGATCCCGATGAACGACGCCCTTGCCGTGGGCGGCCTCGAGCGCATCCGCGACCTGTCTGGCGATCGCCAGCGCCTCGTCGACGGCCATCGGATGCCCGGCGATACGGTCCGCAAGCGTCGCGCCCTCGACGAGCTCGAGGACGAGACCGTTGACCGACGCGCCTTCCTCGAATCCGTAGATGGCGGCGACGTTCGGATGATTCAGGGTGGCGAGGACTTCGGCTTCGCGCTCGAAGCGCGACAGCCGATCGGGATCGCGGGCGAAGGCGTCAGGCAGCACCTTGATGGCGACGTCGCGCTTGAGCCGGGTATCGCGCGCGCGATACACCTCGCCCATCCCGCCTTCACCCAATTTGGCGAGAATCTCATAGGCTCCCAGCCGGAAGCCGGTTGAAAGGGCCATCGTTGAGCCGCGCGGATTATAGGTCTACAGCCCAGTCCTCGCGCACGTCGGTGAGATTGGGGTTGTAGTACGGATCGACCCGCGCGAACCGCGAGGCCCACCGTTTCAGGAATCGATCGTCGTCCGCAGGCGGGTGCAGGCGCCCGCGGCTGGAGCCTTCGTGGTGGTACAGCTGCGCGTGCGGCGTATAGATGACGGCATACCCGCGCTCGCGAATGCGCAGACACAAATCGATGTCGTTGAGCACCACGCGCAGCTCTTCGTCGAACCCTCCGACTTCCTCGAAGATCCGGCGCGGCACCAGCATGCAGGCGCCGGTGACCGCGCTGCAGTTCCGCGGCAGATCCGCGAGCCGCGGAACACCAAGGACCTCCCTGGGCGCCCAGCGGAACGCATGGTGCGCCACGCCGATGCGCTTGAGCACGACGCCGGCATGCTGGATCGTCCCATCGGAGTAGAGCAGTTTGGCGCCCACCGCACCAACACCCGGGACCTGCGCGTATTCGAGCAGCGCCGTCAGCCAGTCGGGACGGACAATCTCGATGTCGTTGTTGAGGAAGAGCAGCTGCTCACCTTTCGACAGGCGCACCGCGAAGTTGTTGATCGCCGAGTAATTGAACGCATCTGGCCACCGATGGACATGAACCGGCGGTCCCAGCGACGCCAGATAGCTCAGCGCCCCGCTCTCGGTGCTGCCGTTGTCCACGACCACGATCTCGTAGGAGCCGTAGTCCGTACGACTGCGGATGCTCTCAATGGTCGTCCGCAGCAGCTCCACCTGATTGCGCGTCGGAACGATGATCGACACCAGCGGCCGCCCGGTCAGCTGAAACCGCGTGGCGTAGCAGCGCGACCCGCGGCTCGTGAAGATTGGCTCGGCACAGCCCGGGCGCTGCCGCCGCATCAGCGCGGCTTCGATCGCCCGCCTTTCGTCCCGGGTGGCGGAGTGGTGCGCGACGATGCCATCGCGCGTCATCGCGCGCGGCCTCAGGTGGCAGAGCACGTTCGGCACGTGGGCAATGCGGTCTGTGCGCTCGCTGGCGCGCAGCATCAGGTCATACACCTGGCCATCGCCGAACTCACGTCGCATCCCACCCAGGTCGTCCACGACGGCGCGGCGGAGCACTGTGAAGGGTCCCAGATAGTTTGTGGCCAGGAGCAGCTCCGGATCCCACTCCGGTTTGAAGAACGGCTCGCTCCGCTGACCTCCATCGTCGATCACATCCTGGTCCGAATAGACGATGTCGGCGGGGGGATCTGCATTGAGGCGCTTCACCACAGCGAAGAGCGCCGCGGGGGCCAGTTGGTCGCCTGCGTGGACGAACGCCACCACTTCGCCCCGGGCGGTCTCCAGCGCGTCACACACTTCCCAGTGGTCGTAGACCTGCGTGCGCAGGCTTTCGAGCGTGCGGCGGCGCGGCTCCTCTGCCGCCCCGCCGGGCATGATGAGCACGCTGACGAGCGGTGCGTCCGCGAGGTTCTGCCGCTCTACGCGCATCGCCGCATATGCCTCTGCGCTTGGCGTGGTTCGCGCGATCCATGTCTCGTAGTCGCCGGGACTC
The DNA here is from genome assembly GCA_050742535.1 of Vicinamibacterales bacterium. GTDB lineage: Bacteria > Acidobacteriota > Vicinamibacteria > Vicinamibacterales > UBA2999 > Gp6-AA40. The sequence goes on along the minus strand of JBOGIQ010000190.1, from coordinate 3,607 downwards.
GGTGTCCAGGTATGGTCCTCGACCGTCAGCGGGCGGCCGCGCAGGGCCGAGCCGATCTTTCGCGCCGCGAACTTGAAGACGAAGGCGAGCCCGTGATCGACCCAAATCTCGAATGCACGGCGCACGAACCGATACGGCTCGCGAAGCAGCGGGTTGCGGAGGAGCCGCGCGCCGGTTTTTTCGAACCGGCGCTGCGCGCGCCACCCGAGCGATGCGTGCGCCCGGCGCATTTCGTCGAACGACTCCGCAACCGCCCGTTCCTGGGCGGCGACGAGGGAGGTCAGATCGGTGATCTCCGCGAGCAGATCCTCCTCGGTGCTCCGGCGAGCGTGAGGATCGTTCGCGTCGGCGCTCACGAGGGGTGCACCGAGATCTCGACGGGCACCCAGACCTGACCGTGAATCGCCTTCCCCGACGCCGGCGGCGCCACGGTCACGATCAGCGCGTTGTCGATCCAGTCGTAGTACGCCCTCGTGTAGCGGTCCGCGGCGATGGCGCTGCTGACGCTATAGGTCCCCGGGATGAGCGGCAGGCGAAGGCGGAAGTCGACGACGAGCGTCGAGCCGGCGGAGCGGGGCGGCAGCGTAATCCCTTCTTCGAACGTATTCGTGCCGATCAGCTCGATTCCCGCGCGATCGCGAAAACCAAAGCCGACGATGCTGCTCGGAACGTCGGCAAGGAACTCCGCGTGCACGCGAAGGATCGCCTCGTCGTTGAACGCGACCGCCGTCACCGGGCGGGCGCACGAATCCAGCAGCTCGATGCGGCGAATCTTTGCGGCGCCCGTCCCATGCCGGAAGACCCTGACCTGAGCATCGAAGGCCGGATCCGCTGCAAACTGTGGCTCGGCCGGTGACGTCGTAATGGTGACAGGACCGTGCGGCGCCTGCGTGTTCGCGATCTGCGCGGATGCGCGCGCGAAATAGAGGCTGGTAATTTCGGCGGGCCCGCCCTCCTCGAGGATCTGTCCCGCGTCGAGCAGCACGACGCGCGAGCAGACGGCCTTGATCATGCCCATCTCGTGGCTGACGAACATGATGGTCGTACCGTGTGCCTGCATCTCGCGGATCCGCAGCAGACACTGGTGCTGGAAGACGGCGTCGCCGACGGCCAGCGCTTCGTCCACGAGGAGAATGTCCGGATCGACGTGTATCGCGGCGGCAAATGCCAGGCGTATGAACATCCCGCTCGAATAGAGCTTGACCGGCTGGTCGATGAACTCGCCGATGGCCGCAAAACGTTCGATGTCCGGCAGACGGCGGCGAATCTCCGCGACCGTCAGCCCGATCACCGTGCCGAATACCTCGACGTTCTCCCGGCCGGTGAGCTCGGGGTGAAAGCCGGCGCCCAGCTCGAGGAGGGACGACACACGTCCTCGCACCGTCACCCGCCCGCTCGTCTGCCGGACGATCCCCGCGATGATCTGCAGGAGCGTGCTCTTGCCGGAACCGTTGACACCGACGACACCGAGCGTCTCGCCGCGCTCGACCGTCAGCGTCACGCCGCGGAGAGCCTGGAAATTGGTGTGCAGAACCGGCGCGCCGGGCACCAGCATTTCAACGGCCCGGTGTCGGCGATTCCTGTAAATCTTGAAGGACTTCGTGACCTCGCTGAGCTCGATGACAGGCTCCTGCATCAGAGCACGTCCGCGAACTCGTACTTCGAGCGCTGGAACACCCAGTATCCGGCGATGAACACGGTCAGCGACACCGCGCAGAAGAGAGCGAACGACATCAGCTCCGGTGCCCTGTTTTCAAGGAGGGCGTTTCTGTAGGCCTCGACGACGTAGGTCATCGGGTTCAGCCAGAACAGCCACTGCAGCCGCGGAGGCACCATGTCCAGCGGATAGACGATCGGCGTGGCGTACATCCAGAACATGAGCGCGAAGGCGACGATCTGCCGGGTGTCGGCAAGGAGCACCGACAGCGTGGCCAGCACCCAGGCCAGGCCGGTGGTGAACAGGAACTGCGGAATGACGATCGCGGCGAGGGCCAGCAGCGGCCAGCCAGGCACGCGTCCGTTGATGAGCAGCGCGCCCAGCAAAATGACGAGGCCAAGCGATTCGATGGCCAGCGCCACCAGCACCTGGTGGAGCGGCAGAATCTCGGACGGAAAGCGTATCCGTTTCACCAGCGACGCGTGATCGTGGATCGCGGCCGTCGCCCGTGACAGCCCGTCCGAAAACGCCAGCCACGGAATGAGCCCGCAGAACAGATACAACGCGAAGTTGGCGATGCGCGGGTCTTCGCCGAAGCGGACGTTCATCACCGTCGAGAAGACGAAGGTGTAGAGGGCGAGAAGACTGAGCGGCCGGATCAGCGGCCAGGCGAGGCCGAGAGCGGAGCTGCCGTAGCGCGTACGGATCTCGCGCTGAACGAAGGTCGTGATGACCGGCCGCTGACGTACCAGAACCTGGAACGGGGCGACGAGCGCGTCGATCACCATTCGTGAATATTCTGTATTCTACAGCCCGTGCAGTCGGACCTGGCCAGGTTCGCCGGGTGGTGCTTCCTCGCCGGCGTCTTCCTGATGGTCACCGGCGACGGCCTCACCAACTTCGGCGAACCATTTCCCGCGCAGGCATGGCCGTGGCTCTATCTGCTGCCGTTCGTACTCGCGTGCGTGGCGATGCTCCTGGCCGGCCGGATCGGGCCACGGCGACCGGCGCGGGCCGCCATCGCGTATTCCGCGCTCGCCGGATTACTGGCCGTGTTCGCCCTGTCGACCCTGCTCTCGCAGGAACGGGCGCTCAGCGCGCTGACGCTTGGGTACGTCGGCGGCATCATCGTCTTCTGGTGGTTCTCCGGGCAGATGCTCGAGGATTCGCGTCTGCTCGACGCGACGTGGGTGGTGGCCGCGCTGGCGGTTCTGGAGCTCGCCGTTCGCGTGATCCTGTCGCGGCTGGACGAGGGGCTCGATCAGATCCCGCTGGAAGTGCGCTCCGTCACGTGGCTCGGCAAGCACCAGATCACCTGGGTCTTCAACCTCCTGGCGCCGTTTCTCCTGGCCCGATTCATCGGCGACCAGCGGTGGTGGGTTTCCCTCTTCTATGGCGCGGTGTGGGTCGTCGTCGGCCTGGCCAACTATCTGCTCCTGGCCCGAATGGGGTTGCTCGTCTTTGTCCTTGCGACGCTCGTGGTGTGCTTCCTCAACGCCGCACACTGGCGGCGATGGATGGTCCTGATGGGAACGGCGGCGGCCGGCGCAGCGATCGTCATCGCCAATAACCTGCGGATCACAACCTTTGTCGCGTCGACGTTCCTCGACCGCGCGCTGAATTCCGGAATCAACATGCGGCTGCAGGTCTGGGAGGAAGCGTGGGCCATGTTTCAGGCGCATCCACTCGTCGGCATCGGCGTCGGCACGTTTGACAAGATCACCTATCAGGTGCCGGCCACGCAGGCGAATCGGGACTTTCAGCTGAGTGGCTGGCACGCGCACAACGCGCCGCTGCACATCCTCACCGAAGCCGGCGTGCTTGGCCTGGCGGCATGGGTGTTCCTCTGGTATGTCATCATCCGCACGCTCGTCCGCGCGCGGCGAAGCGGAAGCCGGGAACAGCGCGTCTACGCCGCGGCGGCGCTCGGGTCGGTCATCGCGTTTCAGA
>JBOGIQ010000189.1:0-11502 GCA_050742535.1 Vicinamibacterales bacterium | reverse complement strand
ATCCTCACCTGCGTATGGTAGGACGGATGGGTGGCCTGGGTTGCCTGGGTTGCGTGGGTGGCCTGGGTTACTCGGTCACTCGGTGCATCGGCCAGATCGTGGGTAACGGCACCGCGAAACGATGGACGGCTTCAGGCTCCGAGCAGTGACCGAAGTTGGACGGCCCGTGCGGACACAGGTGAATTTCTACCGTCGACGGCTCGACGAAACGAAGTCCGCGCCCGCGGACCCACAGGTCTTCACTTCTATCCCGGCTCAGAAGGCGGCTCCACAGGTCGACTTGACGCCAAGGCGTGGATACGGACCGATGCTCGAGCGCCCACGCCACGTCGAGAAACACGATGCGCCCTACGTGACTAATGAAACCGTCCGTCCGGCCGTTCCAGCCGAACGTCGTAAGTCGGCCCGTCAATCACCGGTACCTCTTGGCACACGGCGACCAGCTGGCCGTCAGGCGACGGTTGGCGTAACAGAACCCGGTCTGTGTATCCGAGCGCGCGACACGCCGGCAAGGTGGTTACCAGCAAGATCACCAGCGCGCACCGTGCGCGCAATCCCAGTCCACCCAGGCAACTCAGGCCACCCAGGCAACCCAGGCAACTCTCACGGCACAAGCATCCGCACGAACCCGTCCTGCCGCGATGTCAAGAACAGCTCGCCGTCGCGGCCGACCCCGACGTGCAGATCGGCCCGCGTCAGCTTCGTGCCCATCGTCTTGTCGACCAGCTCCTGGAACGACACGTTCGTGCGCCCGCCGCCGGCATCGCGGACGAACAGCTGCACTTCCTCGATTGGTGCCACGGTCCGCGGCACGCCGTCATCCGCCTTCTTGAGCGCGGCCACGTCTGCCACGAATACCCGCCCGCGCTGGACGTCGCCGAACACGTACTTCCCACGCAGCGCGGCGATCTTGCCGGTGTAGACGAAGCCGCCGGAAATCGCCCGCCCCTCGTCGTGGTCGTACATCGCCACGGGATAGATGAACTCCTCTTTCACCTTTCCATCGAGCACGTCCGCCGGCAGCTCATAGAGCTGATTGAGCGCGCCGCCAGGCCGGCTCATCCCGTTCTCGTAGGTCCCTTCGCGCTTCATCCATCCGTAGTTGCCGCCGTTGCGGACGATGTTCACCTCTTCGATGTTGTCCATGCCGATGTCGTTGGCGAACAACGTCCCGTCGGACAGGTCCCACGACAGGCGGTGCGCGTTGCGGAAGCCGTAGGCGTAGATCTCGCCGATCGTCTTCGGATTGTTGTCGGCGGCGAACACGTTCGAGGGCGGAATCGTGTAGTCGCCCAGTCCTTTCGTCCCTTTCGACACGCTGGGGCTCCGCGGATCGATGCGGAGGATCGCGCCGATCACCGAGTCGAGCCGCTGTGTCTGCCCCGGGTTGTTGGCATGCGGCCCGCCGCCGTTGCTGAACCCGAGGTCGCTGCCGCTGGTGTAGAGCAGGCCGTAATCAGGCGAGCCCGGCTTCGCCGTCGGGTTGAACTCCACCGCCCCCATCGGGTGCGACTGGTTCTGGACGGCGTGCGCCACGCGCAGCAGCTCGCGGCGCGTGCCGTCGAACGTGTTCGCCGCGGGATTTTTCGCACGCCACTCGGTGATCACGTTGTGATACGTCACCTGTGCGTCCGTGAAGCCGGGCGGGATGAAATTCGGCTTCGCCGGATTGCCCTGGGCGAACTCGACGTGAACCGTGTACAGCAGTCCGTTCTTCGCGAACTCGGGGTGGAACGTGAAGCCGACCAGCCCGCTCTCCAGCCGGCTGTAGTTCACGTGCATCACCTGCGACGCGAAGTCGAGATAGACCGGTGTCCTGTTGTCCCGGTCGAGCAGATAAATAAAGCCGCGCGAATCGTTGACGAACCGCCGGCCGTCCGGCGCGTCGCGGATGAAGCTCACGCGCGCCCACCCGGCCGGGTTCACGTCCTGATCGGGCGGCCGCATGCCGAGCGTCCGCGGCAGACGCACGACGTCGCGGACCTCAACCGCGATGCCGCGTTTTTCCACCGGCGCAGGAAACGGATTTGCCGTGATCTGCGCGTGAACCGCGCGAAACGCGATGAGAGCAACGACCGTGATGAGAGCCGCCCGTATCCGCATGATTCCTTCTCCGTATGGCACCGCTAAAGCGGCGCCCTACGAGGCACCCGTCTCGTAGGGCACGCTTCAGGGGTGCCGGTATGCACGACGCTTATACCAGATATGATCACGTCATGAAGGCCTTCAGTGGCATCTTCACGCCGATCGTCACGCCGTTTACAACCGATGACGTCGTGGACGAGGCCGCGCTGCGGAGCAACGTCGATCGCTGGATGAAGACGCCGCTGACCGGCCTTGTCGTCCTCGGGTCCAACGGCGAGGCGGCCCAGTTGGACGATGCCGAGGCCGACCGGGTGGTGGAGATCGTGCGGGAGCGTGTCCCGTCGAATCGTCCGCTGATTGCCGGCACCGGCCGCGAATCGACGAAGGCGACGATTGCCGCCACCGCCCGTGCCGCTGCCGCCGGCGTGGATGCGGTGCTCGTGCGCACGCCGTCGTTCTTCAAGGCGCAGATGACCGCGGAGATTTTCGTCCGGCACTACACCGAAGTCGCCGACGCATCGCGCGTCCCGGTGCTCCTCTACAACGTGACGATGTTCACCGGCGTGACCATGCCGGTCGAGGCGGTCGAGCGTCTCGCCGCGCACCCGAACATCGTCGGCATGAAGGAATCGGGCGGCGACATCGGCTACATCAGCGAGCTGGTGACGAGGACGCCGGACGACTTCACGGTGCTCGCCGGCTCGGCGACGACGTTCTTTCACGCCCTGTGCGCCGGGTGCGACGGGGCGATTCTCGCGCTGGCGGCGCTCCTGCCCGAGGCGTGCGTGCGCATGCAGACGCTCGTCGCAGCTGACCGGCTGGGCGAGGGGCGCGTGCTGCAGCATTGGATCACGCCGCTGGCGCGCTCGGTCGGCGGCGTCTATGGCGTGGCCGGACTGAAGGCCGCGCTCGACCTGTCTGGATATAACGGCGGCGTGCCCCGGCCGCCGCTGCGCCCCGCGCCGCCGCACGTCGTCGAGACGATCCGCGGTCAGCTGACCGAGTTGGGCGCCTTCAAAGAACTGTTCGTGGAGTCACATTAATAGCGGAGTCACATTAATAAATGTCCCTTCCGGATACCGAACGCATTCTTCTGGGCCCCGGCCCGAGCCTCATTCCGCCGCGCGTGCTGCGCGCGATGGCCGCACCGGTGCTGAGTCATCTCGATCCCGATTTCGTACCGCTGCTGAAGGAAGTCGGATCGTCGGTGCGCCGGCTGTTCCGCGCAGACGATCAGGCGCTGGCGCTGGCGACGTCGGGCACCGGCACGTCGGCGATGGAAGCGGCGGTGGGCAACTTCGTCTCCGACGGCAAGCGCGGCATCGTCATCGTGACCGGCTATTTCGGCGACCGGCTGGCGCAGATCTTCGAACGCTACGGCGCCAGCGTCCGGCGCATCGACGTGGAGTGGGGGCGGGCGGTCGATCCCCAGCGGCTTCGCGACGAGCTGCGCCGCGAGGGCGCCGACGTGGTCGGGATGGTGCACGCCGAGACGTCAACCGGCGTGCGGAATCCGATCAGGGAGCTGGCGGCGATCGTCCGCGAGCACGGTGCCCTGTCGATCGTCGATACGGTCACGTCGCTTGGCGGCCATGACGTCGATCTGGCCGGCTGGGGAGTGGACGTGTCGTACTCCTGCGCGCAGAAGTGCGTCGGCGCGCCGTCGGGGATTGCGCCGCTTGCGGTGTCCGGTCCCGCGCGTCAGCGGATGGTGAAGTGCCGCAGCTTCTACCTCGATCTGAAGCTGCTCGAGGATTACTGGGTCGGCGGAAAATATCACCACACGATGTGCTCGTCGCTGGTCTACGCGCTGCGGGAGGCGCTGCTGATGATCGAGGAGGAGGGGCTCGAGGCGCGGTGGGCGCGCCACGAGCGTCATCATCACGCGTTTGCCGCCGGCCTGGAAGCCATGGGTTTGTCGCTCCTGCCGCCGGCGGGCGAGCGGCTGTGGACGCTGAACACCGTTCGCGTGCCGTCCGGCGTGGACGAAGGGGTCGTGCGGCGGACGCTGCTCAACTCGTTCAACATCGAAGTCGGGGCGGGCCTCGGTCCACTGGCGGGGAAGATCTGGCGCGTCGGGCTGATGGGTGCGAGCTCGACGCATCAGACGCTCCTGCAGTTCCTTGCGGCGCTCGAGGAGGCGCTCGTGTTGAGTGGCCAGCGGGTGCCATCGGGCGCCGGCGTGGCGGCCGCCAGCGCGGCGCTCCGCCCTCAGCTGGCTAATGCGTAGTTGTGGGCCCGGTGCCGCGCCCGGCGATTTCCGTAATCGTGGGCCGGGTCCCGCGCCCGGCGATTTCGCATCGGGCGCGGACCCGGCATGAAACTCAAAAAGGGCGCGATTCTCCGCGGACTTGTTGCTGCTGCGGCGGTGGCGTTTGCCGTCGTGGCCTACGTCTACCTGACCCTTCCCGACGTGCGCGTGCTGGCGACGACGAATCCGACCAGCACCGCATTCATGAGGCTGCGGCAGGCCGAGGCCGAGCGCGAGGGGCGCAAGCTGCGCCACCGCCACCAGTGGGTCCGCTACTCCCGCATCTCCAAGAACCTTCAGCGTGCCGTGCTCGTGGCGGAAGACAGCCGCTTCTTCGAGCACGAGGGCGTGGACCTCGAGGAAATCAAGAAGTCGATCGAGATCAACATGGAGCGCGGCGGCGCCATCCGCGGCGCCAGCACGATCACGCAGCAGCTGGCGAAGAACCTGTATCTCTCGCCGTCGAAGGATCCGCTGCGGAAGCTGAAGGAGCTGATTATCGCGCGGCGCCTGGAAGCGGCGCTGCCGAAGGCGCGGATTCTGGAGATTTATCTGAACGTGATCGAGTGGGGCGACGGCGTGTGGGGCGCAGAGGCTGCCGCGCGTACCTACTTCGGTGTGCCGGCGTCCGCCTTGAGCCGCGAGCAGGCGGCGCTGCTGGCCGGCGCGATCATCAATCCGCGCGTGCTGAATCCCGCGCGGCCGAACCGGCGCCTGCTGGCGCGGCAGCGGATCGTTCTGGGGCGGATGGGTGGCGTCGAACCGCCCGCGCCAGTACCCATTCCTGCACCGGCTGATGACGAGACGACTGATGAGCTCGAACCGTCAGCCGACCCGGCCGTACCGCCAACGGAAGAGGTGCCGGCGCCACCGGATGAGATTCCTTACACGCCGGTGCCCGCTCCTGCAGACGAAGCATAAAGAAATTCCTCTTACTGCCGAGTGCAGTCCGTCGAGCGTCGCGCCGAGATCAATTTCTGAAGGCGGGCGCCGGCGCAAACGCGTATAATTTCGCTCGGCTCTCTCCCAATTGAACGGCGGACGAAGCACCAGCGATTGGCTCGGTCGCGGTGTCTTCGGCTGGTGTCGATGCTCAACTATACCGAACAGATCTCTCTGCTCATGAGGGACGTGGTGCAGCGCGTCCCGACGCTGTCGTTCATCGACATGAGCAAGGTCCTCGTCTTCGCGCGTCAGGGACGCAGCGACGCGGAGGGCGCCTATGCGACGTGTCACTGCGTGTGTCTTCCAGCGAGCGAGCCTGGCTACTACTTCTGGAAAGATCGCCGCACCGGCAAGCTGACGCGCCGCTCCGAGTGGTTCGTCACCAAATCGCCATCGGTCACCGTCGGCAGCACGCCGATCGACTACATGATCTCGTTCTCGCTGCCGCGCTACTGCGATCAGAAGCTGTCGCGCTCGCGCAAGCAGGTGCACTACGCCGGGCAGCCGGACTGGATCGCGAAGCTCGACACGATCATCCACGAGCTGTATCACATCGATCCGCAGGGTCCCGGCATCCGCCGCATGGAGCGCGCCGACGGCACCTACTCGGCGAACTGCCACGGCCATAGCTTCTTCGAGAACGTCGTCGAGATGGTGAACCAGTACCTGGCGACGAAGCCGGATCCGGCCACCTACGAGTTTCTGAGCTACGACCTCGCCGGGCTTACCGATCGCTTCGGCGGCGTCGTCGGCACGACGTTCAAGTCGTATCCGTCCTATCCGCAGCGCTACACGCAGGTGCTCGACCCGCAGCCCGAGTCGGCGTCCGAGATGGATTGCCGCATGGAGCCGCTGAAGGTGCCGCGCGTGCGGACCGAGTTCACGGACGCCGATATCGTGGTGCGTGAATTCCGCCGCGCCGTGGCGCGCCGCACCATCAGAGGCCGTCGCCGCCGCGCCGCTTAACTGTGGAGTCCGGCTTCAGCCGGATTGATCACGTCGTGTCCGGCTTCAGCCGGAGTGATCGCGTAGTGTCCGCCTTCAGGCGGACCCGCAGCTTATCTCCAGAGGATACTGACTCGCGATAATCTCTCTTGTCGCGATATTCCACTGCAGATCCGGCCTGCAGGGCAACCCAGAATTGCAGCGCAGAATCTCGAAGCCCGTCGCCTGGTTCAGCAGTCCGTGAAACGCACCGTCCGCATACCGCCAAAAGTCCCACGGTAATTCGTGCGGAGGCCAGGTCGGGTGGGTGGCGATAAACAGCAGTCCGCCCGGCCTCATCACCTTATTGATTTCAAGGATGGCCTTCCACGGCATCACCAGGTGCTCGAAGGTCGAGATCGTCGCCACCGCATCGAAACGGACGTCTAACGGGCTGAGAGCTGCGGCCAACTCATGGACGTCACAGGTCACGTCAACGTCCGGCCCGGAATGAATATCGACGCCGACGTACCGTTTACACCCAACGAACTGACTGCGGATCGTGGACTTGCGTGCTCCGAGTTCGAGAACGTTGCATTCGCCGATTTTCTTCACTTCTTCAACGAAGAAGCGGAAATTGACGTGATATGGGTCGGAGCTCGTATCTTCGCACAGGGGCTGACTGGCGACGTCGATGACCTTCAGAAGCAATCGCCGCAACCACGGCGGCGGAGGTTTCAGGGACGTTCTCACGCCTTGGATCCTACGTGAACCGGCAGTCGCACGATCAGCGTACGGCGTCCGTGATCGTGATCGCTCCAGGCGCGTCGCACGATACGAACCCGGCGCCGCGCTTCTGGAGGATGCTCACCCGGTAGTCGCCCGGCGGCAGCCCGACGATCGAACCCTGCAGCGTGTAGCCCGACATCTCGAATCGTGGCTCTTTGAATACAGCCGCGACATCCGGCCTTGCGACGCGTGTCGCTCGCATCGAATACCGCTGCGCGGCTGATGTCATGAGCGCGAACACCTCGGCGGGCGCGCCAGGCTCGGCGCGGTCGTACGCCCAGCCGGTGAGGCTGAGGACCAGGCGCGGAATCCGAAGCGGTCGCGATCCCGGTTGACCATTGACGTGATCGAGCATGCAGGAGGCATCACCCGACCGCTGGGCGTCGACCAGGGGCCCTGCCACCTCGAGCTGAAAGGGCGTGTATTCCTGTTGAACGTAGGCGGCGATCGCCTCTACCGTCGGCGCCCGCGCGCCGGGCCGCAGCCTGAAATACTGCATCCGCGGTTCGACCGTATCCACCACGACCGGATCCGCAAACATCATCCGGAACCTGATGTCGTCGAAGAGGGCCCTCTCGAATGCCGACACTGACGGCGCGTGAAACAGCACGATCGACGGCGGCTCGGCAAAGAACCGGTCGTTGTTCATGCCCGTGACGTACTCGGGATTGGACGACGTGAGCCCGATGAGGTCGACGATTGCGTGATTAGGCATGTGGTAGCCCAGCGTGCCGACTTCGACGATGGCAATCGGACCAGCGGGGACGCGATTGGCGACGAGCGCCGCGGCGACTTTCTGGTATGAGACCTCACGCGCATCCTGAGGATAATGCGCACCGAACAGCGGCCGTGCCCGCACGCCGGCGAAAGCCAGCACGGCGACGTATAGAGCGACCGACGCATACGGTCGCGCTGCCCGAAGGTGCCGACGAAAGAGGATCTCAACGATCGAGCCGGCGCCGTAGAAAGCCGCGAGCACGACCGCGACGTCGACGCTCATGAAATACCAGTGGTAGCCGGGCACATTCAGGAGGATGTAGGCGGCCTGCTGGATGGCCGCGAACGCCACGACATACAGCAGAACGCTGCGATCGCGGATGAGGAAGACCAGTCCTGGAAGCGCGAGGACATAGCCGGTGACCCGCCATCGAGCGAAGTCGGCAAGATGGCTGCGCAGGGCATCCAGGTATACCCACCCCATCCCCCAGAACCCGGATCGCGCCTGCCACATCTTGTTGGAGAGCGTGTCCGGAAAAACCTGGTGAAAGGTGATCAGCGAAAAAATCACCCAGGGCGCCAGCACCAGCGCAAACACCAACAGTCCGCGACGATTCGCAACCCACGGCGCGCGCAGGCTCTCGCGCCAGCCGGCCACCCCGGCGGGCCACGGCGACAGTCGCGTGTCGCGTAGCCAGCGGAGGACGGCGAGGATCAGCGCGTCCGGCCGTGTCAGCGTCAGCAGCCCGATCGCCCACCACGAACTGCGCCTCCGATGCTCGAGCACGGCGAAGATGCCGAGCAGGGCGAAGAACAGGTGTGTTTCAAGTCCCCAGAGGATGTTGTCGGCGAGCACGACGACGAGCCCGACGCCGGCGCCGAGCGCAACCCAGGGATCGAACCGCTGCCAGAAGATCCAGCCGAATGCCAGAGCCGCGACCGATAGCCAGAGGCCGGCGAGCATGTGCGACGCGAACGGAATGTCCCAGGAGAAGAGCGGAGTTGCCAGCGCCACGACGATCGTGTTCAACACGGACGTGCTCGCGTTGTGCGCCTCACCGGCGTTGAACGCCCAGCCGTGGCCGCTCAATAGATTCCTGACGATCCGGAAGACGATGTATGTGTCGTCGAAATTCCAGTACAGGAAGTGGTACGTGTACGCGCCCGCCAGCAACAGCAGCGCGACTGCGCTCGTACCGGCGACGATTCGTCGCGGCACAGGAGAGTGGACGCCGGCGATTGGACGTACCGTGAGGGGCAACTTCGATCCGGGGCAGCATATCGCCGATAGCTCAAGCAGGCGAAGTCCGGCCGATCAGGGGCCGAACGCCAGGCCGGCGCCAGCCGCACGAAAGTACGGCACATCTCACGTTGGTCTCTGCTTGATCGTGTGAGCACACGCTCGTAGTCTGTCGCGCGCAGCAGGGATTCCACATGGCGCACCTGGCGGCGACGAACAGTTCGCTCGGACATTTCCCGACTGCAGAACGATGGACGTTCGATCAGTCGGTCACGGAGGTGTTCGACGACATGCTGCGGCGCTCGATTCCGCAGTACGACGTCATGCGCCGCGCGGTGTTCGACGTCGGCGCCCGCTTCGTGCAGCCCGGCACGGACATTGTCGATCTCGGGTGTGCGCGCGGCGACGCGCTGGCGGCGTTTCTTCAGGTCTACGGCGGCGCCAATCGCTACGTCGCGACGGACACGTCCGGTCCGATGCTCGACGCGGCGCGGGTCCGATTCGAGAGCGCCATCCGGAGCGGCATCGTCGCGGTCATGCACACGGACCTGCGTCACGAATATCCGGCCGTGCGTGCCAGCCTGACGCTCTGTGTGCTCACCCTGCAATTCACAGCGGTCGAATCGCGGCAGCGCATCGTCAACCGCATTTACGCCACCACGGCACCCGGCGGGGCGTTGATCCTGGTTGAGAAGCTTCGCGGCGGCACGCCGGGATCGGACCGATTGCTTGTCGAGAACTACCACGCCATGAAGGCGGCAAACGGCTATACCGCGGAAGAGATCGAGCGAAAGCGTCTGGCCCTCGAGGGCGTACTCGTGCCGGAGACCGCGAGCGGGAACGAGCGGTTGCTCCGTCAGGCTGGGTTTTCGGACGTCGAATGTTTCTGGCGCTGGATGAACTTCGCCAGCTGGGTCGCGGTCAAGGCTGCCTGACGCCTGTGGTTGCGGCCGGGAGATGAGCTGTGGGGAGCTACGCGCGCAGCGGAAGTCTCGACAACGCGACGGCGACACTCACGCGGCCACAGGCCGCGCGCACGGACGTGTCGGTCACCACGACAAGCGTGTCCGCCTGGCGCTGGGCCGCTGTCGCCGCGTTCGTCCTGTTCTCGGCCTTGAATTTCCTCGATCGACAGCTTCTGGCCGCCGTAGCGCCGATGCTGATGACGGAATTCGGCCTGACCAACGCCGGGTACGGCACCGTTCTCGCCGCGTTCTCGTTCACCTACATGTTCGTGGCGCCCGCGGCCGGCATGCTGATCGACCGCGTTGGGCTCACCAAGGGCGCGCTCCTCTCGATGGGGACCTGGTCCATCGTGGGCGCGATGACCGGGCTGACGACCGGCTTTGCCAGCCTCGTCGCCTGCCGCATGGCGCTCGGTGCTACGGAGGCAGCAGGCATACCGTGCTCGAGTAAGGGAACTGCCGTCTACCTGCCGCCGCGGGAGCAGGGATTCGGCCTCGCGGTGCAGACGATTGGCGTCACGGTCGGCATCATGGCAGCCCCGCTGCTGGTCGCTGTGATCGCCCCGCAGTACGGCTGGCGCGCGACCTTCGTGGTCTGCGGAATCCTGGGCCTGCTGTGGCTGCCGCTGTGGATCGTTCTCTCGCGGAAAGTGCCCGCGCACGAAGCCGCGAACGTGAACAGCGCGGCGCTGACGGTGCGCCAGGTGCTGGCGGACCGCAGACTTTGGGCGATTCTTGGCGCGAACGTCCTCATCATGGTGGTCCACTCGATGTGGATGAACTGGACGACCGTCTATTTCGTTCAGGTGCACCAGCTGACGCAGAGAGAGGCCAACCTCTACTTCGCGTGGATCCCGCCGCTCTTCGCGACGCTGGGCGGGCTTTTTGGCGCCTGGCTCACGCTGCGGTCGACGTCGGCTGGAATGACCGCCGCTGCCGCGCGGCTCCGTGTCTGCGCCCGCTTTGCGCCGCTGTTGCTGGTGACCGCCCTCGTGCCGCTGATGCCGACGCCGCTCCTTGCCGCGGTCGCGATCAGCGCCAGCTTCTTTCTGGTCATGACGATTCTGAACAACCTGCACGTGCTGCCGATCGATCTGTTCGGCCCTGGGCGCGCGGCGCTGACCTCCGCGCTCCTCGCCAGTTCCTACGCGATGATGCAGGTGTTTCTGTCGCCCGCGATGGGCGCCATCGTGGACCGCTTCGGTTTCTCCGTGCTGTGCGTGGCGGTATCCGTGCTTCCGGCGCTTGGCGTGCTGCTGCTGCGCTCGGCACGCGTCGCTGCCGACGCCGAGCAACGAGCCTAGCCCGCCAGATGCCCGTCGGAGCCATTGCCGTGCCGCCGGTAGTTGAACCGCAGACGCCCGAAACGCCGCCGCTGGCGGCCTTGCGAACGCTTCCATCCCCATCGGCCGACGCCCTGCCGCTGTGGTCGCTCGGTGTGAACGGGGTCTCCATGCACCAATACCTGCGGTGGGCGGATGACCTCGGGCTGTTCACCACGATGGCCGACGCGGAGATGATTACGCGGGACGAGATCGTCGCCCGGACGTCGCTGACCGACCGCGGCGCCAACGCTATCCTGGGTA
>JBOGIQ010000188.1:0-11527 GCA_050742535.1 Vicinamibacterales bacterium | reverse complement strand
TGGGAAAGTGACGGCGATCCAGCTCGCGCGCAAGCTGCTCGAGCACGGCGCGGACCCGAACACGCGCGTCGAGTGGAACGAGCCGCGCTTCGGCAAGGAAGGCGGCACGGCGCGCAATCCGCCGAACATCCGCCTGGGGCGGCATCTCATCACGTACCGGGGTGCCACGCCGTTCTACGTCGCCGCGAAGAACGGCGACATCGAGCTGATGCGGCTGCTCGTCGAGTTCAAAGCCGATCCGAAGATCCCGTCGCTCGTCGGCGTCACGCCGCTGATGGTGGCCGCCGGACTCGATACCTGGGAAGGCGAAACACCCGGCCCGTACACCGGCGTCCCGGAAGCCGAGCGGCTCGAGGCCGTGAAGTTTGCCCTCTCGCTCGGCAACGACGTCAACGCGCGCACGAACTTCGGCGACTACCCGATGGAGGGCGAGGTCGCCTACACGCTGCTCTACTACCCGCACAACATCGACAAGCTGCTCGAGCTCGGCGTCGGCGATCCGCGCTGGAACGGGACCACGCCGCTCATCGGCGCGATCATGTCGAACCAGCCGTCGATCGTGGAGTACCTGGTCGATCAGGGCGCCGATGTCCGGACGAAGACGACGCTCGGCTGGACGCCGCTGGATGTGGCTGAAGGCGTGTTCTGCTGCAACGCGAAGAAGGAGTTCCCGGCGGCCGCGGCGATCATTCGCAGGGCGCTGGGTCAGAGATAGGCCCAAGGCCACAGGCCTAAGGCCCAAGGGCTGGTCCAGGGATCAGGGATCAGGGATCAGGGATCAGTGTCCGCCTTCAGGCGAATTCACGTCGTAGTGTCCGCCTTCAGGCGGACCTGCACGAGAGCTGGAATGACGTGGAAGTTTGCAGTGGTTCTCGTGATCATCGCAGCGGCGGCCGTCGCGCAGGCGCAGGTCCCCGCGCCTGCTCCCCTTGCCTTCGACGTCGCGTCGATCAGACCGACTCCCCCCAATCCTCCTGTGACCACGATCGGCGCGCCTCTGCCGGGCGGTCGCTGGTCGCCGCGCAATGTAACCGTGCTGATGATCGTCAGCCGCGCATACCCGGATTACGCGCTGCGGGGAATGATTGTCGGAGGTCCTGACTGGGTCGCTGAGCGCCACTTCGACATCGACGCCCGGGCGGCGGGGACGCCGACGCCCGCTCAGTACACGCAGATGATTCGTCAACTACTGGTGGATCGCTTCAAGTTGAAGACCCATACCGAGCCGCGGCCCCTGGACGTGTATTCGCTGGTCCTGGCACGCACCGATGGCCGTCTGGGTCCCGGGCTGCGGCCTGCATCGCCGGAGTGCACTGCGGAACTCGACGCTGCACGTGAGCGGGAACGCGCCTGGTTGGCTGGATCAGGGGTGCTGCCGACAGCAGAGCCGCCCCCGCCGTGCAACGCACGAGTCTCCGGTAACAACGGCATGATGCGCATCTCAGGGGGCCGCTCGATGAACGAGCTTGCCGGCGAACTCCGGTCCTGGACCGGCCTGAAGGTCGTGGATCGGACGGGTCTTCGTGGAGACTACGAGGCGGAGCTCGAGTTCGACCGCCGGGCGACGTCGTCGGTCGCCCTGAATCCGGATTCCAGCAAACCATCGATCTTCACAGCCGTGCAGGAGCAGCTCGGACTCAAACTCGAGCGCCGCCGGGAGCCGGTGGACGTGCTGGTCATCGATGCGATCGAGATGCCTTCGGAAAATTGATTGCCACGTTGTTCGTAGTGTCCGCCTTCAGGCGGACCTTCACGAGGGCCGTGATGACGTGAAATGGGTCGTTATCGCGGTGACAGCGAAATGAAACGCATACTCCCTGCTGTCATCATGCTTGCGGCATCAGTCGCGGTGACATCTGCGCAGCAGCCATCGTCTCAGCCGCCGGGCCAGCAACGAATCGCGGCATTGCTGGCGAAGGGCGGCTCGTTTTTCAGCGGAACAGACCGTCCTGTCTCCGCTTCCGTGGTCGGTCAATTTGTGAGCTGGCAACCGGGCGAATTAGGGCTCGTGGTGTTGTGGCGCGGCACCGAACGCTGGTACGCGGCTGGTCCTCAATCGAGCAGCGGCGGAGGCTCACAAGGTTCCTACCACCAGTCGAACCAGTTCGGTTCGATTCGAGTCGATTTGACGTTGAACCGGGCCCGCCTGATCGCAACCGTCAACAACGTCGAGGTGTCACTCGCCGACGGCCAGAACGTGCTGCTGGTCGACGGAGCGGACAAGCAGGTTCCCCCGTCGGTCAGAGCCATACGGGCCGACCTCTCGTCGCCGGCTGCTGTCAGCGACTTGATTCAGATACTTGCGACCTCGAACCTTGCCCGGATATTCCGGCGTTCGGCAGAAATCGTCTCGTTTCTGCAGTGCGATGCGCCGGCGAATCACACCCTTCCCGTACCGGAACTTCCCGCGGAGTACCTCGCCAGGATCTATGTCTGCGAGGACCTGAAGGCTAAATAGATGAAACGCACATTCGCTGTCCTCCTGTGGTCTGCCGCCTGTCTCGCCGTCACCTCTGCGCAGCAGCCGGCGCCGCAGGTCACGTATCTCGACGCCGAGAAGTTCGCGGCGCTCGCGGCGAAAGGCGGCGCGCTCGCCAGCGGTCCAGACTTCACCGCGTCACTTGCCCAACGCAACAAACCCGGCCAGGTGGAAATTCACACCAAAGAAACCGACATCTTCTATATCGTCGACGGCTCCGCCACCTTCGTCACGGGTGGAACGATGGTCGGCGGCAAGGAGACGCGGCCGAATCAGATGCTCGGAACCGACATTCAGGGCGGCGAGATGCATCAGCTGAAGAAGGGCGACTTCATTTCGATTCCCGCCGGCATCCCGCACTGGTTCAAGGACGTGCCGGCGAGCGGCATCACCTATTACATGGTGAAGGTGGTGAAGCCTTAATAGGGATCAGGGATCAGGGATCAGGGATCAGAAGGCGATGTGGAAATCGCTGATCGTTGTCCTTTTCGCGAGCACCCTCGTGGGCGCGCAGGCTCCCCTGGCGTTCGAGGTCGAGTCGGTGAGGCCATCAGCCGCCCCTGACGCCGGGCCACGAGATACCTTACGACAATTAACGTGAGTTGACGACGTTCTTTTCCAGCGGGTGGCGCCGGGAGGGCGCCGGGAGGGGCATCCCCACGACGCCCGCAGGCGCACTCCCGTGACCAATGCAGTTGCGCCGAGGAACGGAGTGGGGAGACCCGGCGACAGGACCCGGACCGCGTCAACTCACGTGCCGCAGGTCCGCCTGAAGGCGGACACTACGTCGAATCAGAAATCCGCGGGCACCGGCAACCTCGTGCCGTCCCAATCCGTGACGGTTCCGTCCTTCGTCTTCACGAACCCGAGCAGACACCCGCGTGAGCCGTCGCGCAGCGGATGACATCGGGCCTTGATGGCCTCGCCCGGTTTCAGGCTGTCGGCCGTGACGCCGACGCGCTCGAGTCCGATGCGATTGGTTGCCTCGAGCGCCCACGTCTGCGGCTGACCGTTGGGACCGCGCACGTCCAGATACACCCACGAATGCGGATTCAGCAGATGCACTTCCTTCACCGTGCCCTGCAGGTCGATGAAGTTGTCCCCGTAGTTGCCGTGCGAGTGATGCGCGCTCGCGGCTGCCGTGAGCCACCAGGCGCCGCACAGCGCCGCGAGACAGGCGATGAGCCGAACCTGTAGACGCGTCAACATGGTTCACCTGCCTCCCTCATTTCCCGGGAACGGCCGCGGGGCCGGCTCCCCGGCCTCGCGCAGGCGGCGGAGGTGGATAGTCGTTGTCGTAATAATCCGCATAGCGGACGCCGTTGCCGTCCTTGTCGACGAACCCGAGGGACTGCTGGAAGAGCCCGGGCGGCGGATCGCCATCCGGCACGGTGCCTTCGGAGATGTACAGGCGGTTGTCGTGCATGTAGATCGCCACGAACGTGCGCGACTTGTCCGCGTTGTTGGTGAGCTGCAGCTGGTGGCCTTCGATCAGATCGATGAAGTTCCACATGTAGTGCGTGACCTTCGCGTCGCGCTGCATGATCTGCCACGATGCCCACACCAGCGCACCGCGGATATCAGTCCTCCAGTACCCGTATCCAACCGTCGCGCCGGCGCCCAGACCTGTGCACCGCTCGTCGGCAAACGGCGGACACTGCTTCGACCGCTCGGTCAGCAGCTTCTCAATCGGCCGGTAGTCGACCACGGTCATGGAAAACTTCCGGCCACCGCGCGTGACGCTGTAGACGCGAGCCGGAAGAGTGGCGCCGTACTCCGACGTGAAGGTGGTGGTTGTCATCATTGGCGTGCCGGGAAAGTTGACCCGGAACCCGTCGTCGCGGCTGACGAATTCAACCCAGTCCTGCGCCAGGACGGGCGAGCCAAGTGCAGCGAGAAGCGCCAGGGACAGCAGTGACGTCAGGCGCATGATGACCTCCGCGCCGGAAGGATATGTCAGATAGCCGGCCCACGTTGCAGAACCGCAAGAAACATCAAGTCGGTGCGGGGGCCGCAGGTAATATCCCTCCAGATGCCGTCCCATCAGGAGATCCTGCAGCTCCTTCGCTCGGTGCGCGACGCCAATGCCGACGTCTCGCTCGAGGTGCTGGCGGCCAGAGCCGGATGGTCGCCGTTTCACTTCCACCGCGCCTTCCGCAAAGTCGTCGGCGAAACGCCGAAGCAGTACATGCTGCGTCTGCGGCTCGAACGGGCCGCGGCGAGATTGGCAACCGGGTCGGATCCAGTGGTCAGCATCGCCGCCGATGCGGGCTTCGCCAGCCATGAAGTCTTCACGCGGGCGTTCCGCCGGCAGTTTGGCCTCACCCCATCGGCGTACCGGCGGGATGCATCACATGCGGCGTCACCCGCGACCAACGTCCGTCACGTAACACTCGCGGACACCACCGGGCCGTGCGTCGGCCTCTATCACCTTCACGTCACGCAGCAACCTCGGAGAGTGTCGATGTCCATGTTGTCAATCGAGCGGCGGGAGCTGACCCCCGCACACGTCCTGATCGTCCGCGCGCGATGCGCGCGCCACGAGCTGGCACAGACGATGGCGCAGTGCTTCGGCAAGGCGTTTCCGCATGCCATGCAGAGCGGCGTGCCGCTGGCCGGGCGCCCGTTCACGCGCTACCTGTCCACCGGTCCTGGCCTGTTCACGATCGAGTCCGGATGCGTGCTGGCCGCGGCGGCGGCCGGCATGGACGACGTCGAAGCGGCAACGCTTCCGGGCGGGCCGGCGGCGGTCGCGATGCACGGCGGTTCGTATGACACGCTCGCCGAGACCTACGCGGAGATGGAGCGGTGGATGGAAAAGAACGGCCTGCGGCCGGGCGGCGCGCCGTGGGAGTCGTACATCACCGATCCCGCAGACCACCCGGATCCCGCAAACTGGCGAACCGAAGTCTATTGGCCACTGGGAGACCGCTGAATGGCGCTGCTCCGGGGCGCGCTGGCGGTCCTGGCCGGCATCGGAGTTTTCACGCTCGGCCTGCTGGGAATCGATGCCGCCGGCACGGCAATTCTCGGCGCCGAGCCCGCATGGATCAACCGAAGCTCCACCACACAAGTGATGTGGGCGTTTGGGAACGCCGTCAGCATGATCGCTGGCGGCTACGTGGCCGCCTGGCTCGCCCCGGGTGCACGCGTCGCGCACGCGGTGATCGTCGGCACGATCCAGACCGGCCTCACACTGGCTGCATTCCTCACGCTGAGAAATACCGCGACGCCCACATGGCTGTGGGTGATGGGCATGGTCTTGACCGTCCCGTCCGCCTGGCTTGGCGGCCGGCTCAGAGAGGTGTCTCGAACGAGACTGCGATAGAGACCGACGCCGTTGTGTGCGCTCATCAGCGACCATCGCTGGCTGTTCGGCGGATCGCACGCGACGAGGTACTCGACGCCCAGCAGCGACAGCAGATCCATCCGGATCGGCCCGCTCGCCGCTTCCGGTATGCCTTCGAAGGTCGGCCGCGTCCGCTCCGTGGGCCCGCGTACCACGTGCGAGAACCGGGCGTAATCAGCGCGGAAGACCCCTCCGGATCCACCCACCCCGGGAATGCCCAACGCGACGAAGTCGCCGCCGTCTATCGCGCGGTCGCAGGTCGAGAGGACTCGCCCACCCCCTGCGAGTGAACCGAGCGCTGCCGCAAGCCCGGGATGCGGCGCGGTTCGCCCGGTTCCCACGGGGGTCGGCGACGGCACGTCGGCGGACAGATCGCCACCTGTCGTCATCCGGAACCGAACCGCGAATTGGCGCGTTTGCTAACTAGCTGACGACGCGCGACTTCTGGTGCTAATTCGCTGAGACAATGGCAAGTGCTGCCACTTGTTGTCTCCACTGACGTCCACAGCGATCCTCACTTTTCGACTCCTTTGATGGAGACATTCTGGAGGCGGCGGGTTCGGCTCGGCCGGTTCCCGCCGCACTTGGCGCGAAAGGCTGTTCCCGCCGCCTCCACGGCCGCTTCATGCGGTCGCAACCCAGATCCCTCTATGATCGAGCCTCGATGAGAGACGAATTCATCAAGGATCGGTACGACTTCGAGCTGGATCGAAAAGACAAGCTCACGTCTGCACTTGCCTTACCCGGCGTTCTCGGGCATCAGCTTCACGATATGTCTGTTCCTGCTCAGCCGTGCTTATGGGTTTCGTCTACGTTTCAGATCAGGTGAGGTTCTGAATGCCGCCACAGGAGGCTCCGAAGCCAGTTTCTGCCCCGAGCGCTCCACAGGCCTCAACGCCTGCCAAGCCTACATTCCCCCCGAACAGAGTCATAAAAGAAGGTCGCGAGCCTGGTACGATTCAGAAGAAGTAGGTATCGATGGCCGAGACGAAAAAGACGCCGCCGCCAGCTCCGCAGCCGCAAAACAGCGTGCCATCCGAGCGTCCGAAGATGCCAGAGAATCGCCTTGTAAACGGCGAAAGCAAGTTCCCGGGACGAATCGACGGCATCAAGAAATATCCAGGACGCATCGACGGCAAGAAGTAGTTGCGAGCGGATCTATCCGTCAACGAACCCAAGCAAGTTGACACTCGCGATGCTCAACAGGAGTAGGTCAGCCAGGCACTGGCGGTTCTCAGTGGTAGCTCGCCGCGCTGTCTTGGTTCTTGAGCCAGGCCCTCACGGCTTCCATTGAAGCTAGCCGCTGTTTAGCCAATCGCCCAACGGCTTGTGCGCTCAGCGTAGTGCCCATAAGGCTGATCTGCAGATCAGTGCCGGAAACTAACGTAATGCCTCTCACAGTTGCCTCTTGCCGCGCAGCCTTCGAGAATTCCCCGTTCGTCACAAGGATTGGCACCAGCGGCCGCTGTCGTTGGCGACTGGTCAAATACCGAGCTCGATACGCATCGAATCCGGCGACGACCTCGAATACCACTTCTTGGTCCACGCGGCTGCCCCACATCGTGTGTTTGCACTGGATCAGTCTGAGACCGGAGGCGTTGCTGGCGATCACGTCGATGCCGTCATCGCCCGTCAGAGGCGTGAGGCACACCGTGTTGCCGCGAACTTGCTCGAGAGCCGCGGCTAACGCCTCAAACTGAGCCCAAGACAGGCTCTTGATTTCGTCTGGCGAAAGCGCAACCGCCATATGTTCGCTGCCACTCGCGTCAGCGAGACTGTCCACCAAATCCTTTCTCAACTCATCCTCGGCAGGCATCGGTGAGAGGAACTCAGATGCCAACGCCCGGCGACGCCGCAGAAGCGCGTCGAGTTTTTCGTCGAATGTTTCGAACTGACCGAGTGGATCGGTGGCGACTGGGTAGTACACGTGAACGTCGCGAGTCTGACCAAGGCGGTACACGCGATCTGTTGCCTGCGCCTCCTTTGCCGGATTCCACCATCTTCCGTAGTGGATGACGTGATTGGCTTCGACGATTGTGAGGCCCACACCGGCGACTTCTGGTGACAGGATGCCCGCCGTCACCAGCGCCAGCACACCGAGATCGATCTGCACCGGGTAGTAGGCGAACATCTTCGACGTCGCGATACACAGCGCGAGGTTGGCCACGACCAGCGCTTTGACGCGCATGCGAGCGCCGTACGCGTCGAGGATCAGGACACTGAACAGATAGAGGGTGAACGCATACAGCACGTTCATCACCTGGAAGCTTGGAATGACGTCGAGCCCGAGCGCGTGCGGGACGCGCGTCAGCAGCGGCAGCAGCGGCCTCGTGCGCGTGACCTCCGAGGCGTGGTCCAACCCCTCCGCCATCAGTCTCGCGTAGCCGCGACCGTCCCATCCGAGGCCGTCGCCCGCGACAATCCGTCCGGACGTCATGACGGCCATCTGGAAGATGAGCACTCCGGCTGCCGCCAGAGCAGCGTGCGCGAAGAGGCGGCTGCCGACTGTCGAATCTGAACGAGCGTTCATCGACTGCACCGCTCCGAGCGTAGTCGAGGGGCGCGGTTCAAGACTATCATCGACCGCTCATGCCGACGTCGAGCGACCTGGCCGACAGGTATCGCGGCGCACTGCTCGGACTTGCTGTCGGTGACGCCCTCGGTACGACGCTGGAGTTCGCGGCGCGCGACACGCGGCTGCCGGTGACCGGCATGACCGGCGGCGGGCCGTTCTACCTGAAGCCGGGCGAGTGGACGGATGACACATCGGTGGCGGTGTGCCTGGCGGAGAGCCTCATCGAGTGCGACGTGTTCGATCCCGCGGGTCAGATGCGGCGATACCTGCGCTGGCTGCGCCATGGGTACAAAGGCCGCACCGGCAAATGTTTCGATGTCGGCCGGACGACCGGCGACGCCCTTTCCCGCTTCGAGCGGAGGGCATTGCGTATGCCGGAAGCGACAGTCCGGCGACTGCAGGGAACGGATCGCTGATGCGACTCGCGCCAGTCGCCCTCAGATACCGCACCGACCTGGCTCCGGTGGTTGCGCGAGCGGCGGACAGTTCGCGGACGACACACGCAGCGGCAGAGGCTGTGGACGGGTGCCGTTAGTTCGCCGCGCTGCTCGTGGCGGCGTCCGGTTTCTCGCGCGACACATTGCTCGGCCTCGATGTCTGCCTCTCGTCCTTCCAGGGAGTCGCGTCGCTTTCCCCGTCATCGCTATTATTGCCGCCGGCTCGTTCAAGCAGAAAGAGCGGCCTCAGATCTCGTCGAGCGGCTATGTCGTGCACACGCTCGAAGCGGCTCTCTGGTCGTCTTACCGCTCGAGCTCGTTCCGCGGGGGGGCGCTGCTTGCTGTCAGCTCGCCGGCGACGCCGACACGGTTGGCGCCGTCTACGGCCAGCTGGCCGGCGCCTTTTACGGTGCGCGGGCGATTCCGGCGGAGTGGCTCGCATCGTTGACGCGGCGCGACTACATCGAGACGCTTGCCGATCGTCTGCTCGAAAAAGCCGACTTGCCCATGCCGGCTTTTCTGGCCGGCGCCGCCACCCTGAAGTCCACAGTCACCGCCGATCCGGCCGAATCCGTGTTCTCGCTCGCCGACAAAGCGCAGACTATCGTCTTGGAAACGCTAGGCAGGCCGAAGCCGAGAGACTCCCGCGTCACTGCCGCTCTGGCCATGCTGGAATCGGCGGTGGCGAACGGCAAACGCCTCAAGGGAAAAGAGATCGCGGCCAACAAGGGCATGGACGCAGCTCACTTGAGCCGACTCGTACACGCTGAAAGCGGTTTCCATTTGACCGAGTGGCGAACGGGATACTTGTTACGACCGTCCTTGACCGCTCTCGCGGAAACCAAAGAACACGTCAAACAGATCGCCTGCGGTCTTCTCCATTTCAACCACCAAGGCCAGTTCGACAAAGAGTTCGAACGCCTGTTCGGCCTCACCCCGACGGAGTTCCGCCGCCTCGCCCAAACGCGCCCATTCCAGTCGAGCTGACTCACTTTCCTTAAACATTCGCACGATTGGTTAAGCATCTCTCGGCTTCGACGATCGTGATTTAAGGCATTGTATGGGCGACCCTGGACGCCTCGCACGGATGTCGGTTCGGCACTACTTCGCGAAAGCGCTATTGACGAGCGCTGGACTGATGGTCGGGAACTGGAAGGGCTGATGGTGCGTACGTTCGGCTCGCGCGACAATCATCGCCGAGAGTCGACTGAACAACGAGATTCGTCGGCGAACGAGGTGTCCGGGTGCGCACCAAACGTGGGACGACGATCCAGTCCCCGTGTTCAGGAAACTGACTCGATCGTCACCAGCTTGTCCAAGCAGGTGCACCTTCGCCTTCGTCCCGAGGGCGACACTCGGTTGCGGCAGCTTGCCGACAGGCGGGGCCAGACACTATCGGGGGCAGTGCGATACCTTCTCCGCTTGGAAGAGCGCACGCGTCGGCCTATGCCAGAAACGTCGTCGTCCGAAATGTCCGACGGCAGGACGACCAAGGACGACTAACGGAAACCCCCGACGAGCCACAGTGCGCTAGTCCGGCGTCGGACGCTCGATACTCTCGACGACGACGACCTCCACAGGGCCGCGCGTCGGCTCGAGTCGCAGCCCGAGCTGCTCCTGGACAGCGGAGAAGATCGACGGCACGTCCGAGACGTCTGTGGGTTGCACCGAAAGCGGCGAAGCCGACGCCGCCGAAAACCGCACATAGAAGTCATATGTACCCGTTAATCCCGTGCGATTGATGACCGGACGATCGGTCAATCCCTGTAGCGCTTGGACAAGTGCGTCGATGGGGCGTGCGCCGCCGACGATGTACGCTGCACGCCCGTTGCTACCTGTGAAGACGGTACATGAACGCTCACCAGACGGTAACGCGCCGCCGACCCCGGCGCCACGCTGAGGCTCGTTCGAGATAGGAGCGGCGTTGCATGCTGTAGAAACCTTCAGCTCTGGTCCGAGCGTTCCGCCAGTGCGGTCAACAACGAGCGCATAGACCGGTAGCTCGCGCACCTCGTTCCGAGCCACCAGGCGGAACCGATCGACCAGCAACGTCCGCAGCATCAGCCGCAGTTGGCTATCGGGCGTATCCACCGGTGCCCGTGCCGTAATGTCGAACCGTTCCTGATCAATCCAGGAAGGCGCGCCGACGATGCGCTCGGGCCTGATGCTGTACGCCGACACGAGTAGTCCGCGCACCCGAACGTTGGTCGTCACGACGGAGCCTTTAGCTATCCGCGACGATTGCGCCGTCGCTCCGCTCGTATTCAGTTTAATCGAAGCGACTTCGAACGCTGGCGCCTGCTGCGCCGCAGCGGCAATCGTTGCGACGACGATGACGATCGACGTGTACCGGCCACAAGCGCTCCAAAACGGCTGGACCAGCGACGAAGCCGGCTCACGATGCGGTGCGAGGTTGCGCGGTGGCATATTCCCTCCTTGGTTCAATCGCGAGGCAACAGAGTGTCGCGCGCGGCGCAATAGTGTATCGCTCCAAGCCGGTAGCTGACACAATACGCTCAGCTTCATGGACCATGCCTCCGCTGCGATTATGTCCGCTGCTGGTTGGCCACGACCAGCGCTTTGACGCGCATGCGAGCGCCGTACGCGTCGAGGATCAGGACACTGAACAGATAGAGGGTGAACGCATACAGCACGTTCATCACCTGGAAGCTTGGAATGACGTCGAG
>JBOGIQ010000187.1:0-11541 GCA_050742535.1 Vicinamibacterales bacterium | reverse complement strand
CCCCTAAAGGGGCGCCCCACGGGGCAGGCACCCCTAAAGGGGCGCCCTACGGGGCAGGCACCCCTAAAGGGGCGCCCTACGAGTGGTTCGGACAGGAAACGGGCCTGGATGAGGGGGCGGCGGAACAGGCCGTTGACTATCTGCGCGCCGGCCGCCAGGCACTGGGCGTGATTCCCACGCAGGACACACTCGTCGTCGAGCGTTTCTTCGACGAGTCCGGCGGGATGCAGCTCGTCGTGCACGCGCCGTTTGGCAGCCGCATCAATCGCGCCTGGGCATTGGCGCTGCGGAAGCGGTTCTGCCGGCAGTTCAATTTCGAGCTGCAGGCAGCAGCGACCGAAGACGCGCTCATGTTGTCGCTCGGTCCACAGCATTCGTTCCCGCTGGCCGACGTGTTCCGCTACCTGCATCCGGCGTCGGTGCAGGAGATTCTGATCCAGGCGTTTCTCGACGCGCCGGTGTTCGCCACGCGCTGGCGCTGGAACACCACCATCTCGCTGGCTGTGCCGCGCAGCCGCGGTGGTGCGAAGGTCGCGCCGCAGCTGCAACGCATGCAGGCGGACGATCTCATGGCGGCGGTCTTTCCGGATGCCGCGGCGTGCCTCGAGAACATTCCCGGCGACCGCGACATTCCGGATCATCCGCTGGTCGCGCAGACGGTGCGCGACTGCCTGGAAGAGGCGATGGACATCTCCGGACTGACGGCTCTGCTCGGCCGCATCCATCGCGGCGAGCTTCGCCTGATCTCACGCGATACGCCGGAGCCGTCGGTCTTCGCACACGACATCGTCAATGCCCGTCCCTACGCGTTCCTGGACGATGCACCGCTGGAAGAGAGGCGGGCGCACGCCGTGCAATCGCGCCGCGCGGGCGGCGGCGACGACACCATGGCGACACTCGACGCCGATGCCATTGCCCGCGTCGTCGACGAAGCCAGGCCGGAGTGGCGAGACGCCGACGAACTGCACGACGCCTTGCTGACAACCGGGTTCCTCATCGCAGACGAGAGCACTGTTCAAAGCGAAGCCTTCGCGACCTTGTCACAGGCCGCACGGGCCGCTGTAGGGCGGGTCCCGCCGAAGTCTGGAGCGATCGCAGGCGGACCCGCCGACCTGTTCATCGCCGCGGAACGGCTGCCTGAACTTCTTGCGATTCATCCCGACGCGTTTCTCGAACCGCCGATTTCGGCTCCGCCCTCGCGCGCGGCCCGCACGTGGACACGCGCGGAGGCGATAGTCGAACTGCTGCGCGGACGGCTGGCTGTGACCGGACCGGTGACGGCGGCAACACTTGCCTCGTCTCTGGGAATCTCCGGGGCCGATGCGGACGAGGCGCTGCTGACGCTCGAGGGCGAGGGCGTGGTCTTGCGCGGTGCCTTCACCGAAATCCGGCTAAAGCCGGACTCCACGCCGCCCACTGAATGGTGTGAGCGACGCCTTCTCGCGCGGATCCACCGCTATACCCTCAACCGCCTCCGCGCGGAAATCGCACCCGTGTCACCGGCAGAGTTCATGCGGTTCCTGTTCGCCTGGCAGCACGTGGAGCCGGGATCGCAGCTCATTGGACCCGAAGGGCTACGCGCGGTCGTCGCGCAGCTGGACGGCGTCGAGCTGCCGGCCCGAGCGTGGGAGCGGGATGTGCTGCCGGCGCGCGTCGAGCGTTACGACCCGGCCATGCTCGACATGCTGTGTCTCACCGGGGACGTGGCGTGGGCGCGGCTGTCGAGTGGACCCACACAGGTCGTCGGCGCGACGCCGATTGCGCTGTATATGCGGACGAGCGGGCGAGCGCACAGTCAGGCGGGTCCGCCTACGATGGTCTCGGACTCCGGCGGGACCCGCCCTGCAGCGGCGCAGGACAACGTATCCGTCGTCTTCGAACATCTGCGCGCGCGAGGGGCGTCGTTCGCCACGGAGATTGGGATCGCGTGCGGCCTGGACGAGGAGGCCGTCCGAGCGGCGTTGACCGAGCTGGTGGCTGCCGGAGCCGTGAGCTCCGATGGCTTCGCCGGGCTCCGCACCATCATTGGCACGCGGCCGACGACCGCGACCGGCCGCTGGTTCACGGTGAACACCGGGCAGGGGCCTCCCGTCGAAACGGTGGCCTGGACGCTGCTGCGCCGCTACGGGGTGATCTTCCGGCGTCTCCTGGCGCGGGAAGCGGCGCCGGTCACCTGGCGGGAGCTGGTGCACGTGTATCGGCGTCTGGAAGCCCGCGGCGAGATTCGCGGCGGCCGGTTCGTGACGGGCGTGTCGGGCGAACAGTACGCGCTCGCCGACGCAGTCGAGCGCCTACGCGAGATCCGGCGTACGCCGGCGGACGATCGATTCGTGACGATCAGCGCCGCCGATCCGCTGAACCTCACCGGCATTGTCACGCCCGGAGATCGCCTCCGCACCGTTGCCGCCAACCGCATCGTCTACCTGCGCGGGGTTCCGGTTTCGGCGATGGAAGGGGACATGCTTCGCGTGCTCGCGCCGGTCGACGCGGCCCTGGCCAGTGCGGTTGCTGAAGCTGCCGCAGGCCGTCGTGTGCCGGTGGTGAGCGGGTACGTCGGGAGGGTGTAGAGTCGTTCGAGTCGTTCGAAGAGCAGATTGAGGAGCGCCATATGCGAACGCTGCTGCACGGTGTGGTCGTTCTGACGATGGCTGCGGGGTCAGCCGGCGCGGTACAAACGAATCAGGAGTTTCGCATCGACCCGGCGGCAACGAGCGTGGTCGTCCACGTCGGTCGCGCGGGCCTGTTCAAGTTCGCCGGACACGATCACGAAGTTGCCGTGCCTGGCGTCGCGGGGCGCATCTCTCTGGATTCAACGGACCCCAGCCGTTCGCGCGTCGCGTTGCAGTTCGACGCGAAGGCACTCAAGGTAACGGGTAAAGGCGAGCCAGCCGTAGACGTCGCCGAGGTCCAGCGCACGATGCTCAGCGAGCGCGTCCTCGATGTGGCGCGTTATCCGACCATTTCCTTCGAGTCCGATCGCGTCGTCGTTCAACAGCGCTCGGCCGGCAGTCTGACCCTTCGCGTAGATGGCCGCCTGACACTGCACGGTGTCACGAAGACGGTGACAGTTCCCGTTGCCGCACGCCTGAACGGGAATCGCATGACCGCAACCGGTGAAGCCACGGTCCGTCAGAGCGACTTTGGAATCCGGCCGGTCAGCGCAGGCGGTGGTACCGTGCGGGTGAAGGACGACGTTGACGTGATGTTCAGCATTGTCGCCGTCGCCGGCGGAGCGTGAGAGCAACGTGACTGAACCTGAGCTGCCGCCGCTCTACTACGCGGCGATCGCAAACGACCTTGCCGAAGTCAAACGGCTGCTCGACGCCGGCGCGGATCCGAATGACGGCGAATCGGTGTTTCACGCTGCCGAAAAGAATCATCGGGAGGTGATTGACCTCCTCATGCAGTACGGGTGCGACGTCTCCTCCGCGCACGCGGTCTACGGCAACACGCCGATATTCTTCCTGTGCGGCTTCGGCAATGACGAGGAGGGGCGCGCGGCGTGGCACCACGGGATCGCGTATCTGCTCGACCGGGGAGCGGATCCAAACGCGCCAAGCACTCCGGGCCACGAGACGCCGCTGCATCGGATTGCGACGTCGCCGGCGGGATTCGCCACTGCCAGACTGCTCCTCGATCGCGGCGCGGATCCGCTGATCCGGAACGCCGACGGCGATGTCGCGTATCAGATCGCATTCCGCTCCGGCAACGACCCGCTCGCACAAGCGCTCGCGGACCGCGGCGGCGGGGTGCCGCTCACGCCGGCGGACCAGTTCATCGCTGCCTGCCGGCGCGGCGACGAGGACCGCGCCCGCGCCCTGCTGGACCAGGACTCCTCGGTCACCGCCGTGCTGCCGAAGGAGGTCGGCTTCGCCGGGACGCTGCTGCACTGGGCAGCCTGGACCGGAAACGTTGCCGCGGTCCGCACGCTCATCGCGGTTGGCGCGGACGTCAACCAGCGCGATCGCGAGTTCGGCGCGTCGCCGCTCGGTTGGACGGCGCACGGCTCCTGCGAGTGCCGCCAGGCGGACGACGATTACTGCGCGGTTGTCGATCTGCTGCACGCCGCCGGCGCGACGCGGGAAGCGTCGATCAACCGTCTCAACGAGAAACCGGAAGGCATGGCAACCGCCCGGGTGGCTGAACGGCTGACGCAAACCCTCCTCTGATCGTCGCCAACCTTCCCTCGACACGCGGCGTCTATAGACGGGTAGCCGCGATCGAAAGGAGGGCAATGTGCGGATCCTGTCGATGTCGTTGGTGCCTGTGCTGGCCGTGGCGCTGCACGCACAGGCACAGCAACCTCAAGTTCAGTCCACGAAGGCCGCAACGTTCGAGGTCGTCTCGGTGAGGGCCAACAAGTCGGGTGACCTCGCCATGCCCGCACGTACGCGGGGGCGCACATACACGGCGACGAACATACCGGTGCGATATCTCGTTGCCTCCGCCTACGGTGTTCCCGCCGCGCGTGTCCTCGGCGGTCCCTCCTGGATCGGGTCCGCAAATATCGCGATGCCGCTCATCGGCGGGGAACGGTTCGACGTGCTCGCGACGCTGCCTGAAGGCGCCGGCCCGAACGAGGTGCCATCGATGCTGCGCGTGCTTCTCGCGGATCGCTTCAAGCTGGTCGCACACAGCGAGATGCGCGATGCGCCGTTGTATGCGCTGGTTACCGATCGCCCCGATGGGCGTCTGGGACCGCGGCTGCGCAAGGCGTCGATCGATTGTGAGGCAGTGGATCCGGCAACTATCCCCGCAGCGAAACCGGGCGAACGCGGTCCCTGCGGCTCGGAGCTTGGCGGCGAGATTATCGGCCGCGGTCAACGTCTGACGACGCTGGCGCGGATGCTGTCGTTCTTCGCCGGCCGACCGGTCGTGGACAAGACGAACCTGGCCGGCGGTTTCGATTTCGACCTCCGGTTTCCGGAGCTCAGTACGCCTCCAGACGGGAGAAATCCGGTTGACGCGGGCGGAGGGATCTTCGTGGCGGTTCAGGAGCAACTCGGACTGAGGCTCGAACCGATTCGCGGACCGCTCGAGTTCGTCGTGATCGACAGCGTCGAGCGTCCGACGGAGAATTGAAGGCGATCCGTCAGCTCACGGGATTCGGGTTTGCGAGCCTGAGGAGATCAGGAGCGGGGAGTCGCGGGCCTTTGTAGGCCGGCACGTCGCCGAAGCGGCGATGCGCCTCCCAATCATCGCGGGCCTGCCGGATTTCCTCGGGCGTTCTCGCCACGAAGTTCCACCACATCAGGATCGTGTCACCGAACGGCAGCCCGCCGATCAGCAGCACGCGGCTGCCGGTGGCGCTGGCGAGGGCAATCTCTTCACGCTGCGTGCCCAGGTAATAGAGCGTGTCCGCTCCAAGGACTTCCTTCTGAAGCGAAGCGTCGCCCGTCAACACCAGCAACGCATGCTCGTGATCGCGCTGCAGCGGAACGGTTAACGTGTCACGCGGGTGGATCTGCAGTTCCGCGCCGACAAGCGGTGAGAAGTGCCGTGCCGGAGACGTCGTCTGGCCAAGCGTGCCGGAGAACACGCGCGCAAGGCCCCCGCGGAATTCCACCGCCGGAACGTCCGGCAGATGCTGGAACGACGCCGCGCCATGGCGATGACGCTCGGGGAGCGCAGTCCACAGCTGCACGCCGTTCAGCCGTCCGGTGTTCTCGACCGGCGTGCGCTCGGCGTGGGCGATGGCGTCGCCCGAGGTCATGACGTTCAACCCACCCGGCCGAAGGAGTGCTTCCTGCTGCAGGCTGTCGTCGTGCACGACCTCGCCGTTGAGCAGCCAGGTGACGGTCTGCAGGCCCATGTGGGGATGCGGCGCAACGTCCATCGGCGTGCCCGCGCTGAACGTCAGTGGACCGAACCGATCGAGAAAACACCATGGGCCGATCAGCCGCCGGCTTTTGACCGGAAGCGCGCGCAGCACGCGCAGATCGCCGATTCGTACGTCCCGCCCCTGATACGGCTCGAACTGCTCGCCGCGCGCGCCGATCGCGACACACGCTTCGGCCGCAACGAGCGGTTCGTTCATCGCGCGATGATAACGCGCAGGTAAGGGTCGCGTGGGCTGGAGCGGATCAGCGGTGCTGGCCGCTGGCGATCTCGGAGGCGAGCAGGCGTATCTCGTGCTCGATCTCCTGGCTCCAGCGCTCAAAGCCGCTCGGGCCCGTCCGGCCGCCGCGGTAGTCGCTCAGTGCCGCGAGCCGGCGGACGACTTCGGCGCGCCCCAATCGCGCCGTCTCGCGATCCCACACGAGGTCGTGAGCCTGCTGGTCCGGGGTGACCGTGCCCGGATCGTGCGTCGCGTCCCTGTTCTTGCGTCCAAACAGCAATCCCATCCACGCTCCCGCCAGTGGGGGTGGACTATAGCTCAGGTGGCTGCAGGGACAATCGGACGAAAGTGCTTGTTATGACTGCACGCGGATGCGCCGGGACCGCCCTGTCAGCCGGGACGGGCGGGGTTCCAGCCAGCGGGCGAGGGGCGCCTGGGCGCGGCAGGAGAGGCACCGCACGGGCGTGGACGCCGTGCGCTCGTTCTTCGGGGCGAGGTAGATACCAGCCGAGTACCCGCACTGCGGGCACTCGGCCAGTTTTGGAGACGACATGCCTTTGGGGAGGTTGTCCAAAAGGGTTATCGAACCGAACCGCCGGGAACTGCAGAGGTGTGATAGGTCGTCGTAGTGTCGCCTTCAGGCGGACGGCAAGATCAGCGGCGGCGACGGGACCCGGTGCTCGGATCGAACTGGTTGTTCTCGAGGCAGACGAACTCGATCAGGTCCGCGTCCGGAAGAAGGCGCTGATTGACGCGAACGGTCCACGGACGGGTGTAGGCCCTGGGGTCGTCGATGGTCACGTCGATCTCCAGCGTCCCGACCGTTGGCCGCCGGAAGCGTTCGGTGATCTTGCCCTCGGACGTCAGCGGTGCGCCGTTGACGTCGAGCCAGCCGCCGTCGCGGAAGTGCGTGCTCTCGACGACGAGCGTGTCGCCGTCCCATCGGCCGCGCGAATACCCCCACCACCACGGCTGCGCATCCGCCGGAGGCGCCGGCCGGCCGTCGAGGAAGATCTGGCGCGTGCCTGCGTTGGCTTCGTACAGGATGACGATCAGATTCGGCTGCTGAATCAGCTTGCGCGGCTGTGAGTGCGTGTGCGACTGCATGTAGCCCATCGGCAGACATGCCGCATCGGGGTTGTCTTTGCTGTTGCCGGCCATTCGCTGCTTGCGCAGCTCCGCGCCGTAGGGCGTGAACGGCAGCCCTTCCTTGATGCCGGCTTCGATGTTCCAGAATGTCGCCTGCGGCGGCGTACCCGGCGGCGGGGGAGGGGGGCCGCCGCGAAAGCCGAGCACGCCGGCGTAGTTCCAGACTCCGGAGAGGTCAGGCTTCCCGTCTGGCGTGCGCGGAGCCGGTGCCGTGAGATTGACACGGCCGTCGGCGCCGCGTGGCAGTCCGGCGGCTGGATGCGACGGCCACTGCGCCGCGAGCATCACGCTCAACGCAGTGATTCCGCTCGCAGTGATTCCGCACAGCACCGCTGCCAGTCGCCGCCCGGTCACGTCGTCTAAGACCCGGCCTGCTGGATGTAGGCGTCGAGTTGCTTCTTCGCTCCTTCATCCAGATCCACGAATTCGATGCCGAACCCGAACCCTCCCGTTTTGATCGGCACAACCCGTCCTGGCAGCACGACTTCACCGCCGCCAAGCTGCGCGTAGAGGGTGACCTGTGTTCCCTCCGGAAACGACATCGACGTGTCCACGAAGCAGCCGGTCGGGCTGAGATCCGTCATCCGCATCTCATGGCGTCCCGACGCGCCGTCGAGGCGGCATTCCACCAGCACGGGCAGGCGAGGGTGTCGGCGTTTGTTGACGTAGTCCACGCAGGTTGCCTCCTACCCTGAGAGGATCGCAGATCCGGCGGATGGCCGCCAGCGTCCGTGCAGGAGTGCGAATGTTTTACGCGCTGAACGTGCGCACGGTGATCGAGACGAGATCCGCCGCGTATAAGGCGAACAGTCCCGCGGCGAGTGCCGGTACGACGAAGTGCCGTCCAAATCGCGAAATTTCCGCCAGCCGTTTCGAGCGGCGCCGACCGCGTTCGAGCCTGGCGCGGCACAGGGCGCGGACGCGTTCTGCGCGGGCGGCGCCCGGAACGAGCGGTGGCAGTGTGCACGCGAAATGATTCCGGATCACGTCGTCGGCTTCAGACGTCATGTGATTACCTCGCGCAGGGCGGTCAGTCCCGGACCGTCGGTCGCTGAGAGGTGGCGATCGACGAGGGCCCGGGCGCGGCTGAGACGCTGCCTCATGGCCTGCGATGAGACCTCGCACACCGACGCCGCCTCGGCGGGACTGAGGCCCTCGATTCCGACCAGCAGCAGTGCCTCCCGGTAAATCGTTGGCAGAGCGGCAATGGCCACGCCGAGTCGCCGCTCCATCTCGCTCGCCTCGGCGACTTCCAGCGGCGAGGGCACCGGCGTCCCCCTGGACCACAGGCACGTCGCCTCCGGGTCGCCGGAGTCTTCGATCGCCCGCGAGCGGCGGTAGCTCACGTGGAGGTTTCGGGCCACGGTGAACAGCCACGGACCAAGGCGCGTGTCCGGCTGCAGCCGGCTGGCGTGCGAGACGAGCCGCAGCCACGTTTCCTCGAGAAGGTCCTCGGCAATATCCCGGCTGTTGGCAAGACGGGCGAGGAAGTTGAACAGCCGCGCGTTGAACGCGTCGTGCACCGCCTCGAACGCCGCCGGGTCGCGCTGGCGCAGGCGGGCAACGAGCTGGAGCTCCAGATCGCGGTCCACGCACGTAGTAACGCGCGAGGAGGTCTCGCGTGACAGGTCACGCTCCAGGTGGTCGCGCGTTATGTCAGTCATCACATCCTGGAGGTGACACGTTGCCTGAGATGCTTCGCCAGATGGGTCTCGCCGCCATTTTGAGTATGTTGGTCGGCCTGCTTCCACTCGGGTTCGGAATTCTGTACGCCGCCCGGCCCACCGAACATCGGCTGGCGCTCATGCGCCCCATTTCGCTGGCGGCGATCTTCGGGGCGCTTCACGGCTGTGCCCTTGGGTTCGTCAACGTGTTCCGGAACATCGCGGAGAAAGAGGTGGCCACGTTCGACAACATCTCCTTTGTCGGGGCCGCCGAGTCGCTCGTGATGCTCTTCTTTGGCTTCGGTTGCCTGATGCTCGCCTGGCTCTGTGTAGCCGTTGGACTGTGGCGGCGGCCCTAGCGGCTTCGCCGCGGAACTTGGTCCTTCGGCCTTGGTTCTTGGTCCGTCCCAAGTCCTTTGTCCTTGGTGCGGGACCAAAGACCAAGGACCAAGAACGGACCAGGGACCAAGATCGGACCAAGACCGAAGCACCAAGGACCCAGGACCAGCTAAGGTGTCGAGCGCATCGACGGCGGAAAGCGGAAGTCCGCCATATTGGCGTCAAGTTGTACGCCGGCGCTGTTGATCAGCATCGACCCGGATCGATAGCCGCCAACGGAGATCACGACATCGATCATGTGTTGCGCGTTGAGCGACTTCGACAGCGTGGCCCAGGTCGCAGGCGAGACAACGTCGTTCTCGAACAGCTCGTCCGCGGCCTGGAGCAGCGCGGTTTCAAATGGATCGCCCGGCGTCTTCGGCCCGTTGATCACCCGCTCGACGTCGGCGTCGGTAAAGCCGGCCTGACGGCCCAGCCGCAGATGCGCGGCGTACTCGTACTCCGAGCGGCACAACACGCCGATTC
This sequence comes from Vicinamibacterales bacterium, assembly GCA_050742535.1. Lineage (GTDB taxonomy): Bacteria > Acidobacteriota > Vicinamibacteria > Vicinamibacterales > UBA2999 > Gp6-AA40. The sequence goes on along the minus strand of JBOGIQ010000187.1, from coordinate 1,806 downwards.
GCGTCAGCAGCAGCTCACGCCACCGCGGCGTCAGCGTGTACTTGCCCGTGATGTGCGTGTTGATGGCACCGCGCACGCGATCGGCGGGCGGGTGGCGGTTGAAGGTGCGGAACACGTTCGCGCCGCCGCCGCGGCCGCCAGGCGCTGCTTCGGCGGGCGGTATGCGCGGCGTCGGATACACCCGCAGATTTGTTCGCTTGGCGGCGACCGTTACCGGGATCCCTGAGGGCAGGCGATCGATAACACCCGGCTCGATCTCGACACCCAGCGAGTTGAACAACCCCGCGTACATCGTGGCCCCGGCCGACGTGTCGATGGTGTCGATCATCTGCGGCAGGTCGTAGCGCGCGCTGAGCGTCTTCCATGTGGCATCGGCAATGAACGAATCGACATGAAGTTCGTCCGCCGACCGCAGCAGGGTCGCTTCAAACGGATCCCATCCCGGAGCGTCCGGGCCCTGTGCGATGCGCCGCAGGTCAGCATCGGTCAGGCCAGCCTTCCTCGCCAGGATGGCGCGATGCGCCCACAGATAGTGCGAGCGCGTGAGCCACGCCGTGCGCAGGCCGAGGAGCGCACGATGACGCGGCGGCAGCGTCGATTCCGTCGTGATGTACCGGTCGTGCGTGAAGATCCGGCGCGCCAGGGAGGGATAGACGAGCAGCTTGGCCACGGCGTTGGACATGCCGTTGGCAGCGAACTCCGTCGCGATCACTTCCTCGACCGGCGTCACGCCCGAAAGCGGTGTCACCGGCGGAGCGTTCTGCGCGCTCAACGCGGCGGGAAGAATCAATGCGGCAATCAGGAATCGCTTCACGGCGCGGATTGTCGCACAGAATATAGAGATGAACGATTCGATCGAACTCGGTGTGGATACCTTCGGCGATGTGACCGTCGGTGACGATGGGCAGCAGCTATCGCAGGCACAAACCCTGCGAAACGTGGTCGAGCAGGGAGTCCTGGCCGATCAGGTCGGGTTGCACTTCATCGGCGTCGGCGAACACCATCGTCCGGACTTTGCCATCTCGGCGCCGGAAGTGGTTGCAGCGGCGATCGCGGCACGAACGTCGCGCATTCGCATCGGCACTGCCGTCACCGTGCTCAGCACGGACGATCCCGTGCGTGTGTTCCAGCGTTTCTCGACGATCAATGCAATCTCCAACGGCCGCGCCGAGGTCATCGTCGGCCGCGGGTCGTTTACCGAGTCGTTCCCGCTGTTCGGATACGACCTGTCGCTTTACGAACAGCTCTTCGAGGAGAAGCTCAATCTGTGGGTCGAGCTGCTGAAGGGCGAGCCGGTGAGCTGGAACGGACGTCTGCGCTCGGGACTGCACGAGCAGAAGATCTATCCGCCCTCGGAGTCCGGCACGTTGACGACGTGGGTGGCGGTTGGGGGCAGTCCGGAATCGGTGGTCCGGGCCGCGTTTTACGGACTGCCGCTGATGCTGGCCATCATCGGCGGGAATCCGGCGCGGTTCAGGCCGTGGGTGGACCTGTACCGCGAGCGATTGCAGCGGTTCAACAAGCCGCAGCGGCCGGTTGGTGTTCACTCTCCGGGTCACATTGCCGCAACCGACGAACAGGCCAAAGAGGAACTGTTCCCACACCATCTGGCGATGATGAACCGCATCGGCGCAGAGCGAGGGTGGCCACCCAGCGGCCGGCGCGAGTTCGAGCACGCCTCCGGACCCGAGGGTGCGCTGTACGTCGGGTCGCCAGAAACCGTAGCCGCCAAGATTGCCGCCACCGTGAAGACGCTGGGCCTCACGCGATTCGACCTGAAGTACAGCAACGGCACACTCCCGCACG
>JBOGIQ010000186.1:0-11623 GCA_050742535.1 Vicinamibacterales bacterium | reverse complement strand
GCGGACTTCTTCGGCGCGCCTGACAAGGCGCGCCCCACGATCGGCAACATGCAACCCGGAACCCTGCTCACGCTCGACATCGAGAAACCCGCCGCCGGCGGGCGGATGCTGGCGCGTCATCACGGCCAGGTCGTGCTCGTCTGGGGCGCGATCCCCGGCGAGCGTGTCAGCGCCCGTGTCGAGCGAGCCGGCAAGGGTGTGATCTTCGCGGACACGGCGCAGGTGCTCAGCCCGTCGCCGGATCGTCGATCTGACGCCGGCGACTGGCGCTGCGGCGGAAACGTGCTCGCCTTCATCGACTATCCGAGGCAGCTGCAGCTCAAAGGACAGATCATGCAAGACGCGCTCGCGCGAATCGGTCGCGTACCGCTGGCGGCGCCGCCGGAGGTCATGGGCTCGCCTGAACATGGCTACCGCATGCGCGCGCGTCTGCACGCGGCGAACGGCCGCGTCGGGTTTTATCGCGAGGGGACGCACGTGCTGTGCGGCGCGGCGCCGACGCGCCAGCTCGCGGATGCGACCAACGCGTGGCTCGCCCGGGTAGAGGAGCTGCTCGCACGCCACTCCCTTGCGGGGCTTACGGCCGTCGAAGTCTCCGAGAACATCGGCGGCACTGAGCGCGCGTGCCACGTCGAGCTTCAGGCGGGCGTGGATGCCTCCGGCTACGAAGCGCTTGCCGAAGGGCTCAGCGGGCTTTCCGCGGCGCGCGCCGACCGTGCCGGCGTCGAGGTGCTGGCGGGTACGCCCGTCGTCGTCGATTCATTAGCCATCCCGGGCACCCCTGAAGGGGCGCCCTACGTAGGGCACCCTTTCAAGGGTGCCACAGTCCGTCTGCAGCGCGACGTACGGGCGTTCTTTCAGGGGAATCGCTTTCTGCTCGAACCGCTGGTCCGGCGCGTGGGCGCCCTCGTCGGAACAGGACCGGTGATCGACCTCTACGCGGGCGTCGGGCTGTTCGGCTTGTCGCTCGCCGCCGCCGGTGCGCCCGGCGTCGTCGTCGTGGAAGGCGATCCGGTGAGCGGCGCGGACCTCACGCAGAATGCGGAGCCATTTGGCGATCGTGTCCGCGTCGAACGCCGCAGCGTCGAACAGTTTCTCGCGCTGGTTCGCGACCGGAACGAAGACGTGACCAGCGCAACCGTGATCGTGGATCCGCCCCGCACGGGAATGACCCGCGAGGCGCTGGCCGGCACCATCGCGCATCGCCCGGGCCGCATCGTCTACGTCTCGTGTGACGTGGCAACGTTCGCCCGCGACTCACGCACGCTGATTGATGCCGGCTACGAGCTCGGTGAGCTGAGCGGCGTCGACCTGTTTCCCAACACGGCGCACGTCGAAAGCATTGCGCTGTTCACGCGCTAGCAAGCGCGGATTTCCCGTTCCGTGGCGCGAACCCTTCGCGTTCGCGAGGCGAGCCTGCAAGGCTCGCCCCACGAAATCCGCGACAGACGCATCTAAAAAGCGCTAGACGGGAACGGCGGTACCGCGCGCGGCATGCCTCCGCCCTGCGACGAAGCCGCCGGTCACGCCGCCGAGGATCTTCATCGCGTGCGCGATCCAGTAAATCAGCGGCTGCGACTCGCCCGACAGCGTCATCGGAATCATGTAGATGACGAATGCCGTAACGCCGACGACGAAGCCGTGCAGCACGAACTGCGACGTGAGGCGGCGGACGACCCACTGCGTCAGCAGCAGCGGGGCGATGAATGAGGCGACGACGATCGCGGCGTTGAGAGCGGGTGGCACCGACGAGGGATCGCTGTTGCCCAGATCGAATCCGACGGCCAACGCCACCGGCAGGATCATCACCAGCACCAGCATTTCGGCAAGGATGCCGCCCAGGATCGCGCGTAACCAACGCATGCGTCAGCTCCTTTCCTGCGCCGCCGTGATAAACGCCTCGAACAGCGCGCGAAACTCGCCGGTCCGGTAAAAGTTTTCCGGATGCCACTGCACGCCGACACAGAAGCGCTTGCTGGGATCTTCGACCGCCTCGATGACCCCGTCGGGCGCGGTCGCCGACACGACGAGTCCGCTGCCGACCTTCTGCACCGCCTGATGGTGACGGCTGTTCACCGGGCACGCGTCGCCATCGATCCGCTCGCGGAGCAGGGTATGCAGCAGCGTGCCGTCGGACACCCACACATCGTGCGCGATCGTAAACGGGGTATCGCGAACCTCGTGCGGAATCGCATCCGGCAGCTCGCTTGGAATGTCCTGGACGAGCGTGCCGCCGCGCGCGACGTTGAGCACCTGGATGCCGCGGCAGATCGCGAAGAGCGGCAGGTCGGCGTCGCCGGCGCGCGTCGCCAGCTCCAGCTCGTAGGCATCGCGGCCCGGCTCCGCCGCGTCGAACGTCGGATGCGGATCGGCGCCATACAGCGACGGCAGCACATCGTCGCCGCCGGGCAGCAGAATGCCATCGACCTCGTTGACGACGTCCGCCGGCCGGTCCGTCTCGTAGTTGAGGATGCGCACCTCGCCGCCCGCGCGGCGAACCGCTTCCTCATAGTCGTGCTGCTTGGAGCACGGGGCGATCGCGATCACTGGCACGGCGCTACATCCTAGCCGGAACGGCCACGCCCATGAGATCCAGTGCCTGCGTCAGCTGATTGCGCAGGTAAATGACCGCGGCCGCCCGCCACCGCCGCACGTCGTCGCGTTCCTCGTTGAGAATCGGGGACCGGTGGTAGAAGGCGTTGAACGCCTGGGCGAGCATGAAGGCGTATTTCGCCAGGACGGAGAACTCGAGGGTCCGAATCACCTGTTCCACGACCTCGTCCAGCCGCGACGCCTCGAGCACCAGCGACCACAGCTCGTGGTCTCCGTTCTCGCCCGTCAGCTCGCCGGCCGGCACCTCTGGCAGTGTCGCCAGCAGCGCCGTTTCGTCGAGACCGTCGCGCTGCTGAACCTTCTGAAAGATGTTGTTGGCACGGACCACCGCGTACTGGATGTACGGTCCGCTTTCTCCCTCGAAGCTCAGCGCCTCGTCGAGATCGAAGGCGATGACCTTGCCGCGGGAGAACTTGATGAGAAAGTACCGAACCGCGGCGATGGCAATGCGGCGTGCCGTGCGATCCGTCTCGTCCGCCGGTAGTTCCGGGTTGCGCTTGGCGACCTCGCCAGACGCTTTGCGAATCATCGTGTCGAGCAGATCATCGGCTTTGACTCCAAGCCCCTTGCGCCCCGAGACCTCCACGAACGGCCGCCTGGCATCGTCTGAATCAGGCGGCGGGGCATGTCCCAGTTCACGCGCCGTCGCGTGCGAGAGCGCCACCATCTCGTACGAGAAATGGTGCGACCGCTCGGCGCCCTCCGGGTGGCCCACAGCAATGAGCGCCTGCTTCAGCAGCTTCTGCAGATACGACTGGCGGACGTCGATCACGTTGTAGACGTAGGCCGCGCCGCCGAAGAGCGGATGATCGTCGCGGCCGCCCGACGTGCACGTCGCCCACAGAGGGGAGTGCTTCCGCTCGGTGAACACGCGGTAGTGGAAGTCTCTCCCGAGCAGCCCGAGCTTCCAGAACTGGTAGGCGATGTCCTTGCCGACGTAGGTGACGACGCCATTGGATCGGACGATGACCTTTTCGCGCTCTTCCTCGTCAGCGTTCTCGGGATCGGGGACCGGGGGTCGGGGATCAGGGGTCGGCGATTTAGCCGAAGTTTCGCCCTCTTCAATCGGCATGACCCAGCAGCCCTTGAGCCGTCCTTCGGTCCGCAGATACACCGCTTTCTTGGCCTTCAACACGTCGAAGGCCTGCGCCCAGAACTTGAGCCGCAGGATGTCCCCTTCCCAGGTGAGCAGGTCGTAATCAACGTTCATGCGCGCCATCGTCTGCAGGTGGCAGCGGACGATGCGGTCGGCGATGAATGCGGCAGCCGCCGCGTTGTCGTTGCCGCCGTGCTCGATATCGTGAAGCGTGGTCGCGCGGACGGCGAGCCGCTCCTTGTCGTCGCCGTACCAGTCGGTGACGCGCGCGTAGAGGTCCCAGCAGTAGTAATCGAAGCGCGTCGAGTCGGCGATCTCGCGGATCTCGTCGAGCGATTTCCCCTCGAGCACGCGAAACCCGACCACCACGTCGGCCACCTGCACCCCGGTGTCGTCGATGTAGTTCTGTACTTCGACGGGGATGCCGCGGAATCGCAGGACCCTGACGAGCGTGTCGCCAAGGGCTGAGTTGCGCAGGTGCCCGATGTGCGCCGCCTTGTTCGGGTTGATCGCGGTATGCTCGACGATCGCCTTGCCGGCGTTCGGGTGCGGCTTGACCTCCGGCTGCTGCAGGCGCTCGAGGAGGAACGTCCGGCGTTCGAGGAAAAAGTTCAAGTAGCCGTTCGGTGCCGCCGATACCGTACGTACGCCCTCGAGCGTTCCGAACGCGCCGGCGATCTCCTGAGCGATCGCTCGCGGCGCCGTCCGCAGGCGCCGGGCCAGCTCGAACGCCACCGGAGTGCCGAGGTCGCCGAGCTCGCGGTTGGGAGGATATTCGAGCGCGACCGTTGGCAGCGTCGTCTCGTCGAGCGCATAGATCGTCGTAAGCAGGCGCGCGACGTGCGCGCGCACGCTGTCGTGGAGCGGTAGGATCATGTCGAGTACGCTACACGGTACCACTTCTGCCGGGTCCGCCTGAAGGCGGACACTACGTTGATGAATGACTCCGGTGTCGGACGCCTTCTCGTCGCGAGCCTGCATCAAGGCATCGCCGATCTGCTGCCGTCACGGCTGGAGTTCTACGAATCGTGGCTGCACGCGTCCGGCCTGCGCGAGGGCCGGATTGGTCTCGCGCCGCTCGCGGCCGTTCTGAGCTTTCTGCGCCAGGAGGGCGAATCGTACAGGCTGGTCGCCGGACGCGCCGGCGAATACTCAGCCGAGTGGATGGTTGCCGAACTGCCGGCATTCGAACGGACGTGCGTCCGCGCCATGCCGGACGCGATCCGGCTGCGGCTGGTCACGCGGATCGCGCGGCGGATGGTCAGGCAGACCTACGGCGGCAGCCGCGCGCTCGCCCGCTGGCGTAAAGGCCGCGGCTCATTCGATATCCGCGGCTCGATTTTCTGCGAGGTGAGGGATGCGGCCGAGCAGCCGCTGTGCGAGTTCTACGCCGCCGCGATCCGTCGGTTGATGCATCTGTTCAACATCGACGTGGACGTGGACACAGACCGCTGCCGCGCGACGGGCGGAGGCCAGTGTCTGATGTCCGTCCAGGTTCGCCAGCCGTCGACGACCCCGAACACGGTGCCGCAGGAGTTGTGACATGACGCGAAGCCGCCGGCTCGTTCTCGTTGCGTGCTGCTGCCTCGTATTGGTTCCGGCGGCGGCTGTGGCCCAGGCGGTGCAGCGTCAGCTGGTGGTTCCGTTCGACAACGTGTCCAGGGAAGCGCAAACCTACTGGTTGAGCGAGGCGTCAGCCGTCATTCTGACGGACGACCTGATCGCCCTGGGCGCGTCGGCCATCACGAGAGAAGACCGGATGCGCGCGTTCGAGCGGCTTCGCGTTCCCGTCTCCTCGACGTTGAGCCACGCCACCGTCATCCGCCTCGGTCAACTCGTCGGGGCGGCCACGGCGGTTGTCGGTTCCGTGCAGGTGAAAGGCCAGGATCTGATCGTTCGCGCACGGTCGATCCGGATCGATGCCGGTCGGATGGCCCCGGAGATCGTCGAAAGCGGTCCGCTGGCGGACGTCTTCGCCATCTACGGCCGCGTAGCACGACGGCTGGCGCCTGGTTCGACGGTGAGCGTCGAGGAGATGGAGCAGGGGCACCCGCCGATTGCGGCGTTCGAGCAATACATCAAGGGGCTGCTCGTACACGCGCCGGCGTCGAAGATCAGCTTCCTGAGCCAGGCACTTCGCATCGGGCCGGCCTTTCATCGGGTGCGCCTCGAACTGTGGAATGCGTATACCGACCTGTCCGAGCATCAGCAGGCGCTGGCCGCCGTGCGCGATGTGCCGGCCGGCCACCGCCTGGCACGGCAGGCCAGATTCCTCGGCGCGGTGTCGATGCTGCATCTGGCGCAGTACCAGCCGGCCTTCACGGCGCTCAGCGAGCTCAACGCGTCCCGTACCGATCCGGCGATCCTCAACAACCTGGGCGTCGTGCAGCTGCGACGGCCGGCGGGTACGACCGGTGACACCGCAGTGACCTACTTCCGCGCCGCGACTCAGGCCGACAATACCGACTCCGATCTGTTCTTCAATCTCGGCTACGCCTATTGGCTTCAGAAAGACCTGACCAACGCGATCAACTCGCTGCGCGAAACCGTGCGCCGCAATCCGGCCGACGATGCGGCTCATTACGTCCTGGGCGTGGCGCTGCAGGCCAGTGGCAGCAGCACCGAAGCCGCGAGGGAGAAGGAACTGGCGAGGCGGCTGTCGTCGGACTACGCAGAGTGGGATGCAAAGCAGGCCGGGCGTAACGACGTGCCGCGCGGCCTCGAGCGGATCAAGACTGACGTCGATGTTCCCGCCTCGCTCCGCGTCGAGAGCGCGATTGTGTCAGTGGAGCAGCGGGACCAGCGCGACCTCGCCAGGTTCCATTTCGAGGCCGGGCGGCGCGCGTACCAGGCCGAGCGCGACGGCGAGGCCATTTCGGCGTTGAGGCGTGTCGTCTACCTGGCGCCGTACGATGCCGGGGCGCATGTGCTCCTCGGCCGCGTCTATCTGCGCAGCGGCCGGACGGACGAAGCGATCGACGAGTTCAAGATTGCGATCTGGAGCGACGATACGGTTGCGTCGCACCTCGCACTGGCTGACGCGTACGCGCAGGCGCGCGACACCGCGGCTGCCCGCGCCGAGCTGCAGTGGATCCTCAAGGCGGATCCGCAGCACGCCGAGGCGAGACGAATGCTCGATCGTCTGCCGCCGCCGTAGGAGTCGAAGCGCCCGTGGATCCGGCTTCAGCCGGATTGCCGTGTTAGAATTGCACCCGGCTAATGCCGGATCACGAAGTTCACGAGATTCAGCTGAACGGAAAACAGCTTGTTTTCATGTTCATGGCCGCGACGGTCGTCGCCGTCGTCATTTTCCTGTCAGGGGTAATGGTCGGCCGCGGCGTTCGCCTTCCTGAAGCCGACGTTCTTGCCGCCAGCGCCGATCCTGTCGTCGATCCGATCGCGCCGCTCGATACGCCTGTCCCACGCGCAGGTCTCGCTCCCGAGCCCGGCCCTATCGCCCAGGAGAACCTGACGTACGACAAGCATCTTGAAGCCCCTGTGGCTCCGGCCGAACCGCTGAAGCCGGCCGAGCGCAGGCCGTCAGTCCCGCCTCGCGAAGCGGAGAAGCCCGCCGCATCGAAGGTGGTCGCGACAGGTGAGAACAAGGGGCCGGTCCAGGTGCCTGCTGTCGAGAAGCCGGCGGCGAAGCCCGAGCCTGTCACGGCGAGCAAGAATTTCGCGGAGCCGTCGGGCAACGGCTGGGCTGCGCAGGTGCAGACCTTCGGGTCGATGTCGGACGCCGAATCGCTTGCTGGGCGACTGAAGGCCAAGGGCTATCGGACATTCGTCGCGCTGAACGCGAGTGGTCCGCCGAGCGCCCGGTATCGAGTCCGCATCGGCAAGTATCCGACCAGGAGCGAGGCGGTCGCCGTCGGTCAAAAGCTTCAGCGGGAAGAGCGTTTCGAACCCTGGGTTACCCGCTAGCCCTCGCCGCGGGCGTCCTGCTCGCGTTGAGCTTTCCGAAGTACGGCCATCCGGCAATCGCGTGGATCGCGCTTGTGCCGCTGCTCATCGCGCTGACCGGCCGGCCGATTCCGAGCGTACTCGATTCGCGCGGGCGAGTCGATCGTCTGCCCGGGCAACCGCCGTTCCGCGCGTTTCTCCTCGGACTCGTTGCCGGGCTCGTCTATTTCGTCGGGACGGTCTATTGGACCAACACGGTGGTGGCTACTTACGGCCAGCTGGCCACGCCCGTGGCCGTCTTCGCGATGCTGCTGCTCGCGTCCTATCTGGCGCTGTACCCGGCGATCACGGCGCTTGTCACCAGCCTGTTGATCGCGCGTGCCGGAGCGGCAGGCCTCTTGTTCGCTCCGGCGGCGTGGGTGGCAACGGAGTTCCTCCGCGGATATCTCTTCGGCGGTTTCCCGTGGGTGCCGCTTGGAAACAGTCAGGTGACGGTGCTGCCCGTCGCACAGCTGGCGAGCCTGCTCGGCGTCTACGGGTTGTCCGCGCTGGTGGCGTTCGTGAACGCCGGCATCGCCTACTCGCTGCTGACGAGTGGACAACGCCGGATCCGGGCCGTCGCAGGTGTCGTTCTCGTGCTCGCCGTCACGGCAGGCTGGGGCACGTGGCGGATTGCCGACGGTTCACACACGCGCGAAGGAACGCCGATTCGTGTCGGGCTCGTGCAGGGGAACATCGAGCAGGAGCTGAAGTGGCGGCGGGATCAGGCGCGGCGGATCTTCACGACCTACGTCGCCATGACGCGCGACGTCGTGCGCCGCGGCGCGCAATATGTCATCTGGCCGGAATCGTCCACGCCGTTTTCGTTCGAGGGCGATCCCGAAGGCGAGCTGGCGATGCGGGACCTGGCGCGTGAAGTAAAAGTGCCGATCCTGTTCGGGAGCGATCAGGCCATCATCGGCGCAGGCGGCGCCGTCGACCGGCACTACAATGCCGCCTTTCAGCTGGCTCCGGACGGGATGACGTCCGCGGTGTATCGAAAGATTCATCTGGTGCCATTCGGCGAGTTCGTGCCGCTGGCGGACTGGCTGACGTTTTTCCCGCCGCTCGTGCAGACCCTGGCCGGGTTCGCACCGTTTACGCCAGGCGATTCGATGATCATGCTGCCCGTCGGCGGGCATCGGGCAAGCACCGCAATCTGCTACGAGGTCGTCTATCCGTCGCTCGTGCGCGAGGCGGTGACCGGCGGGAGCGAGCTGCTGACGACGATCACCAACGACGCCTGGTACGGACACTCTTCCGCGCCGTATCAGCACTTTGCGATGGCGGCGATGCGGGCGATCGAACACGGCCGCTACATGGCGCGCGCGGCGAACACCGGCATCAGCGGTCTCGTCGATCCCTATGGGCGCGTCGTGGCGCAGTCGGCTATCTTTGAGCAGGTCGGCCTGGTGGAGGAGGCGCGCTTCCTCACCGGCCGCACGGTGTATACGGCGATCGGCGACGTCGTGGCGTACATCTCGATGGCGATCGTCGTGCTCGCGCTTTTTTTCTTTCGTGGAGTCCGGCTTTAGCCGGATAGCCGTAGCTTCCGCCTTCAGGCGGAAGGAAGCAGGAGACTCCCATTGGCCTTCGATCTCGACGATCTCCAACGACGCTACGACGAGCTGAGCCGCCGCGCGGCCGAACTGCGGAGGCATCTTTGAGGCAGCCCGCCTCGACGAACAACTCGCCGACATCGAAAAGCACATCGGCGCGCCGAATTTCTGGAGCAACCAGGCGGAGGCGCAGAAGGTCATGCAGCGCCGCCGTCGCGTCGACGATGAGCTGACGCTGCTGCGGACGCTGAAACGGCGCAGCGACGACCTCGGCGTGCTGTTCGAGTGGGCCGCCGCTGGCGAAGACGTCAGCGCCGATCTGCAGCGCAGCCTCGACGAGTTCCAGCAGGAGATCGATGCCGCCGAAAGCAAGAAGATGCTCTCCGGCGAGCACGATCAGTCGAACGCCATCGTGACCATCCATCCCGGCGCGGGCGGCACCGAGTCGCAGGACTGGGCCGAGATGCTGCTGCGCATGTACCTGAAGTGGTCCGAGCGCAGAGGCTTCAAGCGCGATCTGATCGACTATCAGCCCGGCGAAGAAGCGGGGCTCAAGAGCGCGACGGTCCTGTTCGTCGGCGAGGCGGCGTTCGGGTTGCTGTCGGCCGAAGCGGGAGTCCACCGCCTGGTGCGCATCTCGCCCTTCGATCAGGCGGCACGGCGGCACACCTCGTTCGCGTCGGTGTTCGTCTGGCCGGAGCTGCCGGAGGACGTGGACATCGAGATCGAGGACAAGGACCTGCGCGTGGATACCTACCGGTCCAGCGGAGCCGGCGGCCAGCACGTCAACGTGACTGATTCCGCCGTCCGCATCACCCACATCCCGACCGGTATCGTCGTGTCGTGCCAGAACGAGCGGTCGCAACACAAGAACCGCGCGAGCGCGATGAAGGTGCTGAAGGCGCGGTTGTATGACTTGAAGACGAAGGAACAGGCGGCCAGGCTCGAGCAGATCGGCGGAGAGAAGCGCGACATCGCCTTTGGCAGCCAGATTCGCAGCTACGTACTTCAGCCATACCAGATGGTCAAAGACCACCGGACGAAGCTGCAAGTCGGGGATCCGCAGCGGGTCCTCGACGGCGACATCGACCCGTTCATCAAGACCTACCTGATGAAGAAGGCGAGCGGGACGCTCGACGCGTCCGCGGCGCCCGACGAGGATTAGCACGAAGAGCCCGTCGAGCTTGGCCAACCTTCTCCCGCCGGATTGACGTCCAAACGAACAGGCGTATACTCCCCGAACCTAGTCCCGCATCCGAGGATCTGAAGGTTCGATCCGAACGGTTTATTCCGCCGCCGGGGGCGGCGCGGCTGCCGGTGTGACGGCGGGCTCGGCCGGCGCGGCCGCCTGCGGCTGCGTCCCGTTGATGAACGCCTCCATGACCCCCGAATCCAGCGCGACCAACACGATGTTGCCCGGCGCCTCGAACTCAGGGGGTGCCTTGCGGTCCGCCCGCTTGTCGATATACGCGCGCATGAACTCGATCCAGATCGGCAGCGCCGCCGACGCGCCGGTCTCGCCGGCACCGAGCGACCGCTTCTCGTCGTAGCCAATCCACACGCCGACGGTCATGTTCGGATCGAAACCGATGAACCACGCGTCCGTGTATTCATCCATCGTCCCGGTCTTGCCGCCGAGCGGCCAGTCGAGCGCGGCGGCGGCCTGCGCCGTGCCGCGCTGCACGACGCCGCGCAGCAGGTTCGTCATCACGAACGCCGTGTCGGCGCGGACGGCTTCGTGAGGCTCGGGCCGATGCTCTTCGAGCAGGTTCCCGTCACGATCGGTAATGGTAACGACGCCGTACGGCGTCATGCGCACGCCGCGGTTCACGAACGCCGAATAGGCGCTCGTCATCTGGACCAGCGTCGACTCCGCGGAGCCGAGCGCCAGTGACAGGTACGGCGGCGCTTCGTTGAGGCCGAATCGTTTGGCGTAGTTCACGACCTGGCCAGGGCCGATTTCCTGCATCGCTTTCACGGCAGGGATGTTCCGCGACTGCTCGAGCGCACGTCGGAGCGTCACGGGCCCTTCGAACTTGCGATCGTAGTTCTGGGGCGAATACGGCGGCTGATTCGGGCCGGCCGGGTAGGACACCGGCTCGTCGATGAACACCGAGACGGGTGTGAACCCGCGATCGATGGCGGCGGTGTAGACGATCGGCTTGAAGAGCGAACCGACCTGCCGCCGGGCCTGGGTCGACCGGTTGAACTTGCTGCGCGTGTAGCTGAACCCGCCGACCATCGCGCGGATCTGGCCCGTCCGGTTGTCGATTGCCAGCAGCGCCCCTTCGATCGCCGGTGGCTGCTCGAGCATCAGCTCGGTGGGCCTGGTTCCCTGCAGGCTGCGGACTTCGACGTCGATCAGGTCGCCAACCTTGAACAAGGCGGCCGGGGACGTTTTGCGCGTCCATGC
>JBOGIQ010000185.1:0-11642 GCA_050742535.1 Vicinamibacterales bacterium | reverse complement strand
CTTCGATCGCCGGTGGCTGCTCGAGCATCAGCTCGGTGGGCCTGGTTCCCTGCAGGCTGCGGACTTCGACGTCGATCAGGTCGCCAACCTTGAACAAGGCGGCCGGGGACGTTTTGCGCGTCCATGCAAACGCCGGCCGTGCAAGCTCGACTTCGTCCGCGCCAATGCGTACCCGGGCGCTGCTCTCGCCGACGAACGTCACCACCGCGGGAACGATGTCGCCGGCCAGGATCGACTGGTCCCAGCGATCGAGCGCGAACTGCTCGACGCTGTGCCCTTCGGCGATCACGTTGCGGGCCGGCTTCCGGAATCCGCCGCGGCGCTTGTCGATGCGGCGCAGGCCGCGGTCGACGGCGGCGTTCGCCGCTTCCTGCAGCTCCGCGTCGAGCGTCGTCTGTACCCGCAGTCCGGCCTGGTAGAGCGAGTCGGCGCCGTATGTCTCCTCGAGCTTCTTGCGAATCTCCTCGACGAAGTAGGGCGCGATCGACCGATCCGCCGACGGCTGGCCGACGACGACGAGAGGGGTCCGGGCCGCTTCCCGCGCGCGTTCGTCGGTAATGAAGCCGTTCTCGACCATGCGCGGCAGCACCGTGGTGTTGCGCCTGGCGAGCGTGCGGTCCGGATTGACGAACGGCGTCAGCCGTGCCGGCGTCTGAATGATGGCGGCAATCGCCGCCGCTTCCTCGAGGGTGACCTCTTTCGCGGACTTGTCGAAATAGGCGCGCGCCGCCGCCTCGACGCCGTACAGCCCGGGACCCAGATTGATCTGGTTGGCGTACATCGTCAGGATCTCCCGCTTCGTATAGCGCTTCTCGATCTGGATGGCGACGAGGATCTCTTTCGCCTTGCGCTCGAGCCCGGTCAGCCCCGACCGGGCAAACACGCCGTCCTTCATGTAGTCCGTGAGAAAGAGCGTGCGCGAGAGCTGCTGCGTGATCGTGCTGGCGCCGTAGCGCTCGCCTTTCACGACGTCGCGGATCGCCGTGATGATCATTCGCGACACGCTGATGCCGAAGTGCCGCTCGAAGCCGCCGTCCTCGGTCGCGATGATGGCCTGCCGGAGCACGGGCGCCATGTCGTCGTAGCCGATGACGACCCGCCGTTCGGTGGCGAACTCGCCGATCTCCTGGCCGTCGCGCGCCACGATCCGGGTGATGGTGTGCGGACGGTAGTCGTCGAGCGCGCTGATCTCCGGCAGGTCGCCGGCGTAGGCGAAGAGCACACCGCTCAGCGTGCCGAGCGTCGCGGCGATGAGGAAGAGGAGGACGAGAAACGCCTGCAAGCCGACCTTCAGCACCAGGCGAGTGCCTTTCGGTCGCGGCGTGTCGTCAGCGGTCGTCATCGTCTGTTTCGAGTATACGAGGCAACGGGTGAGGACGGAGGACACGCACCCTCCGTCAACCTCCGCGCCTCCCATAGCTGAGTCGAAGATCGAAGAATCTTTGACTCCCTGAGACTCAGATTCGATAATGACCACATGAGCAAAATCATCGGCATCGATCTGGGCACGACCAACTCTGTGGTTGCCGTCATGGAGGGTGGCGAGCCTGTCGTCATCACCAACCCGGAGGGCAGCCGGCTGACGCCGTCCGTGGTCGCGTTCACCAAGACGGGCGAACGTCTGGTCGGCCAGGTCGCCAAGCGCCAGGCCGTGACCAATCCTGAAAACACCATCTTTTCGATCAAGCGGTTCATGGGCCGCCGCTACGACGAAGTCAGCGAGGAAATGAAGATGGTGCCCTACACGGTCACCGCTGCTGGCAACGACGTGCGGGTGAAGGCGCTGGAGAAGCAGTACGCGCCGCCCGAGATCTCCGCGATGATTTTGCAGAAGCTCAAGAACGCCGCGGAGGAGTACCTCGGGACGACCGTGACGCGTGCGGTCATCACGGTCCCGGCGTATTTCAACGACGCGCAGCGCCAGGCCACCAAGGAGGCGGGAAAGATTGCCGGCCTCGAGGTGATGCGCATCGTCAACGAGCCGACGGCGGCGGCGCTGGCGTACGGGTTGGACAAGAAGAAGGACGAGACGATCGCCGTCTACGACTTCGGCGGCGGCACATTCGACATCTCGATCCTGGAAGTGGGCGAGGGCGTCGTCGAAGTCAAGGCCACCAACGGCGACACGCATCTCGGCGGCGACAATCTCGATCAGCGCATCATCGAGTGGATCATCGCGGAGTTCAGGAAGTCGGACGGCATCGATCTGAGCAAGGACCGCATGGCGCTGCAGCGTCTGAAGGAAGCCGCTGAGAAAGCCAAGATGGAGCTCTCCACGGTCATGGAGACCGACATCAACCTGCCGTTCATCACCGCCGACCAGTCCGGTCCGAAGCACATGCAGATGCGGCTGACGCGCTCGAAGTTCGAGCAGCTCGTCGACGATCTGCTGCAGAAAACGGTCGGGCCGACGCGTCAGGCGCTCGCCGACGCCGGCGTCCAACCGAAGCAGATCGACGAAGTCGTGCTCGTCGGCGGTTCGACGCGCATCCCGCGCGTCCAGCAGATCGTCAAGGACCTCTTCGGCAAGGAACCGCACAAGGGCGTGAATCCCGACGAAGTCGTGGCCATCGGCGCGGCCATCCAGGCCGGCGTCCTCGCCGGCGAAGTCAAGGACCTGCTGCTCCTCGACGTCACCCCGCTGTCGCTGGGCATCGAGACGCTCGGCGGCGTGATGACGACGCTGATTCCGCGGAACACGACGATCCCGACGCGCAAGAGCGAGACGTTCTCGACGGCGGCAGACAGCCAGACGAGCGTCGAAGTGCACGTGCTGCAGGGCGAACGGCCGCTCGCGCGCGACAACCGCACGCTCGGACGTTTCCAGCTGATCGGGATCCCGCCGGCGCCGCGCGGGGTCCCGCAGATCGAGGTGACGTTCGACATCGACGCCAACGGGATCGTCAACGTGTCCGCGAAGGACCTGGGCACGGGCAAGGAACAGAAGATCACCATCACCGCGTCGAGCGGACTGAGCAAGGACGAAGTCGAGCGGATGATGAAGGACGCCGAGTCGCACGCCGAGGAAGACCGCCGGCGCCGCGACGAGATCGAGGTCCGCAACCGCGCCGACCAGGCGGTCTATGCCGCGGAGAAGATGCTCCAGGACATGGGCGACAAGCTCGCCGCCTCGGACAAGTCGGCGCTCGAAAATGCCATCGGCGAGCTCAAGACCGCCGTGAGCTCGAACGACACGGCGGCGATGAACCGGGCAATGGAGCAGTTGACGCAGGCGCAGCACAAGGCGGCGGAGGCGCTCTACAAACAGACCGGCGCATCGGCCGGGCCCGGACCGGAGGCGGGGGCCGGGCCGGCTGCCGGCCAGCCGGGCGGCGACGCGGCGCCCGGGGACGTCATCGACGCAGAGGTGGTTGAGGACGAGAAGAAATGATCAGTGGTGATCTGTGATGAGTGATTGGCAATCACTCATCACAGATCCGAATTCACCAATGGATTTATATATCGTCCTCGGATTGGCGCATGGCGCGACGGAGGCCGAGATCAAGAGGGCCTACCGGCGGCTCGCGCGACGGTTTCATCCGGACATCAATCCGGGAGACCGCGTTGCCGAGGCGCGGTTCCGCCAGATCCTCGACGCCTACGAAACGCTGATGGACCCGCAGCGCCGATCGCGCTACGACTCGGGCCATGGCGTCGAGCCGCGCGACGATCGGCCGAAGAGCGGCTTCGAAGGGTTCGACTTCTCCGCGCGCGGCGTCGACCATTCGGCCACGTTTGGCGACCTGTTCGCGGAGGTATTGAGCCAGCGCGGCGGCCGGAGTCCAGCGCCCGAGCGCGGAGCCGATCTCCATCAGGATACGCACGTGTCGTTCGACGACGCGTTCAGGGGGACGGAGCGGACGTTCACGCTCACGCGGCGTGTCACCTGCCGTGTGTGTGCCGGCAGCGGCGCGACGCGGATGAGCGGTGGCGCCTGTCCGTTGTGCCAGGGAAGCGGTGCCGTCCGGACCGTCCGCGGCCACATGGTGTTCACGCGCAGCTGCACCGCGTGCGGCGGCTCGGGCGAACAGCGGCCGCGGTCGTGCGACCGCTGCGGTGGTGCCGGGCAGGAGACCCGCGCCGAGGCCGTCGCGGCGCAGATTCCCGCCGGCACGGCGGATGGCGAGCGTGTTCGAGTACAGGGAAAAGGGAACGCCGGCATTCGCGGAGGTCCGCCGGGCGACCTGTACGTGACGGTACACGTAGCCCCGCACCCGCTCTTCCGGCGCGACGGCGACGACCTGCACACGGTGGTGCCGATCGCCGTCCACGAAGCCGGGCTCGGAGCGCGGGTGGAGATCGACACGCCGGACGGCGCCGCGCGGCTGCGGGTGCCTCCGGGCACGCAGTCGGGACAGCGGTTCCGGCTGCGCGAGCGCGGCGCCCCGTCGCGGCTGAACGGGCGGCGAGGGGACCTGGTGGTTGAGGTGCGGCTGATGCTGCCCAAGCTCCTCGACGAGCGCTCCAAGGAGCTGCTGCGCGAGTTCGGCCGGATCAACAGCGACATGAGGCGGAAGTGATGGCCAAACGTGCTGAACGCGGGAAGGCGTACTACATGATCAGCGCCGTGTCGCAGAAGTACAAGATTCATCCGCAGACGCTGCGGCTGTACGAGCGCGAAGGGCTGCTGAAGCCGTCGCGAACCGAGGGGAATACCCGGCTGTACTCCGAGGAAGACCTCGAACAGCTCGAGACGATTCTGACGTTGACGCGCGATCTCGGCGTCAATCTCGCCGGCGTCGAGATCATCCTGAACATGCGCCGCAAGATCGAGCAGATGCAGGGCGAGGTCAACGAGTTCATGGACTACGTCAAGCGGGAGCTTGCGCGCGGCATCGACGACTGGGAGACGCGGCTCTCCACCGCGCTCGTCAAGTCGTCGCCGACCGACCTCGTACGGCGCACGCCGCCCGCCGAAGGGCAGATCCCAGAAGCGCGCGGCGCGAAGCGGAAGAGCTGAGCGCGCTCGCGCGAATACAAAATACAAAATACAAAATGCAAAATGCAAAAGAGAGCGCGCACGCATTTCGTGTTTGCATTTTGCATTTTGAATTTTGTATTTCAGCGTTAGTATCGTTCCGTGCCTTGCGCGATCTGCGACGACACCACCTGGAAAACCGTCACAGTCGATGGCATCTCCCGTGTCACGCGCTGCGACTGCGTGCGCGGGTCCGCGTCGGCACGGCTGCTGGCGGACGCGCGGATCCCGCGCCGGTATCAGCATTGCGACTTCACCAACTACACCGCCTACAACGAGCAGCTGACCAAAGCGCTTCAGCACGCGACGCGGCTTGCCGAAAGCTTTCCGGTCACGGACAAAGGGCTTTTCTTCCAGGGACCGCCCGGCGTCGGCAAGACACACCTTGCCGTGGCCGTGCTGCGGCGGGTGATCATGACCCGCGGCGCGCGCGGCCTGTTCTACGACACACGCGACCTTCTGCGGGTGATTCGCAGCACCTACGATCCGGTGAACCGCACCGCCGAGATGGACGTCCTGCGGCCGGTCATCGAGTGCGACCTCTTCGTGCTCGACGACCTTGGCGCGGAAAAGTCGTCCGAATGGGTGGAGGAAACGCTCAACCTGATCGTGAACTCCCGCTACAGCGAGCGCCGGACGACGATCTTCACCTCGAACTACGACGACAACCCCGACAACACTGACCCCGACTCGCTGCTGTTCCGCATCGGCTTCCGCATGCGGTCGCGGCTGCACGAGATGTGCGAATTCCTGTATCTGGACGGCGGCGACTATCGCGAATTGCCGCCCAACGGCGGGGTTGACGACCTCGTCGCCCTGTGGAAAACGCGCAATAAGGCGTCCCGCAAGCCGTCGCTGCCGGCGCGAACCGGCGGACAGGTTCGTGCCCAGATGCGCGCGGGCGAGCGCGGAGATGGGAAGGCCGATCTGAAGTGGAGTGGGGGGAGGGCTGGATCTCAGTAATGCAAAATGCAAAATGCAAGATGCAAACACGGTTGCGGGCGAGTCGCGCCATTTTGCATTTTGCATTTTGAATTTTGCATTCCATGGCACTAGGCCTCTACATCCACGTCCCCTTCTGCTCCGCGATCTGCAACTACTGCACGTTCAACCGCGGCCTCTTCGACCACGCGTTGAAGACCGAATACGTTGCCGCCGTGCTGAAGGAAATCGGGTGCGCGGGCGACTCAGGCACGGCCGCGGCCGACACCATCTTCTTTGGCGGCGGGACGCCCTCGCTGCTCGAGCCGGAGGAAATCGGGGCGATCGTCGATGCGTGCCGGCACGCCTTCGCCCTTTCGGATGATCCGGAGGTCACGCTCGAGGCCAATCCCGAAAGCGTCACGGCCGAACGGCTGACGGGATTCCGGGCGGCTGGAATCAATCGACTGAGCTTCGGTGTCCAATCCTTCAACGACGCCGAGCTGCAGCGGTTGAGCAGGCTGCACTCGGCCGGCCGCGCCCGCGACGCGTTCCGACTGGCGCGCGCCGCAGGGTTCGACAACGTGTCGATCGATCTCATGATGTGGCTGCCGCAGCAGTCGATTGCTGAATGGCTCGCGTCGGTCGACTCGCTCATCGAGCTCGGCCCCGAGCATGCGTCGCTGTATCTGCTGGAGATTTACCCCAACTCACCGTTGCGGGATGCGATGGCGAAATCGAAGTGGACCGTGGCCGCCGACGATGATGCGGCCGAGATGTACCTGCTGGCAATGGAACGCCTCGACCGAGCGGGGTACCAGCAATACGAAATCTCCAATGTGGCGCGAAATGGCCGCGCTTCGCGGCACAACCTCAAATACTGGACCGATGGCGAGTGGGTCGGCTTCGGTCCGGGTGCCCATTCCACCCAAGGGGGGGTCCGCTGGCGGAATGTGTCGGCCACGCACGAGTACATCGGCGCGGTCCACAGCGGTGGACAGCTCATCGCCGAGCGGCGAATCCTGTCGCGACAGGATGGTATTGAGGAGGCGCTGTTTACTAGGCTGCGGCTGACTGAAGGGATTGATCTCGACTTGGTAAGATCACGATACGGGCTGGATCTGTGGCGGCAGTATGGCGGGGAGCTGGAGCGGTTCGTCGATGCGGGGCTCTTGATCTATGATCACCGCCGCCTGAAATTGAGCCGGGCAGGAATGCTTCTTGCCAACGAAATAATGACCGTATTTCTGGGTTCCCACGTACGGTAGGATACCCGCGCTTTTCCGAGGAGAAATGCACATGCGACGACTGTCGGGAATGGTAGTGGCTGGCGCGATGCTGGTTCTGCCGGCCTTTGCGCTGAACGGCTACGCGCAGGAGGCCGCGGCGCAGCCGGCCGCACCTCAGAAGACGACGTATAACGCTGATACCGTCATCGTGATGTACGCCGTGAACCCGGGGAAGGATGCCGAATACGAGCAGGTAATCGCCAAGCTGAGAGAGGCGCTCGGCAAGTCCACCGTTCCCGAGGCGAAGCAGCAGCTGGCCGGCTGGCAGGTTGTCAAAAGCCAGAAGTCGCTGACAAATGACACCAGCAGCACGTATATCCACATCATCAGCCCGGTGGTGAAGGGCGCCGACTACTCGATCGTCAACATCGTCTATGCGGTGTCGTCGGACGACGAGAAGCGCGCGTTTTACGACCTCTATAAGGGCGCGCTGAAGGGCGCGCTGTCGCAGATCACGGCCAACAACCCGGCTGGCGCGCCGGCAGCACCGGCCGCGGCCGCGGGTGGCGCCCAGTAAACTCGCCGCGTCGTACAATTCGAGCCACGAGCGGCCACCGGCCGCTCGTGGCTTTTTTTTGGGTAGCCTGGGTGGCATTGGGTAGCCCTGGGTAGCTAGGTGGCTGGGTAGCCTGCGTCAAATCACCCAGGCAACCCAGGCAACCCAGGCAACCTAATTAGGCAACCCAGCGGAGATGGACGTGATCGATTTGAGCCGAGCAGGGGCAACGCTGGCGCTTGCGATGAGCCTGGGCGCTGGACTTGCCGCGCAACAGGCCTCTCCACAGGCCCCTCAACCGGGCGCTCCGGCGGCGCCGGCGACGGCGGCACCCGCGCCGGAACCCGTTCCTGGAACAGTGACATGCCCCGCACCCGCGCCTCCGGCACGGCTGCCGGAGCGAATGTTCAACGCCCCTGTCGGCGTGCTGATCCAGCCGGTGCAGGCAACGAAGGTTGCGGACTTCGAGAAGTTTCTCGGCTACGTGCGCGAGGCGATCGCGGCGAGCACGGACAAGACAGTTGCGGAGCAGGCCAAGGGCTGGAAATTCCTCAAGATGGCCGAAGTCGGGCCCAACAAGGACGTGCTTTTCTGGTTCGTCCTCGACCCCGCCGTGCCATGTGTGGACTATGCGTTTGGTCCTATTCTCGCGGCGGCCATCCCTGACGCCGCGAAATTGAAGGAGGTCTGGGCGCTTTTCACGGGATCGGTGAGGGGCGGCCCGACGCTCGCGAACCTCGTGGCGGTGGAGCAGCCGGCAGCTCCCAATGGAGGCTCACCGACGCCGCCGGCCGCGCCGAAACCGGTGGTTCCTGCGCCGCCGCTCGATGCGAAGCCGGTCCAGCCGCCGAAGTAAGACTGCCTCAGAAAGCGACGTGGAATCCCGTATACACGCGATGGACGTTGCTGTGTAACGGCTCGCCGCGCAGCTTCAGGACGCGGTAATCGAGGCGAACCATCACCGGCCCGAAAATCCGCCGCTTCACGCCGACGCCGCTATGGAACGCCCACGCCGTTTCCTGGTGCGCATCCAGCGTCTCGCGGTACACGCCGGTCCCCACCAATCCGTACGGCTGAAATCCGGCCACCGGAAACGGCGTCTGCAGCAGCAGGTTGCCGAGGAAGGTTCGCAGGCCTGGCGTCGGCCCGTCCTCGTCGTCGAGATCCTCGCCGTTGTTCGCATACTCGAATTCCGTGGCGATCATCCCGCCGCCGCCCACGGCAAAACCTTTCGCCGTCCGGCTGGACGGGGTCCGGTTCGACCCGATGATGAAGGTGAAATCGGCATAGGCCGGGGCCGTGAACCCCAGGAGCAGGACAATGACGAGAAGCGGCCGGACGAGGTGCATGCGTAATGGTACGATCGTCGACAAGGCGCGGAACCTCCTTGAACCTATCTCTTTCATCGGATCAGGAGCTGCTTCGCAGCAGCGTCCGGGAGTTCGCGGAGACGGAACTGCGCCCCCACGTCATGGAATGGGACGAGGCCCAGCAGTTTCCGCGGGAACTGCTCGCCAGGTGCGCGGCCCTGGGACTGATGGGGATCCAGTTCCCCGAGGAATACGGTGGGGCCGGGATGTCATCGGTCGATTACTGCCTGTGCATCGAGGAGCTGGCGCGTGTCGACCCGTCCGTCTGCCTCTCCATCGCCGCGCACAACGGCCTCGGCGCGTCGCACATCTTCATGTTCGGCACGGAAGAGCAGCGGAGGACGTATCTCGTTCCGCTGGCGACGGGCGACAAGCTGGCGGCCTGGGGACTGACCGAGTCGTCGTCCGGCAGCGACGCCGCGGCGATGCGGACGACCGCCGTTCGTGACGGCGCGGACTGGGTCATCAACGGCTCGAAGCAGTTCATCACGCATGGCCGGACCGGCGACATCCTCGTCGTGATGGCCGTCACCAATCGCGCCAAAGGCAACCGCGGCATCTCCGCCTTCATCGTCGAGCAGGGCACTCCGGGGTTCCGGCCGGGCAAGAAGGAAAACAAGCTGGGGATGCGCGCGAGCGAGACGAGTGAGCTGATCTTCGAGAATTGCCGCGTCCCCGCCGGTCAGTTGCTTGGCGCGGAAGGACAGGGGTTCATCAACGCCCTCCAGGTGCTGGATGCCGGCCGCATCGGCATCGCCGCGCTCGCCGTCGGACTCGCACAGGGTGCGTACGACGCCGCGCGATCGTATGCGTTCGAACGCGAACAGTTCGGACAACCGATCGGAACGTTTCAGAGCATCCGCGCCAAGCTGGTGGACAACCTTGTGCGTATCGAGGGCGCGCGGCTGATGACGTATCGCGCCGCCGCAATGAAGGATGCCGGCGAGCGCACCACGCTCGAGGCGGCGATGGCGAAGCTGTATTCGAGCGAAATCGCGGTGCGCGCCGCGGAGGACGGCGTCCAGATTCATGGCGGCTATGGCTTCATCAAGGACTATCCGGCGGAGAAGTATTTGCGCGACGTGAAGCTCACCACCATCGGCGAGGGGACGAGCGAGATTCAGCGGCTCGTCATCGCGCGGCAGCTGCTTGCCTCCTAGCGAGTTACTCCACGACGGCGTGCGTGCCGGTGAGGCGCGGGCGATTGCGCGCGCGATTTCGTTGATCGAGGACGAAGCTCCGGAGGCGGCGGCGCTGATCGGGCGCATCTATCAGCAGACCGGCCGTGCCTATGTGATCGGGGTCACCGGCGCGCCGGGAACCGGCAAAAGTACGCTCGTCGATGCCCTGACCGCCGAGATCAGGCGATCGGGTCAGACGGTCGGGATCATCGCGGTGGACCCGACGAGCCCGTTTACCGGCGGGGCGATCCTCGGCGATCGCGTTCGCATGACCGGCCACGCGGCCGACCCCGGCGTGTACATCCGCAGCATGGCCACACGCGGCCACCTCGGAGGGCTGTCGCGGACGGCGAGCGACGTTGCGCTCGTGCTGGATGCGGCCGGAACGGACGTCATCATCATCGAGACGGTCGGAGTCGGCCAGGACGAAGTCGATATCGTCCGGACCGCCGATATCTCGCTCGTGGTCGTCGCGCCGGGGGCTGGCGACGACGTCCAGGCGATGAAGGCCGGCATCATGGAAATCGGCGACATCTTCGTCGTCAATAAGGCGGATCGTGAAGGCGCCGACCGGGCCGCGCAGGCGATCGCCGCGAATCTGTCGCTGGGCGCTGCTTCCGCCGACGTGGCTTCCGCCTTCAGGCGGAAGGAACCAGGCGACAGCGACTGGAAGCCGCCGATTGTGAAGACAGAGGCGACCCGCGCGATCGGGATCGACGAACTGTGGCGGCAGATCCGGCGCTATCGCGAGCAATCAGCCGGCGGACTGGCCGAGCGGCGGCGCGAACGCCAGCGCGTTCGGCTGCGCGAGCTGCTGGCTCGCCAGCTTGTGCGGCGCATCGAATCATCGCTGCCGTCGGGCGCGATCGAGCGGATGGCCGAGCGCGTTGCGGCGCGCGAGCTCGATCCGTATTCGGCGGTGGATGAGCTCATTGCCAGCGTAGGCCGGGTGCCGCGGCGGACTGCATCCGACGCCGCGGACCCGGCGAATTTGTAAATGCGCGCGATCCTCGACCACGTCGGCATCGCGGTGGAGAACCTCGAGGAGGCGCTGGCTTTCTATCGCGATGGGCTTGGCCTCCACGTCGAAATCCCCGAGGAGGTCGCCAGCCAGCGAGTACGCGCCCACTTCATTCCCGCTGGTCAGGCCGCCCTCGAACTGCTCGAGCCCACGAACGGCGATTCCGCAATCGCGCGTTACGTGGAGAAGCGCGGACCGGGGCTTCACCACATCACGCTGCGCGTGGACGACATCCACGCCGCCCTCGAACAACTGCGTACTCGCGGAGTCCGCCTCGTTGACGAGCAGCCGCGGCCCGGCGCCGAGGGCTCGATGGTCGCGTTCATTCATCCCTCCGCCGCTCATGGCGTACTCGTCGAACTGAAGCAGGGCGCCGCGCCGGTGGT
>JBOGIQ010000184.1:0-11653 GCA_050742535.1 Vicinamibacterales bacterium | reverse complement strand
ACGACGTACTCTCCGGTAGCCGCCGTGTAGTCGAGCGAGCCGCCGCCGGTGACCGTGCTGACCCCCTCGACGACCCGAACGTTGCGCAGGGCTCTCATCCTGTCGAGCGCGTTGTCTTTCGCGTTCAGGGTGATGTCGATGCTCCCGGCTTGCAGGTGGCTGTCCTGGCCTGACTTCAGCGAGACCTCGGTGCTGCCGGCCTTGGTTCCACTGACGTAGGTGATCAACCGCTTCGCGTCGGTGTAGCGAATCTCGTGGCCGCGGCCGGTGGTCTGCTTGTTGTCGAGCATCAGGGTCGAAATCGCGTTTCCGGTGATGGTCAGGTCGCCGTTTGTCTGATCGATGTTGATTCGCTCGCCGGAGATCGCGGTCTCGTTCTCCTGATCGAGCGTGGCCCGTTTGCCGACCGGCGCTGTGTAAATCGCCGTGCCCTTGCGACTGTCGTACTCGAGATCCTGTGCCGTGATCACGACCGGCAGGTCCGTCTTCAGAAGCCCGGGCACCTTGTTCGCTCCCTGCTCGTCCTTCGCGCGCGGTGTTGCGGGCTTGCAGCGCCGCATCGAGGTGGATCGCATCCAGGTGGTGACGTTGCCGCGCGCCCTCATGCGCCGGGTGTCGAGGCCGACGTCAATGGTCTGCGCCTCAATCGTCACCTGCTCCTCCGCGACGACCGGGGCGCCCTCTTTCGTCGCGCCGGATAGAGCCAGCGATCCCTTCTGCGGCTCGTACTCCGCCTGTGCGGCGCACGCTTTCAGTCCGGTCTCTTCAAAGGTGACGTTGCCTGTGAACATCGCGGTCGTGACGGCATCGTCAACCAGCGATGCCTCGAGCTTCTGTGAATTGGCGGTCCGCTTCCCACCTTCCTTCTCGGCTGCAGACCCCTTCGGACGCAGGGGCTCCTCGCTGAAGCGAACATCCCGGGTAAACGTGACCTTCGTCAGCCCCTTGCCGGCCTCGCCGGTGCCGTCAAGCGCCTGCGCCACGATGGTTCGTGGAGGCGTCTCGGCGCGGGCGGGCAGCTGCAGACGCACGTTTTCGCGCGCGACGACGCTCGTCAGCTCGCCGTCGGCCGCAAGCGCCAGATCCACGGTTTCGCCGCCGATCTGGGTGCCCGGCTGGCCGCCGTCTCCGGCCATCGCCGCCGAAGCCGCGCCGGCCATCTTCACCGCCTCCAGCGTCTTTCCGTCTTCGGTGTAATCGAGGCTGATGTCGCGGGCACTCATCGCGTCGATCGGCGGCCCGCCGGTGACGCGTGAATTTCCGTGCATCTCGATGAAGGTGACGACGTCGTTGTTGACGCCCAGCCGGCTGCTCGCGTGATCGGTGTCGATGACCTGCTCGTTGCGGACGACGTGGACGCCGGTTTCGAGCGTGAGCACGTGCTGCAGACGGTCGAGCATGCCCGTGCCCGACGTGAGCTGCATCACGGGCTTACCGGCCTCGTCCACGGTCTTGACGCGCGCATCTTTCGAGATCAGCAGAATCTGGCGCTTCTCGTCGTAGCTGAATCCTTCCCCGGAGCCGCTCATGCGCCCCTTGCCGAACGTGGCCGTGCCAGGCACGTGGGCAATCGAGTCCACTCGATTCATCGTTGCGGTCGCGGTTTCGAGCCAGAAGCCATCGCTATCCTCAAGCCGTACCGGACCCGTGAGCTCGAAGAAATTGCGGTCCTTGTCGGCCTTAGCCTCCCGTGCGGTGATTCGAAACGTGCGGCTCTCGCCTTTGCGCACGACGATCGTGACTGGCCGGTCGCCAGACAGTTTCGTCGAGCCGTCTTCGTAGATCTCGGTTCGCTCGGCGTCAATATCGAAGTCTTTGAACTCACCGGAGAAGCTCTTGAGCAGGGAGCCGGTGATGCTCACGACCGCTTTCGGATCCCTGTACTGGACGGGCGTTGGCGGCGGCGCCGCACGCCGCTCCCCCATCGCGAGATACACCGCGAGCGCCGATGCCACGCCGACGAGGGCGACGCCGATGCGCGCGGGTTTCTGCCAGGTCACAGTTCTTTGTAGGGCGCCCTTCCAGACGCCGGCTCTGTAGGGCGCCCCTTTTGGGGTGCCTGCCTGCGTACATCGTAGCAGTTGAGTACCGCTTACGCGTCTGGAGCTTTGAAGTCGGCGACGGACAGCTGCAGGTACCGCTCGCCGTTCCAGGTGTCCTGTTCGAGGGAATACGCGAGGTCGATGGCGCCGCGATGTTCGGTGACGAACGCCTCGCGTTCGGACGCGCGCCAGGCGATGCCACGGAACACCCGGCCATCCTGGCGGAACGCCATCTTCAGATGCCGATCTTTCACCCGCCGCGGGCCGTCGATGATCTCGACCCGGCTCGTGCGGAATACCGGGCAGGGGTTCCCCGCGCCGAACGGCGCCAGGCGCGTCATCTCCGATGCGACCTGCTCGGTGATGGACCGGAAGCCGAGCGCGCCGTCGATCCAGAGCCGCGGCCGCAGATCGTCCGGGCCGAGGCACGCATCGGCAAACTCGTTGACGCGGGCGCGCAGCTCGCGGATGCGGCCGGTCTCGACGGTCAGGCCGGCCGCCTGCTTGTGGCCGCCGAACTTCACCATCGCATCGGCGCACGATTCGAGCGCCGCCAGCATGTTGAACGACGGAATGCTTCTGCACGAGCCGTGCGCGGTCTCACCGTCGATCGACAGCACGATCGCCGGCCGGTGAAACGCGTCCACGAGCTTGGAGGCGACGATGCCGATGACGCCGCGGTGCCAGCCTTCGCCGGCGACGACGATCACTGTGCGCGAGCCGACCTCGAGGTCCGTCTCGACCACCTTACGGGCCTGCGCGACGATGTCCGCTTCCTCCTGCTGACGCCGCACGTTCTCGGTGTTCAGCTGCTCGGCGAGCTCCCGCGCTTCCTGCGACATCGCTTCGTCGGATGCCAGCAGCAGCCGGGCGGCGATGTCGGGCGTGCTCATCCGTCCGGCCGCATTGACGCGCGGTGCGAGGACGAATCCGATGTGGTAGCTGTCGATATCCTTGCCGGTCAGGCCGCAGACGTCGAGCAGGGATCGCAGTCCGACCTTGTGCGGGCCTTTCGACAGCATGCCAAGTCCAAGCTTGGCGATGATCCGGTTCTCGCCCTGCAGCGGCACGACGTCGGCCAGCGTGCCGATCGCCGCGACTTTCACGAACGCAGGCAGCCACGAGGTGCGTCCCGTTTTCGCGCAGAGCGCCTGCACGAGCTTCAAGGCGACGCCGACACCCGCCAGGTTCTTGTCCGGATAGGTGCAGTCGTGGCGTTTCGGGTTGATCACGGCAAACGCGGCAGGCAGGCCCGTGGCGTCCGGTTCGTGATGATCCGTGATGATGAGATCGAGGCCGAGTGCCTTGGCGTGCAGCGCGGCGTCGACGCCGCGGATCCCGCAGTCCACCGATATGACGAGCCGCACGCCGTCCGTATTCAAACGGTCGAGCGATGCCGGCTGCAGACCGTAGCCGTCGCGGAGCCGCTCCGGAATGAAATGGGTGACGTCCGCCCCCAGCAGCTCGAGCGCGCGGCGGAGGATGACCGTCGACGTTACCCCGTCCACGTCGTAGTCGCCGTGGATGGCGATGCGCTCGCGGCGTTCGATGGCGCCAAGAATGCGCTCGACGGCCGGCTGCATGTCGGTCAGCGCGAACGGATCGTGGAGGTCGTCGAGCGCGGGCGAGAGAAACCGGCGCGCCTCGTCGAGATCACCGAGGCCGCGGATGCACAACAGACGGGCGGTGACCGCCGACACATCGAGTTCGGCGGCCAGCCGTTCGACGGCCGCGTCGTCGCACGGCAGTGACGACCAGATGCGATCAGCTTTCGGCAAAGCCGATGTTTCCCATCGCGCGCCACTTGCGGTACCGCGCGTCGAGGCGCGCGTCCGCCGCCATGGCCGAGACCTCGCCGAGCGCGCGTCCGAGCGCGGTGTCGAGCAGCGTGGCCGCCAGTTCCGGGTTCGTGTGGGCGCCGCCGGTCGGCTCAGGGACGATTTCGTCGATGATTCCGAAGCCGAGCAGATCCTCTGCGGTGAGCTTCAGCGCGTCCGCCGCCTCGACCTTCCGTCCCGAGTCACGCCACAGAATCGCCGCACACCCCTCCGGCGGGATCACGCTGTAGATGGCGAACTCGTGCATCAGGATGCGGTCGCCGACGGCGAGCCCCAACGCGCCGCCGCTGCCCCCCTCGCCGTGCACGAGGACGATGATTGGCGTATCCAGCGCCGCCATCTCCCGCAGGTTGAGCGCGATCGCTTCCGAGATCCCGCGCTCCTCCGACTCGATGCCCGGGTAGGCGGCCGGGGTGTCGATGAAGGCGATCACCGGCCGCTGGAACTTCTCCGCCAGCTTCATCGCCCGCAGCGCTTTGCGGTAGCCCTCCGGCTTCGCGTACCCGAAATTTCGATAGATCTTCTGTTTCGTATCGCCGCCGCCGCCCTTGTGGTGGCCGACGATGAGCACGGGAGCGTCTTTGTAGCGGGCGAAGCCGGTGACGATGGCATGGTCGTCGGCAAAGCGGCGGTCGCCGCTGATTTCAGTGAAGTCGGTGAAGAGCCGCGTCACGTAGTCCAGCACCGTCGGACGGCTGGGATGCCGCGCCACGAGCACGCGCTGCCATGGCGTGAGGCGCTGGTAGATGTCGGCGCGGATCGATTCCATCTGCTGCTGCAGCGCGTCGATCGAGCGTTGCTGTTCCGGCGTCTGCGGCATCAGCGACAAGGCTTCGATCTGCCTCAGCAGGACAGCGATGGGTTCCTCGAACTCGAGCGTATCGGGCGGCATACTACGTCTCGCTCAAGGAACGCCGCCAAGGCGTTCCGGCAGACTCAGTGTACGGAGCGGCGGTGACAGGACTGGTCATCGAAGCGTCACCGAGCCGGCGCCGCAGATCTTTTCGACCTCCGACACGAGGCGCTCCGACGGCCGCACGCGTATCTGCGCGTTGACGTCGATCGTCACGCGCAGCCGGCGCTCGGTCTCCTGGAGCTCGATGTCGAAGGCCACTCGACGGTCTCCTTTGTGCTGCGCGAACACGTCCCAGAGCTTCTCGAACGTCGCGCGGTCGTGCGGCGGGGTCGACAGCCGGATGGCTACCGAGCGCGCCAGCCGCTCGCGAACGGCCTCCACGGGGGCAATCTCCGACGCCAGCAGCCGGGCCGATTCATCGTCGCGCTCGAACTTGCCTTTGACGACCACCATCTGGCCATTGTCGGCAAGGTGGCCAAACTGTTTGAACGCCTCCGGAAAGACCACCACCTCGAGGCTGCCGGTCGCGTCGTCGAGCATGAACACGCACATGCGGTCCCCGCGCCGCGTCTTGAGCGGCCGAAGGCCGGAGACGATACCACCTAGCGACACTTCTTCGCTCAGTGGGGCGAGCCTTTCAGGCTCGCCCGGCGAACCCGCAGGGTTCGCCCCACTGAGGCTCGCCCCACTGACGCTCGCCCCACTGAAGCCGGTCTCTTCATCCGCGGGAGCCTTCTTCGGCAGCAAATCGGCGGTGGTCTTTGCGCCGTAGACGCGCAGATCGTCCGCGTAGCGATCGATCGGGTGGCCGGTCCAATACAGACCTAGCGCTTCCTTTTCGAAGTTCAGCTGCTCGATCTCGGTCCACGGAGGCACATCGGGCAGCGGAATCGAGGCGGCCGAGGCAGACTCCGGGCCTTCATCGCCGCCACCAAAGAGGTCGACCTGGCCCAGGTCCTTGTTCCGCTGCACACGGTTCCCGTGGTCGCACGCGCCGTCGATCGCGGCAAACAGCCGCGCACGGATCTCGCGTAGGGGACGAGACGGGCCTGACAAGGCCCGTCCCACTGAATCTGTGACGAGCGAGTCGCACGCGCCCGACTTGACCAGCGCTTCGAACACACGCTTGTTGGCGAGCCGCAGATCGAGGATTTCGCACAGCGCGTGCAGCGACGGAATCCCGCCGCCAAGCTGCTCGCGCGCCGCAATGACGGAGTTGATGGCGCCCTCGCCGAGCCCCTTGATCGCCGTCAGCCCGAAGCGGACCGGCCGCGAGCCGTCCTCACGCGTTTCGACGGAGAACGACAGCTGACTCTGGTTGATGTCGGGCTGCAGCACCGTGATGCCGCGTTCACGCGCCTCCGCGAGGTACATGGCGAGCTTGTCGGTGTTCTGCGCTTCGATCGTCAGCAGCGCCGCGGTGAAGTGTGACGGATAGTTCGCCTTGAGATAGGCCGTCTGATACGCGAGGAACGCGTAGGCGGTCGAGTGCGACTTGTTGAAGCCATAGCCGGCGAAGAACTCGATCAACTCGAACAGCTTGACGGCTTTCTTCTCGCTGACGCCCTGTTGTTTCGCGCCCGCGAGGAAGGCTTCGCGCTGCTTGGCCATGACCTTCGGGTCCTTCTTGCCCATGGCCTTGCGCAGCACATCGGCCTGACCGAGCGTGAATCCCGCGACCGCCTGCGCGATGCGCATCACCTGTTCCTGGTAGGCGATGACGCCGTAGGTGTCGGACAGGATCGGTTCGAGCTGCGACAGCTCGTACTTCACCTCGCGCTTGCCCTGCTTCCGCTCGACCCAGTCGTCGACCATGCCGCTCTTGAGCGGCCCGGGCCGGTAGAGCGCATTGAGCGCGATCAGGTCGTCGAGGCGCGTGGGCTTGGCCTTGCGCAGGAGCTCGCGCATCCCGGAGCTTTCGAACTGGAAGATGCCGTAGGCCGCTCCCTCCTGGAACACCCTGTAGGTCCTGGGGTCGTCGAGCGGGATATTGTCGATGTCGAGCTGGATGCCCTCGGTTCTCTTGATCTCCTTGAGCGCGTCGTCGATGAGCGTGAGGGTGCTCAGGCCCAGGAAATCCATCTTCAGGAGGCCGACCCGCTCGATCTCCTTCATGTTCCACTGGGTCGTCAGCTCGTCCCGCTGCCCCTTGTAGAGCGGCGCGTAGTCGGTGATCGGGCCCGGGGCAATGACCACCCCGGCGGCGTGCACCGACGCGTGCCGCGACATGCCTTCGAGCCGCTTGCCGATGTCGAGGACCTCCTTCACCTTCGGGTCCTTGGCCGCCATCTCCTTGAGCACCGGGTTCTCGGTGAGCGCCTTGTCCAGCGTCATGTCCAGGGCGGCCGGGATCTGCTTGGCGATCCGATCGACGTCCGCGTACGGCATGTCCAGCGCGCGGCCGACGTCGCGCACCACCGCCTTCGCTTTCATCGTGCCGAAGGTGATGATCTGCGCGACGTTCTCGCGCCCGTATTTCCGCGTGACGTACTCGATCACTTCCCCGCGGCGGCGCTCGCAGAAATCGACGTCGATGTCCGGCATCGAGATGCGTTCCGGGTTGAGGAACCGCTCGAAGATGAGATCGAAGTCGATCGGATCGACGTCGGTGATGCGCATGCACCACGCCGCCAGCGACCCGGCGGCCGACCCGCGGCCCGGGCCGACCGGGATGCCCTGTTCGCGCGCGTAGCGGATGAAGTCCCAGACGATGAGCAGATAGCCCGGGAACCCCATCGTCTTGATCATCTCGATCTCGTACTCGAGACGCCGCTCGTATTCGTCGATCGTATGGCGCAGGACTCCGGCCGCCGCGAGCTGCCGGAGCCGGCTCAGACGCTGGGCGAAGCCTTCACGCACGACGTGTTCGAAATAGTGATCGAGCGTGAAGCCGTCGGGCACACCGAACGACGGCAGATGGTTCTGACCTGTCGGGATCGTGACGTTGCACCGCTCGGCCACGCGAAGCGTGTTCCTGAGGGCGTCCTCGTGGCCGGCGAAGACCGCGGCCATCTGCTCCCCGGTCTTGAGGAAGAACTGATCGCCGGTGTAGCGGAGCCGCTGGGCGTCGTTGACGGTCTTGCCCGTGCCGATGCAGAGCAGGATGTCGTGCGGTTGATGGTCGCCCTGCCGCAGGTAGTGCACGTCGTTGGTGGCGACCAGCGGAAGATTGAGCTCGCGCGCGAGTGGGATGATCCCTTTGTTGACGACTTTCTGTTCCTCGATCCCCTGGTACTGCATCTCCAGGAAGAAGTTGTTCGGACCGAGGATGTCGCGCAGCCGGGCGGCGGCCTCCAGCGCCGGACGCGCCTGCTCCGTTCGCAGCGCGCTGGCGACCTCGCCCTTCAGGCAGCTGCTGAGCCCGATGAGGCCCTTCGCGTGGTGCGCCAGCAGATCCTTGTCGATACGCGGCCGGTAGTAGAACCCCTCGGTGTATCCCGCCGAGACGAGCTTGATCAGATTCGCGTACCCCTCGTTCGTCTCCGCGAGCAGCACCAGGTGATTCGTCTCGGTCTGGGGGCCGCTCTTCTCGAAGCGGCTGCCCTGCGCGACGTACACCTCACACCCGAGAATCGGTTTCAGGTCGCGATCCCGCGCGTGATCGTGAAAGACGACCGACGAGAACATGTTGCCGTGCTCGGTCACGGCGAGCGCCGGCATCTTCAGTTTGACCGCTTCGTCGAGGAGTTCGTCGATCCGGCAGGCGCCGTCGAGGAGGGAGAACTCAGTGTGCAGATGGAGATGAACGAACTCGTTCACACTAAACCACTATTCCCATTCAATCGTCGATGGCGGCTTGGACGATATGTCGTAGACGACGCGGTTGATGCCGCGGACCTCATTGACGATCCGCGATGAAATCGTCGCCAGGAGATCGTGCGGCAGGCGCGCCCAGTCCGCCGTCATGCCATCCAGGCTCTCGACCGCGCGAATGGCGATCGTGTACTCGTAGGTCCTGGCGTCGCCCATGACTCCGACGCTCTGCACGGGCAGCAGGACCGCAAAACTCTGCCACAGCCGCTCGTACCACCCTGAACCGCGGATCTCCTCGGCGACGATCTTGTCCGCCAGCCGGAGGAGGTCGAGCCGCTCGCGCGTAATTTCGCCGATCAAGCGCACGGCGAGGCCTGGGCCGGGAAACGGCTGGCGCACCACGAATTCACGTTCGAGGCCAAGGTCCTGCCCCACGCGGCGAACTTCGTCCTTGAACAGATCGCGCAACGGTTCGACCAGCGTGAACTTCATCCGCTCCGGGAGCCCGCCGACGTTGTGATGGCTTTTGATGACGACCGCCGGGCCGTGCACCGACGCCGATTCGATGACGTCCGGGTACAACGTTCCCTGCCCGAGGAAATCAAAGCCCCCGAGCTCCGTGGCCCGCCGCTCGAAGACGTCGATGAACGCGGCGCCGATGATCTTGCGCTTTTGTTCCGGATCCGTGATGCCAGCCAGTCGCGCGAGAAACAGATCCGCGGCGTCGACGAAGTCGAGCGGCAGATGCAGCTTCTCGCGGAAGCGCTTCCGGATCTGATTCGCCTCGTCGTGTCGCAGCAGCCCGTTGTCCACGAAAATGCACGTCAGCCGGTCGCCGATCGCGCGGTGGATCAGCATTGCCGCAACGGTCGAATCGACGCCGCCGGAGAGGCCGCACACCAGTTTTCCCGATCCGACCTGCCGATTGATCCGTTCGGTCGCCTCTTCGATGAACGAGGCGATGGTCCAGTCGCCCGTGCAGCCGCAGACACCGTAGGCGAAATTACTGAGGATCTCGATGCCGTGATCCGTGTGGACGACCTCGGGATGGAACAGCAGCGCGTAGAGATCGCGCTCGGCCGACTCCATGGCCGCGATCGGTGCGGTGGCGCTCGTGGCGGCGATCTGAAACCCCGGTGGCACCGCTGCGACATCGTCGCCATGGCTTGCCCAGACCCGCAACTCGCCCGGCAATTCGGTAAACAGCCGTGGCGTCGTCACGACCGTGGCTCCGCCGGCGCGCGGTTCCAAATCGACCGGTCGAACGATGGCGTGTCCAAATTCTCTGTGGCCCGACCGTCTGACCTCGCCGCCAAGCATTTCGGTCATCAGTTGCATCCCGTAGCAGATGCCGAGGACCGGAATGTCGAGGTTGAAAATCGCCGGGTCGCACTTCGGCGCCCCTTCGTCCGAGACGCTGCTCGGGCCGCCCGACAGGATCACGCCGACCGGGCGCTTCGCGCGAATCGCGGCGAGCGCTGTGTTGAACGGAACGATCTCGGAATACACCGACAGCTCCCGCAGACGACGCGCGATGAGCTGCGTGTACTGCGAGCCAAAGTCGAGCACGAGAATCGTTTGATGCGACACAGCCAAGGGGTTGGGTGGGAGCAGCTATTATAGGTCAACATCTTGTGGTGAGACGCGTGCGATCGCTGTCGATCGCGCTTCTGATCGTGCTCGCCGCGTGCGCTGTTTCGGGGCAACAACCAAAGCGCACGCGCGAGCCCTACATTGCTCCACTTCTGCCAGCGGAGCAGGCGTGGAAGATCACGCTTGCCGAGCGGCCTGCGGCCGACGGCGCCATGGATGACGCGGCCGTCTACGTGCCTGTCGAGGAAGTGACGGCGTCCACCGAAGACGGTGCGCCGCCGCCGTCGCCCGCGCAGCTCGTCGCACTCGATCGTCAGACCGGCGCAACCCGCTGGACCTCTTCCGTTTCGACTCGCCTGCCGCCGCTTCTGACTCACGGCGTGGTCGTCGTCGCCACTCCGGGTGGAATCGAAGCGTTGGATCCGCGCACGGGCCGGCAGCAGTGGAGCGTCGCGCTCGATCGGCCGGCGCGTACGCGGATGATCGCGCAAGGTCCCCTGCTCCTGACGGTGCTCGAGGGTGGAGACGTCGTGGCTGTTCATCTTCAGCGCCGCGAGGTGGCGTGGCGGCTGTCGCTCGGCGCGTCCGATCGCGTGTCGATGACGGCCGACGCCGAGGCAGCGTATCTCGTGGCGAACGGCAGCCGTGCGATGAGCGTCAACCTGGCGGACGGATTGCTCCGGTGGGAACGCACGCTGGATGGTGAGTTGAGCGAACCGGTCGTCGATCGCGACCGCGTGTTCATCGGCTCGACGACCAAATCGTTCTGGTCGCTCGATGCCCGCACCGGAAAAGACAAATGGAAATGGACCGGGCAGATCTTTGGCGGCACGATCGCTGGTGCCGCGGTTTACGGCAACAACGTCTATGTCGTCTCGTGGGACAACATCGTGCGGGCGCTGGATCGTGGCCACGGAGCGCAGAAGTGGAAAGAGCCTGTGACACGCCCGCTCTTCCCGCCGCGGATTCTCAACGGAATTGTCGCCGTCGTCGGCGTCTCGCCCACGCTCTCGACCTTCCGGGCCGACAATGGCAGTCCTGTGTCGACCTGGAGTTTCCCTTCCGAGCTGCTGCTGCAAGGGGCGCCGCTCATCGACGCGCCCGCCCCGTACCGGGTCGCGATCGTGGCGGTGTTTCGTGATGGGCAGGTCTTCGGCCTGCGTCCGACGGAGATGCTGTTCAAGGAAGCTGCTCCGGTGCCGCTGACAGCGCTCCCCGGCCGTCAGCTCCCGCGCGAGACCCCATAAGCCGATCGTGGGGCGCGCCTTGTATCCCCCGTTCGATCGTGGGGCGCGCCTTGTCAGGCGCGCCAGGCGGACGTGACAACGTCCGCCCCACGTTCCTTTATGCGTCAGGCCAATACAGCGTCCCGCTGTGAGGGAAATCCTCCGCTCTCTGGACAAGGCCGGCTCGCACCGGATTGTCGAGGATGTACCGAATCAGCGTTTCCATGCTTTCGTAAGTCCGCAGGACGCGTTCGTAGTAGCCGTCCTGCCAGACGGACGCGATTTGAAATTGCCTTCGCGCGATGTACGCCACTCGCTGTTTGGCTACCTTCACAAATCGGCGAA
>JBOGIQ010000183.1:0-11660 GCA_050742535.1 Vicinamibacterales bacterium | reverse complement strand
GGGCGAGCCTTGTCAGGCTCGCCTCGCGGACGTGACAACGTCCGCGCCACGTTGCGGAGGAACAGATGACAACGATCACCCGACGTGAATTTGGCGTTCTGGCGCTTGGCAGCCTGACACTGCCACGTTTCGTGTCGGCGCAGACGATCGGTGGCGTACGTCTCGGCGTGCAGACCTACAGCTTCAGGGAGCTGCCGCGCACACCGGGCGGCGACGCCGCCGCCGCGATCATCGGCGCCATGCAGTCGCTCGGGCTGACGGACTGTGAGCTGTGGTCGCCCCAGATTGAGCCGGCTGCCGCCGGCGGCCGTGGACGAACACCGGAACAGATCCGCGAAGCCCGCGAGGCGTTGCGGACATGGCGCGTCCAGACGCCGCTCGATCACTTCCGCGGTATCAGGAACGCCTTTGCCAAGGCCGGCGCCTCCATCTACGCGTTCAATTACAGCTTCGGCAACGACTTCACCGACGAGGAGATCAATCGCGGGTTCGAAATCGCGTACGCGCTCGGCGCCGAGATCATCACGGCGTCCACCACGCTCAGCGTCGCGAAGCGCGTTGTGCCGTTTGCCGGGAAGCACAAGATGGCAGTGGCGATGCATAACCACTCGAACACGAAGGATCCAAACGAATTCGCCACGCCGGAAAGCTTCGCCGCGGCGATGGCGCTGTCGAAATACTTCAAGATCAACCTCGACATCGGCCATTTCACCGCCGCCAACTACGACCCGGTCGCCTACATGCGCGAGCACCACGCCAGCATTACGAACCTGCACCTGAAGGATCGGCGGAAGGATCAGGGCGACAACACGCCGTGGGGAACCGGCGACACGAAGATTCGCGAGGTTCTCGCGCTGCTGAAGCGCGAGAAATGGCCTATCCGCGCGTATATCGAATACGAATACCGCGGCACCGACGGCGCCGTCGCGGAAGTGAAGAAGTGCTTCGACTACGCTAAGGCCGCGCTCGCATGACGTCTGCCATGGATGAGCGCTCGGCGATGAGCACAGGTCGGTATCCGCCTCGTGCGGCAAAAAACGCGTAAACGCCAAGGAACACGACCGCCAGAATTCCGCCAAGGCCGGCAATCATCTGCAGCGCCGCGCCTGGCCCGAGCTGATCGATCCGCGCACCCATGATCGGAATGGCCACGGCCACCGACAGCATGCCCGCGCCTCCCATCAGCGACAGAAGCAGCGCTCCGCCCCGCGGGAACTGTTCCGCCGTGACGCCAAGCATCGTGGGCCAGAAGAAGGTCTTGCCAACGCCGAAGACGGTGGCGGCCGCGAATGCGACAACCGGACTCGCTCCCGGCTGGAGGCTGCCCAGCCAGAACAAGCCGACGGCAGTGAGCACCGAACACACGACGAGCGTGGCGATCGGCGCCCTATGTGCGATGCCGCTGCCGTAGAACCGCAGCAGGAACATCAGGCCGGCCGTGTAGACGAGGAACAGGACCCCCTGAAGCTGCGGAACCAGTGCACCCATGACGGCGGGGAACCACTGGTCCGGCGCCAGCTCCGCGGCCGCCGTCATCCACATGCAGACGAACAGCAGCACGAACAGCGGTCGTCCAGCCTCGCGCCACATCTCACCGGTTGAAATATTGGAAACGACGCGCTCGGTCTTCGGATAGGCGAGCGACACGGCCATCAACAGATACACAATCGCCGGCACTGCGATCGTCCCAAGCTTGACCTGCCAGCTCGCGTCGAACGCCTGCGTCAACAGCGCGGCGAGCAGGCCGCCGATCACTAGCCCGCCCGGCCACCAGGCGTGGAGCATATTCAGCTTCCGCGTCTTCTCATCGGCGTAAATCGTCGCGATCAGCGGGTTGATCACACCCTCGACCAACCCTTGCGACAGCCCCATGATGAAGAACCCCGCGTACAGCAGCGTCGTGCCGGTGTCGTCGAAGATCGATGCGACCGGCGCCGTCGGATGCGGCGCCGCCAGGATCAAGCCGATACCGGCCAGATAACCAATGGCCGACAGCACGTGGAGTGCGCGCATGCCGACGGCGTCCACGAGCGCGCCACTGATGAAGATGGCAACGGTGAACGCCCAGAAGGCGGGGCTGAAGATCAGGCCCATCTGCTCGTTGGTCAACCGGAACGCGGCACTCATGGCGGGCGCCACGTCGCCGCGAATGGCGAACACCATCGACGTGGTAACCAGCGACACGCAGCTTGCGACGAAGAGTTTTCCTTTGTCCATCAGCGTCTCAGTTCAGCAGGAAAGCGTAGCGGCGTATGGTCTCATGACCGGAGTAGAATCCGCGCGTATGGTCCGCAGATTGGCCGCTGTCGTCGCGTTACTCGTTTTCTTCGGTATCGGCGCCTTCGCGCAGGGTGGACCGTATGAGCGGCAGCGCGTGGACAATGCCGCCGCGGACCGCGGACGGGCGCTCTACGCGAAGCACTGCATCAACTGCCACGGCAGCACCGCCAAGGGCACCGATCGCGGACCGGACCTGATTCGATCGACCGTCGTGCTGCGCGATCGGCTCGGCAACGGCATCGGCCCGGCCATCCGGCCGTCAGCCGCGCATCAAGCCACGCTGACGCAGGCCGAGATCGTGGACCTCTCACACTTCATCCACCAGCGCGTGGAAGCCGTGGCCAGCAACCGCAATCCACGCGGGCCGCTTCCGGTCCTCACCGGCGATCCGGAAGCCGGCCGCGCGTACTTCAATGGCGCGGGCCGCTGCAGCAGTTGCCACGCCGCGGGCGGCGACCTGGCTGGCATTGCCACGCGTATTCCTGACGCCGCCAACCTGCAGCAGCGTTTCCTGTTCCCGACACTGCGCCGCGGCGGCGCGAAGCAGGTTGAAGTGACAGTGACCATGCCGAAGCAGGCAGCAGTGACCGGCGTCCTCGTTCGTATCGACGACTTTTTCGTGTCGCTGCGCGAGGCGTCCGGCGAATATCGCGCGTTCAACCGCGGGCCGGGCGTGACGGTTGTCGTCAACGATCCGCTGGCCGCTCATCACGAGCTGCTGGATCGCTATACCGATGCCGACATGCACCACCTGACGGCGTATTTGGCGAGGCTGAAATGAGAACGACGATTGCGTTCCTGCTCGCGAGCGCGACACTCGTCGCGCAGGGCACCGTCTCGCACGACCTGCTGCTCCGCCCCACTCCGGATTCCTGGCCGATGTACAACGGCGACTACTCGGGCCGCCGCTTCAGCCCGCTGACGAACATCGACACGGCGAACGTCGCGTCGACGACGCTGGCGTGGGTCTACCGGCCGAACCCCGGCAACGTTCCGGCAGGCGGCGGGGGCCAGACGGTTGTGACGATCAAGGGCACGCCGGTCGTCGCCAACGGCGTGTTGTACGTCTCGATCC
Source organism: Vicinamibacterales bacterium (assembly GCA_050742535.1). Lineage (GTDB taxonomy): Bacteria > Acidobacteriota > Vicinamibacteria > Vicinamibacterales > UBA2999 > Gp6-AA40. The sequence goes on along the minus strand of JBOGIQ010000183.1, from coordinate 8,305 downwards.
CCGATCACGTGTGGGCCGTGGATGCGCGCAGCGGGCGCGAACTGTGGCATGCCACCTGGCCATCGAAGGGTGGCTGGCACATCGGCAACCGTGGCGTCGCCGTGCTCGGCGGAACGGTCTACGTCGAGACCCCGGACTGCAACCTTGTGGCGCTCGACACCCGCGACGGGCGTGAAAAGTGGCGTACCGAGATCTGCGATCTCGAGCGGTTCTACTACGCCTCCACTGCGCCTCTCGTCGTCGGCAACCACGTCATTGTCGGCGTGAGCGGCGACGATCTGGATATCCCCGGCTACCTCCAGGCGCACGATCCGGAAACCGGCGCCCGGCAGTGGCGATGGTGGGTCTATCCCGAACCCGGGACGCCGGAGGCGAAGACCTGGCCGAGCGTCGAGGCGATGATGCACGGCGGCGGGATGACCTGGGGGTCGACGACCTACGATCCCGAGCTCAACCTGATTTTCTTCGGCACCGGCAACCCGCAGCCGGTGATCAACGGCCGCAAGCGTCCCGGCGACAACCTCTTCACCGAGTCAATCGTCGCGCTCAACCCGGACAGCGGAAAGCTCGTCTGGTACTTCCAGTCGTCGCCGCACGACACACACGACTGGGATGCCACGCAGACGCCGGTGCTCTTCGACGGCGAGGTCGACGGCAAACCGCGGAAGCTGCTGGCGCAGGCCGCGCGCAACGGCTGGTTCTTCGTGCTCGATCGCGCGACGGGCAGGAACATCCGCAGCAGCGAGTACATCAGGACGAACTGGACGAAGGGCCTCGACGCACAGGGCCAGCCGATCCCTGATCCCGCCAAGGAGCCGCAGTACGACGGCGCGCTGGTGTCGCCGAATCAGGGCGGTGGTCAGAACTGGCCGCCGCCGAGCTTCAGTCCGCGCACTGGTCTCTTCTACGCCAACGCCACCCGCGGCTTCAGCGTGTACTACCTCTACGCCAACGAAGACGACGAGAAGCCGCAGGGGTGGGGAGGCAATGATCGCGGAGGATGGTCGGAGGCGATGCTGCAGGCGATTGACTACAAGACCGGGAAGATTGCCTGGAGCCACAAGTGGACCGGCAGCAGCACGATCCGCTCGGGGGTGCTGACGACCGCCGGCAACGTGCTCTTTGCTGGCGACGCGCAGGCGAACTTCGTCGCGTTCGACGCGGCAAAAGGGACGCCGCTGTGGCACGCAGGCTTGCACACGTCTATTACCAACGGACCAATCACCTACGAGCTCGACGGCACCCAGTACGTGGTCGTCGGCGCGGGTGACAGCTTGTACGCCTTCGCACTCCGCGGCCGTTAACCGCGAAGGACGCGAAGAGCGTGAAGGCCACGAAAATCATGACTCGAATTGTCGTTACGGCGATCCTCCTTGCTTCGATTGGGCTTGTGGCGCAGGCTCCCTCGACGAACCTCGGCTACACCGACACGCCACTGTTGCCTGGTGTTCCGTATCGCGTTCACGATTCGGCGCGTCCGCGCCCGGCAACCGTCACGCCGGCGCTGCGTGTCGGAGACGCACCGTCCGACGCCACGATCCTGTTCGACGGCACCGATCTCTCGTCATGGGCGCCGACGAAAAACGGATGGCGCGTCGAGAACGGCTACATGGAAGTCGTGCCGAACAGCGGCGATCTGCGGACGAAGGAGACCTTCGGCGACGTGCAGCTGCACGTCGAGTGGGCGGCGCCCGCGCAGGTGCGCGGCGACAGTCAGAACCGTGGGAACAGCGGCATCTTCCTCCACCGCCGCTACGAGGTGCAGGTGCTCGATTCGTTCGACAACCTCACCTATCCGGACGGCCAGGCCGGTGCGCTCTACGGACAGTGGCCGCCGCTCGTGAACGCCGCCAGGCGGCCCGGCAGCTGGCAGTCGTACGACATCGTGTTCGAGGCACCGCGATTCGAAGGATCGCGCCTGATCAAACCTGCCTACATGACGGTCTTTCTGAACGGCGTGCTGCTTCACAACCGCAAGGAGCTGATGGGACCGACGGTGCATCGTGCGCTGGCGAGCTACGCGCCGCAACCGGCGGAAGATTCACTCGTCCTGCAGGATCATCAGCAGCCGGTCCGCTACCGCAACATCTGGATCCGCCGGTTGGGCGGATACGACCGGTAGCCTGGGTAGCCTGGGTAGCCTGGGTTGCCTGGGTAGCCTGGGTTGTGTCGCTTCGCTAAGGCTTACGGTTAGCCTTGCGGATAACCAGCTTCAGGCCAGACCAGGTCTCATCGACCGCACAGACCTTCACGTCAACGAGCCCCAGAGGGAAGGCGACTTCGCGGATCACGTCCTCGGTGATGTCCGTGCGAACACCAGAGGCCTTCTTCGGCCACGACACCCAGATGGCGCCGTCCTGCTCGATCTCGTCGAGGGCCCTGCGCAGCTCGGCGACGAGCTGCGCGCGGGCGATGCTGAAGATGTGCACCAGATCGACCGGCCGGCGCAGCCGCGGCGACAGCTGCACGTCGTGCGGCAGCGGCCCGAGGAACTGTTGATAGTTCGCCGGGGCGTTGCGGGTTTTGACGCGCGTCCATGATTTGATGCCGAGCTTCTGCCCCAGCGCCTTACCCGAATAGCCAATCGGATGGTCCGCCTGAAGGCGGACACTACGCGTCACTCGCCGATCACTCGTCACGCAGAACTCCCGAAACCCAAGTTTACAAAAGCTTTACAAAAGCGCACTGTTCGGCCTCTTTCAAGGCCGCCGTCGCCTTGAACGAGACTACCGAGCCGCCTAGAATCTGGCCTTAGCCTTTCGACTTCTCTTTCTACGTACCTGCGGCCGCAGGACCGCAAGGAGTTCAATCATGCGCAAGCTCGGTTGGGTCGGCGTGCTCGTCGCAGTCATGGGACTGACGATGTTCGTCGGCCAGCCCGTCTCGGGACAGGCACAGCAGGAGATCAAGTACTCGACGCCACCGCCGCTCGTGATCACCGCGTTCGGCGGCAAACCCGTCGACTACAAGGCACCACGGACACCGTGGGGCGATCCCGATCTTCAGGGCGTCTGGTCGAGCGACAACATGCAGGGCATCCCGACGGCCCCGCGAGCTGGCGGACCTGGAGGCGCACGCGGCGCCCGGGGCGGCGCGGCTCCGGCAGCTCCGGCTCCCGCTGCTGCTGCGGCACCCGCTGGACCCCCGCCGCTGTACCTCGACGACGCGGCCCTGAAGGCTCGTCAGGATCAAATCACAGCGGCGGCCAGGAGAAGCGACGGTGCGCAGACTGATGGGTCGTTCCGCTTCGACTTCGCACGGCGCGCGTTCCCGCAGACGCGCCTGCTCGTCGATCCGCCGGACGGCCGCATGCCGAACGTGCGACCCGACGTCGTGAACCGTGGCATGCCGCGCGGCACGTATGGTCCGGGCCCGCTCAACTCCTGGATGGACTTCTCGCTGTATGAGCGCTGCATCACGCGCGGCATCGGCGGCTCGATCCTCAACGTCATCTACGGCAACGGCAACCGCATCGTCCAGGCGCCGGGCGTGGTCGCGTTCTCCTACGAGATGCTGTCCGACACGCGCATCTTCCACACGGACGGCCGGCCGCACGTGAACCAGAAGATCGGGATGTATCTCGGGAATTCGACCGCGCGCTGGGAAGGTGAAGAGCTGGTTGTCGAGACGACGAACCTGACGGACCTGACCGCGTTCGGCGTCAACGGCAACGGTACGCGCCACAGCAAGGCGCTGAAGATCACCGAGCGCTTCCGCCGCGTGGCCAACGACATCGTTCAGTACCAGGCAACGTGGGACGACCCGCTCACCTACACGGCGCCGTTCACCGTGTCGTTCCCGCTGACGCCGCTGGACGGCGGCTACCTGCTGCCGTACGACTGCCACGCGGGCAACGCGGCCATTCAGATGTCGCTGGCGGCCGAGCGCGAGGAAGACAAGAAGCTCGCCGAGGATCTGGCGAAGGGGATCAAGCGTGAGCGCCGCGGGGTCCAGGAATGCGGCGCCGGCGTCGGATCACAGCCGGTGGCCGGCTGCACGCCTGGCGCACCTGAGGGACGCGGCGGACGCGGCGGCGGCCGAGGTGGACGCGGCGGTGCCGCGGACACCGGCGAAGACACGCGCGAAAAATAGCAACGCCGTTGGATAACCGCGGCCGTGCTGTGACGCATGGCCGCGGTTCCTCGCTCGACCCGCCTCACGCTCCTTGAACAACCCGCTCGACAAGCCTAGAATGCCCCTCAGTTTGTTGAGGAGCTGATCATGCGTAAGCTCGCCTGGCTTGGTATTTTGGCGGCGGCGATCACGCTGTCGATCTACGTCACCCCGACCGTCTCAGGGCAGCAGCAGGCATTGCCGCGGCCGTACGGAGCTCCCCCGCCGATGGTCATCACCGCGTTCGGTGGAAAGGCGGTCACCTACAAGGCACCTCGCACGCCGTGGGGCGACCCTGACCTGCAGGGCGTCTGGTCCAGCGACGACATGGAAGGTGTTCCGATCGGCGCCAATCAGGGCGGTCGTGGCGGACGGGGTGGCGCTCCCGGCGCCGCAGCCGGCGGGCTTTGCGGTAACGCGCCATTGCCCCCTTGCCCGACAGCCGCACCGACGGGCCCGCCACCGCCGCTCTATCGAACGGAAGAAGAGCTCGAGGCACGAAGAAAGCAGGTCTCGACCCAGGCCGACAATCGCGACCGCAACTCCACCAGCACATTCCGCAACGACTACGCGCGGCGCGCCTTCCCGCAGACGCGCCTCGTCGTGGATCCACCGGATGGTCGCGTGCCGACGGTGCTCCCTGGCGCCCGCATCATGCCGCGCGGTACGAACGGCGCCGGCCCGATCAATTCGTGGCTGGACTTCCCGCTCTATGAGCGCTGCATCACCCGCGGCATCGGCGGCTCCGTCCTGCGCGTGATCTACGGCAACGGCAACCGCATCGTGCAGGGACCCGGCGTCGTGGCGTTCTCCTACGAGATGCTGCCCGACACGCGCATCTTCCATACCGACAACCGTCAGCACGTGAACCAGAAGATCGGGATGTATCTGGGCAATTCGACCTCGCGCTGGGAAGGCGAAGAGCTCGTCGTCGAAACGACGAACCTCACCGATCAGACCGCCTTCGGCGTGAACGGCCTCGGCACGCAGCACAGCAAGGCGATGAAAATCACCGAGCGGTTCCGCCGAGTGGCCGACGACGTCATCCAGTACCAGGCGACGTGGGACGATCCGCTCACCTACAGCACGCCGTTCACCGTCTCGTTCCCGTTGACGCCGCTCGACGGCGGCATGCTGCTGCCGTACGACTGCCACGAAGGGAACAAGGCGGTCGAGATGACGCTGGCGGCGGAGCGCGACGAAGATCGGACGATGGCTGAAGCGGCCGCCAAGGGGATCAAGCGCGAGCGCCGCCCGATCAACCAGAACGCCGGCGGGGCCGGGCGTGGTGCCGGCGCCGGCCGTGGCGGGCGCGGCGAAGCCAATACCGGCGAAATCGCGGAGAAGTAGGGGTGGAGTCCGGCTTTAGCCGGATTGCCGGGTCGCTCATAAAGACCGCGGTCATTGTCGTTGCCATTGCCGCGGTCGTTACGACCATCCACGCTCAGACGCACAATCCGACGCCGGCGTTTCCGGGTCAGACCAAAGCGCCGGCGCCGTCTAAACCGTCGCCTCCGGTTCGCGTTCAAACGATTGCCACCGGCCTGACCGGCGCCTGGGCGATCGCCTTCCTGCCCGACGGCAACTTCCTCGTCACGCAGAACGCCGGGACGATGCGCGTGGTGCGGCCAGACGGCGTGGTCCTCGGTCCCGTTGCCGGCGTGCCTGGCGTCAAGGCAATCGGCGCGCAGGGACTCCACGATGTCGTCCTCGATCCCGAGTTCGCAAAGAACCGCACGCTCTACTTCACGTATTTCGCGCCTCCGAAGGGCGAGGCTCCGGGCTCGTGGCCGGTGGAGTTCTTCTACGAACGCGTGTGGACGCGGCCGTTCACCGAGCGGCGGACAATGGACCTCGGCACGGAGCGGGTGGCGCGTGCGCGCCTCAGCGCCGACAACCTGCGGCTCGAGAACGTCGAGGATCTGGCCGACGGCGTCGAACGCCGTATCGTCCTCGCGCGCGACGGCACGCTGCTCGTCGGCGGAGCCGATCGCTTCCGCTTCTACGACTCCGATCTCGACGGCGTCGATCACGACTTCACCGACAATCCGGATATCCGCCGGAACTTCACGGGACGGGTGATTCGCATCAACCGCGACGGGTCGATTCCAAAGGACAACCCGTGGCTCGGGCGGGCGACAGTGCTCCGCGAAACATTCGCGCACGGGCTGAAGGATCCCGAGGGCGCCGCGCTCAATCCGCAGACGGGTGAGCTGTGGTCGATCGATCACGGCCCGCAGGGCGGCGACGAGATCAACATCGTCCGCGGCGGCAGGGATTACGGCTGGCCGGACGTGACCTACGGGACGCAGTACGACGCGCGGCAGCCGGACGGGCGCAAGAATGTGGCGGTGGCCAAGGGGCTGACGGCGAGAGCGGACGTCGAGCAGCCGATCTACTTCTGGGTGCCGTCGATCGCCCCGTCGGGAATGATGTTCTACACCGGCGATCTGTTCCCGGCGTGGAAGGGCAACCTGTTCATCGGCGCGATGGTTGGTCAGGCGCTCGTCCGCCTCGAGATCACAGGCGATCGCGTCGTGTCCGAGGAGCGGCTGCTCACCGAACGAAAGGCGCGCGTGCGCGAAGTGCGCCAGGGTCCCGATGGCGCAATCTATCTCCTCTCCGGCGCGGATCTCCTCAGACTCACTCCGAAATAACATGGGGTCCGGCTTTCGCCGGATTACCGTCGTAGTGTCCGCCTTTAGGCGGACCTCGTCACGTAGTGTCCGCCTTTAGGCGGACCCTACGGTAATTGCGCGATCGTGCGCTGCAGCACGCCTTCGAGCTCATAGAGCGTCTCGCGGAAGCGCGGCGAATCGGTGTGCGAAATCTCTCGCCGTAAATCGATGAGCTTTGCCTCGAGGAATTCCTTCAGCGTGCGGCCGTCATCCTCTGCGATGGAGATGGAAAGCATGGCAACCTCTCTCACGATCAGGATGACACAGAGCGTCAATCGGGGGTCGGCCGGTCCACCGAATCGACGACGAGCATACTGATCGGACCGCGCCGTGCCTCCAGACGAAGTCCTAATTGTTCAGGCAACGCCGTAAAGAGCGACGGCGCATCGGCGGTGGCCTCCTGCGTTTCGGGGGTCCACCGCAAGTTGATCTCGAAGTTGCCGGCGAGGCCGGTCGCATCCGTCACAGGTCGACCGGTGAGCTGCGAAAGGAGTTCGGCGAGTAGCGGCAGCTCGACGTTGGGAGCCCGTAGCGTGCCGGATCCGATCTTCATTCCGCACTCGGTGCCGCACGGCCTGGCCGGGGCCAGTCCTTTCGCCGCGCGCCCCTTGTCGTCGAGCACCAGGGCATAAACCTGGCCCTGACGCTCTTCGAAATGCGCGCGGAGGTTGAAGCGGTCACCGAGGAGCGACTGCATCATCAACTGAACCAGCGCGTACTTTCCGCCGGGTGACCACGTGACGTTGTCTTCGCGGAGTTCGCGTTCGGTGACTCCGGTAATATCGAACCGCTCGGATTCGGTCCAGGACGGCGCATCCACGATCTGGTACAGCTGAAGCGTGTACGCCGCGCGAATCAGCTGTTTCACCGGGATGTCGGTGATCACCATTCGGCCGCCGGGCTGAATCTCGAACCGGATGACCCCTTCGCTGTTCTTGTTCGGTTTTACCGACGCCACGTCGAACCTGGGACGCTCGGCATCCGTTGATTGCGCCCGCACCGCTGCCGCCGATACGAGGAGGACGAGCGTGACGACAGCTCGAATACGTGCATTCATGACAGCATTTAACGTACTTACATTATGTAAGACTTGCCCACGCTTTGCAATCGGGCGGCAAATTTCATTCACGAATGCGTAACGAACGACTGGTATGGTGCGCGGATGACAGGGAAACGCCTGGCCGTACTTGCCGGAGCAGCACTCGTCGCGATCGCTTCGCTGGAAGGCGCCTCCGCGCAGCGGCCTCCAAATGCCCCGCGCACGTTTCCGCAGTTCGCCGGCACCTGGGTCCTCGATGAACAGGCCAGCACGGGCACCCTCGGCATGGCACCGCGCATTCCGCGAACTCTCACGATTAGCGCGACGCCAGAGGTGCTCACGGTGACGGAGCGCCTTCGCCTGCGTCCAGGCGACAACATCAGCGAGCTGCAGGTGAGAGCCGTCCGCTTCGACGGCACGCCGGCGGTTCGGGATCGCGACAGCCCGGCCTACGAAAACCACGACACCATCCTCC
>JBOGIQ010000182.1:0-11705 GCA_050742535.1 Vicinamibacterales bacterium | reverse complement strand
GAGATGCTGAGCGGTCGTCAGACGTTTGCCGGCAGCGACGTCACCGAAGTGCTGGCGACGGTGCTCAAGTCCGAGCCCGAATGGAGCGCGCTCCCGTCAACCACACCGCCGCGGATTCGCGCCGTCCTCGAGCGGTGTCTGCAGAAGGATCCCAAACTGCGGATCCGCGACATCGGCGATGTGCGTCTGGCGTTGGACGGCGCATTCGAGACGGTGGCCGCGGCAGTCGTCCCCGCGTCGATGCCCGCGCCGCGCAAAAGCTGGCGTTGGCCCGTGGGGGCTGCCCTCGCTGCGTTGGCCGCGGCCGTCCTGACCTGGTCGATCGCGCGCCCGGCGGCCGTCGACCCCGCCGCGGCAACACGGTTTTCGCTCGTGCTTCCCGAAAGCGATCAACTGCCGTTTGCGGCAGGCACGATGGTCGGGGTGTCTCCCGATGGTCAGACGCTGGCCTATCGCGCAACCCGCGGTGGCACCATGCGGCTGTTCGTGAGACGAATCGACCAGTTCGAAGCGCAGATGGTCGGCGATCCGACGCCAGGCGAGGCTCCGTTCTTCTCGCCCGATGGCGAATGGATCGCCTATTTCGCAAACAATGCCTTGAGAAGGGTCTCGGTGCGCGGCGGACCGGCGGAGACGATTGCGCAGCTCACCGAGAATTTTCGCGGAGGCGACTGGAGCGCGGACGGCACGATCGCACTCGCCGGGCTGACGCTCAACGTCGTGCCGGCGGCGGGCGGCACGCCGACGAAGCTCGCCACCGCACCTGACGGGCAGCGGTTCTGGTATCCGCAGTTCATTGCCGGCGGGCGCGCCATCCTCTACACCACGTCTGCGCCACGTCCCGATGCGGGCGACGTCGCAGTGCTCGACGTCGCCACCAAGACTTCGCGCAAGCTCCTGCGAGGCGCTGCCGCCCGGCTGCTGCCAACGGGACACCTGGTCTTCATCCGCACCGGCACGTTGTGGGCGGTGAAATTCGATGAATCGAATCTGCAGCTGCAGGGGACGCCGGTGCCGATCGTCGAAGGGATTCGCGTCGAAGCCGGCGGCGCAATCCAGTACGGCGTCGGGCGCGGCGGCACGCTGATTTACATCCCGGGGGCCAACGTCAGCTCGTCGCAGCTCGTCTGGATCGATCGCGCCGGAAGAGAGGAACGGCTTGACCTTCCGCCTCGCACATTCTTCTCGGTTCGACTCGATTCAGCGTCGCGCGCCGCGCTCGATATCCGCAATTCGGATACGGACGGCGCCGACATCTGGGTGTTGCCGCCTGGGCGTCAAACACCGACGCGGGTGACGTTCGAGGCAGCCGACGATTCACTGCCCGCGTGGATGCCCGATGGACGGCTCGTCTTCACCTCGGCGCGAGATGGTGACGCCGCATTGTTCACCCAGGCTGCGGACGGCACCGGGAACGCCGTGAAGGTTGTGTCGGAATCGGCCGCGGCTAGCGCCGGGTCAAGCACACTGGACCAGGCGGACGTCTCGCCGGACGGAAAGTTCATTGTCGCGAGAAGCGCCGAGGATATCGTCATCGTGTCGGTCGACGACAAGACTGTTCGAAAACTGATCGAGAGTCCGTTCAGAGAGCGGAATCCCGTCGTGTCGCGTGACGGGCGGTGGATTGCCTATCAATCGGATGAGTCCGGCTCGTCCGAGGTGTACGTGCGTCCGTTTCCAGATGTCGGCAAAGGCAAGTGGCAGGTGTCGGAGAAGGGTGGCAGCCGTCCGGTGTGGGCGCACAATCGCAGGGAGCTGTTCTATGTCGGGCCGGAGTCGGCGCTCATGAGCGCCGCCTTCCAGGTTTCGGGCGATGCGTTCGTGCCGGCCGCCGCAACGCGGCTTGGCCGGGTGCCGCTGACGCCCGGCGCCCACCGCGCCTTCGACGTCGCCGCGGACGATCAGCGGTTTCTCACCATCAAAGGAGAGATCGGTAACGAGCGAGCGGAAATCAGGGTCGTGCAGAACTGGTTCGAGGAGTTGACGACGAAGGTGCCAATCGATTGACGACAGCAGGATGATGTGGCGATGTCTCCCACCAGGCGTGACTTCCTGAAAGTGACCGCGGCAACGGCCGCCGCTCTGGCGTCGCCGCAGCTGCGCGTGGACATCGGCGGCCAGCTCTCTGCACCAAGCGCCGATCCATTCGTCCTCGAACTGGCCAACGAAGCGCTGACGGCTGCGCGTGGCGCCGGCGCGTCCTATGCGGACGCCCGCGTCGGCCGGTATCGGCGGCAGGACATCAGCACGCGGGAGCGCCAGGTGCAGGGTGTCAACGATTCCGAATCGTACGGGATCGGTGTCCGCACGCTGATCAACGGCTGCTGGGGATTCGCGGCCACCAGCCAGATGACGAAGGACGGTGTGCGCCGGGCGGCGCTCGAGGCGGCCTTCATGTCACGCGCCGCGCAGGCGGTGCAGCGGCGCCGCGTGGAGCTCGCACCGGTCACGCCGGTGACCGGGACCTGGATCACTCCGGTGCGACGCGATCCGCTCGACGTACCGCTCGAAGAGAAAGTCGCCCTGCTGCTGGCGACCAACGAGGCGGCGCTCAAGGCGAAAGGTGTACGGTTCGTCAATTCCAGCCTGCAGCAGCTGCGCGAGATCAAGACGCTGGTGACCTCCGAGGGAACGAACGTCACCCAGACGTTCATTCGCGTCGGTCCGTCGTTCAGCGCGACCGCCGTCGGCGATGGCGACTTTCAGAGCTACGAGGAAGAGCTGGCTCCGCGCGGGATGGGCTGGGAGTACGTCGAGTCGCTCGCGATGCCGGTCAACGCCGAGCGCTGGGCGTCGCTCGCGGTGGAGAAGCTGAAGGCGAAAAGCGTTGAGCCGGGACCGTGGGATCTGATCCTGGAGCCGACCAACCTCTGGCTGACGATTCACGAATCGATCGGCCATCCCACCGAGCTCGATCGTGTCCTTGGCGAGGAAGCGAATTACGCCGGCACCACGTTCGCCGCGCCTCCCGAACAGATGCTCGGCCAGTTCAAGTACGGGCCGGCGTTCATGAACGTGCAGGCCGATCGCACGCAGGAGGGCTCGCTGAGCCGCACCGCGTGGGATGACGAGGGTGTTCCTGCCGATCAGTGGCTCATCGTCGACAAGGGCGTGCTCAAGGACTACCAGACCACGCGCGATCTCGCAGGCCGGATTCAGAAGTTCACCGGCGTGACGCGCTCGCACGGCTGCTCGTTTGCCGATTCATGGCGAAGCGTGCAGTTTCAGCGCATGCCGAACATCTCACTCATGCCGGGCGAGCAGGATATCGGAGTCAACCAGATCGTGGCCGCAACCGACCGCGGCATCCTCATCAGGAACCGCGGCTCGTGGTCGATTGACCATCAGCGCTACAACTTCCAGTTCTCGGGACAGGCTTTCTACGAGATTCGCAACGGAAAGATCGCGGGGATGCTGCGCGACGTCGCCTATCAGGCCAACACGCCGGCGTTCTGGAATTCCATGGACATGATTGGCGGCACGTCGTCGTACTGGCTTGGCGGTACGTTCTCCGACGGCAAGGGTGAACCGTCGCAAAGCAGTTCGGTGAGTCACGGCTGCGTTCCTGCGCGGTTCAGGAGCGTGACGATTCTCAACACCAGACGAACGGCATGAGGGCGCAAGACCGCGGGCCGTCGGCCGGGAGCGGGGCGCTCCTCTCGCGTGAAGAGGCGAGAGCGCTGGCGGATCGCGTCCTGAAGCTGAGCACCGCCGACGAGACGCGCGTCAACATCACGAGCGAGTGGTCGGGCAACACTCGCTTTGCGGATTCGAGCATCACCACGTCAGGTGGTGTGACGAACGTCTCGGTGCGCGTGACGGCCACCGTCGGCAGGCGTCGCGCCTCGGCGACGACGAACGTGCTGGACGATCAGTCGCTGAAACGGACCGTCGATCTCGCGGTCTCGCTGGCGCGCCTGTCACCCGAAGACCCGGAGCTGATGCCGGAGCTTGGACCGCAGGCCTACCCGTCGGTTCGTGCGTTCGTTGAACGCACAGCGGACCTTGACCCCGAGGTGCGGAACGCGGCGGTCAAACGCGCGGTTGAAGCTGCAACGGCCGCAGGCAAGCCGGCAGGCGCCGTATTCACTGCAGGATTCCTCGAAGCCAACGCGAATGCGGTTGCCGTGGCGACGAGCAAAGGTCTGTTCGCCTATCACCAGAACACAGATGCCGCCTTCTCGATGACGTCGCGAACGCCCGACGGGACTGGGAGCGGGTGGTCGAGCGGTGGCGCGCGCGACTGGAGCAGGATCGATCCGGCGTCAATCGGGCGGATTGCCGCCCAGAAGGCAGTCGCCAGTCGAAATCCACAGGCGATGCCGCCGGGGCTCTACACCGCAGTGCTCGAGCCGCAGGCGGTCAACGATCTCGTTCCACTCCTGTCGAACGCGTTAAACGCGCGCACGGCTGATGAAGGACGGAGCCCGTTCTCAAAGTCCGGAGGGGGAAACCGGATCGGCGAGAAGGTCGCCGATGAACGCGTCACCCTGTACTCGGATCCCGCTGACCCGCTGTTGCTCGGGCGCCCCTTCGATCTGGACGGGCTGCCGATCGGACGAACCGTGTGGATCGAGAAAGGCGTCCTGAGAAACCTCGCCTACAGCCGCTTCTGGGCGCAGAAGCAGGGCGTTCAGCCGACGCCGCTGAGCGGCGGGCTGTCATTGACCGGTGGGACCAGAACGACAGAGGAGATCATCGCCGGATGCGAACGTGGAATTCTGGTGACGCACTTCTGGTACATTCGATCACTCGATCCGCGCACGGTGCTGCAAACAGGCCTGACGCGTGACGGCGTGTTCCTGATCGAAAAAGGAAAGGTCACGCGGGGGTTGAAGAACTTCCGGTGGAACGAAAGTCCCCTGCTGATGCTCAATCGGCTGGAAGACATCGGCCGCTCGGAGCTCACGCAAGCCGGCCAGATCATGCCCTCGCTGCGCATCCGCGACTTCAATTTCACGTCGCTGTCCGACGCCGTCTAGCGCCGCTACTGAAGCCGATCGGCCAGCATCGCCACCGACAGCGCGTAGTAGTGCGCGCAGTTGTAGCCAAGCAGCGCCTCGTAGTTCCTGTAGACGAGGAAGGTGTGGTCGTCGCCGGTCGTGACGAGGCTCGCGTCCATGTTGGCCGCCGGCAGCCGCCTGCCATTCGCGCGCACGACGCCCCACTTCGTCCACTCCGACAGCTTCTTTGGCTCCGTCATGTTGCGGATCGCGAAACAGCCTTCCTTCCGCATCTCGACGCCGGCCTCGGCGATCAGTTTCCGGGCCGCGCCCGAGACCTTCACCTCGCGGCCCCACGTTTCGCCTTCCTGCCAGCCGTAGCCTTTCAGGTAGTTGGCGATCGAGGCCAGCGCGTCCGGCACCGACTTCCAGATGTCGCGCCTGCCGTCCTTGTCGAAGTCGACGGCGTATTTCAGGTAGCTGGAGGGCATGAACTGGGTCTGTCCCATCGCGCCCGCCCACGACCCGGTCATGTTCTTCGCCTCGATATGCTTCCGCTGCACCATCGTCAGCGCGTCGAACAGCTCGCCGCGGAAGAAGGACGCGCGGCGCGGCTCCCAGGCAAGCGTCGCGAGGGCACGGAAGATCGGCTCACGGCCCGTGACCCGGCCGAAGCGGCTTTCCATCCCCCAGATGGACAGGACGAACCGCCGCTGGACGCCGTACTCCTTTTCGATGCGTGAGAGCAGGGTCCGGTGTTCTTTCGCTTGAGCGCGGCCGCGATTGACGACCGTTCTGGTAATTCGGGTCGACAGGTACCGATCGAGGCCGGGGCTGAGCTCTGCCTGGCTGCGGTCCGCCTGGATGACTCGTGGCAGCGGCTCGATGCCGGCCAGGGTGTCTTCGATCAGCGTTTCGTTGAATCCGCGCCCGTTCGCTTCACGGATGAGCTCACCCAGCCAGACGTCGAACGGGACTGGCGGTTCCGCCAGAGCGGGCGGGGACTGCGTGTGGACGACCCCCGCGAGTGCGGCCAGAACAGCGGTTACGAGCAGAGTGGTGCGCATGCGGGTACAGCCATTATCGGACGCAACCACCAATCTGGCGCGCCTGACAAGGCGCGCCCCACATCACCACCCACCATCCTTGCTTTTTGGCCCCCTCCCGCCGTCTAATAATCCGTCGCCCGTCAGCGGCGAACTTCCTTTCCTACTGAGAGTTAACGCTATGCCATTCACTTTGAACGTGAACGGGAAAGCCACAACGGTGGACGTCCCCGGAGACATGCCCCTCCTGTGGGTGCTGCGAGATGTGCTGAGCCTGAAGGGCACCAAGTTCGGATGCGGCATCGGCGCCTGCGGCGCGTGCACCGTTCACCTGCGTGGACGGGCGGTACGGTCGTGCTCGACGCCCGTTTCAACCGTCGGCAACGCCGCGATCACGACGATCGAAGGGCTGTCGGCCAACGGTAACCATCCGCTGCAGATCGCATGGCAGGAGCTCGACGTGCCGCAGTGCGGTTACTGCCAGTCCGGCCAGATCATGTCGGCCGCGGCGCTGCTGGCGACCACGCCGAAGCCGTCGGACGCTGACATCAACAGGGCGATGGACGGGAACCTATGCCGGTGCGGAACGTATGTGCGCATCCGCGCTGCCATCCACCGCGCGGCGAACGGACGCGTTCGCGACACGCAGACCGCGTCGGCTCGCGGCGCGGCGGAGTAGGAGGAGCCATGACTAAAGCACCAGTGACTCGCCGCTCCTTCATCAAGATCACCGCTCTTGCCGGCGGCGGAATGGTTGTCGCCTTCAATGTCGACGATCTGTTCGCGCAACGCGGCGGCGGTCCGGGCGGCCCCGGCGGACCGCAGGCGATGGCCTTCGTCAAGTTCACGCCCGAAGGCAAGGTGATCATCGTCGGCAAGAACCCTGAGGTTGGTCAGGGCGTCAAGACCGAACTGCCGATGATCATTGCCGACGAGCTCGATGTGGACTGGCGCAGCGTCGTCGTCGAGCAGGCTGACGCGGATCAGGCCAAGTACGGTCAGCAGCTGGCAGCGGGCAGCTTCACGACGCCGCAGAACTGGACGCCGATGCGCCAGGTTGGCGCCGCCGTCCGGCAGATGTTCATTGCCGCCGCGGCTGCGCGGTGGAACGTTCCGGCAACCGAGCTGACGACGACTCCGGACGTCACGGCCCTGGGTGGGGCGCGCGTGGAGCACGCCGCCAGCAAGCGCAGGGCGAGTTACATCGAGCTGGCCGGCGAGGCCGCGAAGTTGCCGGTGCCCGCACTGGCGACCGTGCCGCTCAAGGATCCGAAGGACTACAAGATCATCGGCAAGCCGACACGCGGCGTGGACACTCCCGCCGTCGTGACCGGCAAGCCGATTTTCAGCATCGACTTCACGCTGCCCGGCATGCTCTACGCCGTCTACCAGAAAGCGCCCGTCTTCGGCGCGAAGGTGGCGACCGCGAACGTCGACGAGATCAAGAAGCTCCCCGGGGTCAAGGACGCATTCGTCCTCGAGGGCGGAACCGATCTCACGGCGCTCGTTCCCGGCGTGGCCATCGTCGCCGACAGCTGGTATCAGGCGAACCAGGCTCGTAAGCAGCTGAAGGTCACATGGGCGGATCACCCGACGAAGGCGCAGAGCAGCGTCGGCTTCCAGGCGAAGGCCGACGAGCTCGGGAAGGCGGCGCTGGCACAGCCGCAGGGCCAGGCGCCGCAGGGTGCGACCGGCTGGCGCAAGGACGGAGACGTCGCCGCCGCGCTCGCCCAGCCGGGCGTGAAGACGGTTGAAGCCAACTACATGTATCCGTTCATTCCGCACGCCCCGCTCGAGCCCGAGAACTGCGCCGCGCAGTTGAAGGACGGCAAGCTCGAGTTGTGGGCGCCGACGCAGATGCCGGGTCCGGCGCTTGGCGTCGCGGCCAATGCCTCCGGCCTCCCGCAGACTGCCATCACGCTGCACATCATGAAGACCGGTGGCGGATTCGGCCGGCGGCTCACCAACGACTTCGTCGCGGAAGCGACGGCGATCGCGAAGCAGATGAGCCCGACGCCGATCAAGCTGCTGTGGACCCGTGAGGACGATATGGCTCACGAGTTCTACCGCCCGGCGGGCTACCACTACATGAAAGGCGGCGTCGACGCGAACGGCAAGCTGATCGCCTGGCGCGATCATCACGTGACGTTCGGTCCGCCGTCGGGTCCGCAGCGCTACGCCGGCTTCTCGAACATCAACGGCGCGCAGGAGTTCCCCGCCCGCTTCGTTCAGAACTACGAGTTCGGCGACTCGCTCATCGGCGCGCTCGGCGTGCCGGTCGGGGCGCTGCGCGCACCTGGAAGCAACGCGTTCTCGTTCGTGTTCCAGAGCTTCCTCGACGAGCTGGCGCACGCCGCCGGTAAAGACCCGATGCAGTTCAAGCTCGACGTCCTGGCCAACGAGGCGTATCCGCCACCGCAGCAGGGTGGAGGCTTCAACGCCGCGAGGATGATCGGCGTCATGAAGCTCGTTGCCGAGAAGTCCGAATGGGGCAAAAAGAAGCTGCCGAAGGGCACCGCGATGGGCGTGGCCTTCCAGTTCTCCCACCAGGGCTACTTCGCGGAGGTCGCTCAGGTCACGGTCGATGCGCAGAAGCGGATCAAGGTGGACAAGGTGTGGGTGGCTGGCGACATCGGGAGCCAGGTGATTAACCCACTGCACGCCGAGAACCTGGTGCAGGGTGGCGTGGTGGACGGCATCAGCCACATGTTCCAGGAGATCACCATCGTCGACGGCGCCGCCGTGCAGACGAACTTCAACAACAACCCGCTGATCCGCATGTCGCAGGCGCCGCCGGTCGAGGCGCACTGGGTCAAGTCGAACAACAACCCGACGGGCCTTGGCGAGCCGTCGCTGCCGCCGGTGCTCCCGGCGGTCGCGAACGCGATCTTCGCCGCGACAGGGACACGCGTGCGTTCGATGCCGCTTTCGAAGCACGGATTCCGCTGGGCCTAGGACGCGGACCAGGTCCGCGCCACGATCTCACGTCCACGCCCAATCCGGTTTGCCCGGGTTGGGCGTTTTCATTTATTAGAATGAAGGTCGATGCGAACTCATAAGACGTTATCGGTTGCCGCCGGAGGGTTCGTCGCAGCCCTGATGATCAGCGCCGGGGCACCGCTGGCGCAGCAGCACGGTTATTCGGCCGATCAGATCGCAGACGGGCGCAAGCTGTACGACGCCAACTGCGGACGCTGCCACAACAACGATGGAGCGGGCGTTCCCGGCGTCGAGCTGTTCAAACAGATCCGCCGCGGCACGACCGATGACGATGTCGCCAAGCTGGTGCAGACGGGCATCCCGGGAACCTCGATGCCGCCGCACAGTTTCTCGACGCCCCAGGCGCTTGCTGTCGTGGCATTCATGCGGTCGATGGTGGGCGTGACGCCTGCGTCCGCGGCGGCGGCCGGAAGCGCGCGAAGCGTCAGCGCCACGAGCGGAGACCCCGCTCGGGGCCGCGCAATCTTCACCGGCAAGGGCGGATGCAACGGGTGCCATCTTGCCGAGCGAGCCGGCGGAACGGTGGGCCCGGATCTCAGCGCGGCGGGCGTGATCCGCAACTTCGGCTTCGGCCCGATTCCTCCCGATGTGCTCGCACTCGAGCGCGCGATTGTCGATCCGAATGCCGAGATGCCGGCGGACTATCGGGTCTTCCAGGTCACGTTGAAGACCGGGATGGTCGTCCGCGGCATGCTGCTGAATCAGGACACCTTCTCGGTGCAGATGCACGATCAGGCGAAGAACCTGCGCTCCTTCCAGAAGTCGGAGCTGAAGGACCACGGGTTCCTGCCCTCGGCCATGCCGTCGTACCAGGGCCGCCTGACGCCGCAGGAAGTGGCGGACGTCGTCAGTTATCTGCTCACGTTGAAGGGTTAGCCGATGCGAACGTTTGGGAATTGGAAGTTGGGTGTGGGGAGTTGTCTGTCCATCCTGGTGCTCGCGCTGTTCACTGTTCATGCGCAGCAGCCGGTCACGTCGGACAGGATCCTGAACGCGGCGGCGGAGCCGCAGAACTGGCTGACGTATTCAGGCAACTACAACGGCCAGCGCTACAGCCCGCTCGATCAGATCACGCCGGCGAACGTCCGCAATCTGAGTCTCGAATGGGTGTTCCAGGTGCGCTCCCTCGGCGCCGCCGACAAGTTCGAGGCGACCCCGATCGTCGCCGACGGCGTGATGTACACCGTGAGCCCGCCCAATGACGTCGTCGCGCTCGATGCGGTGACCGGACGGCAGTTCTGGCGCTACAACCACAACGTCGCGCCGGCGGCTCGCGTGTGCTGCGGCCGCGTCAACCGCGGCGTCGCGATTCTCGGCAACTCGGTCTTCATGGGCACCATCGATGGCCGCGTCGTCGCACTGAATGCGAAGACGGGAGCCGTGGAGTGGAACGTCGCCATCGATCGCCCGGAGGCGGGGTATTCGATCACCGTGGCGCCGCTCGTCGTGAAAGACAAGCTGATCGTGGGTCCCGCCGGCGGCGAGTACGGGATTCGCGGATACATCCTCGCCCTCGATCCGAAGACGGGGAAGGAGCTGTGGCGCTTCTATACGATCCCGGCGCCGGGCGAACCGGGGAGCGAGACATGGTCGGGAGAGGCGTGGAAGCGAGGTGGTGGTCCGATCTGGGTCACCGGCTCGTACGACGCCGATCTGAACTTGATGTACTGGGGCGTCGGCAATCCAGGCCCCGACTGGAACGGCGACGGCCGGCCGGGAGACAACCTCTACACGGACTCGGTGATCGCGCTCGATCCGGACACGGGGAAACTCAAGTGGCATTACCAGTTCACGCCGCACGACGAGTTCGACTACGACGCGACGCAGATTCAGGTCCTTGCGGATATCGCATACCCCGAAGGAACGGCGTCAGGCCGTTCCGGTCAACCGGGCCAGACCAGGAAAGTGCTGATGACCGCGAATCGCAACGGCGTCTTCTACGTCCTCGATCGCGCGACCGGTCAGTTCCTCAAGGCGACTCCGTTCGCCAAGGTGAACTGGGTGAACGGATGGGACGCGAAGGGGCGGCCGAACAGGGTTCTCGCGCCGAGTCCTGAAGGCACGCTCGTCTATCCGAACAACCAGGGCGCGACCAACTGGTACTCGCCGTCGTTCAGCCCGCGAACGGGGTTGTTCTACATCCCGACGTGGGCCGACACGTTTTCCGTCTACCGCAAGACACCAGGCGCGAACGCGGTGCCGTTCACCGAAGGGCAGTTCTTCACCGGGACGTTTCCGACGATGGCGCTGCCGCCGATGGTGGGCGGGACGACGAACACACGGCTGCCGCGCGACGGGTACGGATCGATCCAGGCGGTCGATCCGAAGACCGGCGAGCGGAAATGGGAATTCACGATGAACGACGTCACCGATTCCGGTGTGCTGTCGACGGCGACCGATCTGGTGTTCGCCGGTGGACGCGAAGGGTACTTCTTCGCGCTCGACGCCCGGACGGGCAACCTGCTGTGGAGGTCGATGGTCGGCGGGCAAGTTGCGTCCGGCCCGATGACGTACGCGGTCAATGGCCGGCAATACGTCGCGGTGTCGGCAGGAAACAACCTGTTCGTTTACGCCCTCCGCTCGTAGTGTCCGCCTTCAGGCGGACCTGTCGCGCTGGGCAACAGTCAGCATTTGGTACAACCGTCCTTCAACGGTCTGCGCGTGCTGGTGCTCGAAAGCCGGCGCGCGCGTGAGCTGGGACTGATCGTCACCTCGT
>JBOGIQ010000181.1:0-11713 GCA_050742535.1 Vicinamibacterales bacterium | reverse complement strand
AGCTGCTGGAAGAACACGCCCGCCGGCTTGCCGCGCTGTTGACGATTGCGCCCGAGCGTCGCGGCAGCGGCCGCGCACATCTGCGCCAGCTCAAGCAGCACATGCGCGCGCTGCGCGAGGTCTACGTATCGCTGGCGGACGACGCACGGCAGGAAGCGCTCTCGCCCGCCGCCGAGTGGCTGCTCGACAACTTCCACATCATCACTGCCGCCGAGCGCGACATCCATCACGACCTCCCGCCGGCGTTCTTCCGACGGCTGCCGCGGGTGGCGGCCGACGAATTCGCCGGCTGGCCGCGCATCTACGCGCTCGCGCTCGAACTGATTCGCATGAGCGCGGGCCGCCTCGACGCGGCGCGCCTGCAGCGCTTCATCAGCGCCTTCCAGTCGGTGACGCCGCTGACGATGGGCGAGCTGTGGGGGTGGCCAAGTGCGCTCAAGCTGGCACTGGTCGATCATCTGCGCGCACGCGCCGACGGGCTGGCGGCCACGCGTGCGCACCGCCTCGCAGCCGATCGGATCGCCGCCAGAATCGACGCGGCACCGGCGCGGGCCGAGAAGTGGCCGGCCGACGTGCACCACTCGTTCGTCACCCGTCTGCTGCAGCACTCGCGCGGCCTCGGCATGCTGGCGTCGGAGCTGTATCAGGAGCTGGAAGCGCTCCTCGAGGCGCGCGGCGAAACCCTCGAGGACGTGATTCGCACAGAGGGACAGCAGCAGGCGGCGGCACAGGCCGGCATGGCGAACCTGATTACCAGCCTGCGCCTGATTTCGACGTTCGACTGGAGCGAGTTCTTCGAACAGGTGAGCCTCGTCGAGCAGGTGCTGCAACGCGACCCGGCCGGCGTCTACGGCCGTATGGATTTCCGCAGCCGCGACCGCTACCGGCATGCGGTCGAAGAGCTGGCGTCACCGACAGGGGAAGCGCAGCTGCTGCTGGCGTTGAAGAGCGTGGAGCGGGCACGGCAGGTTCACGTCAAAACCCCCGACGCGCGGGCGGCGCACGTCGGCTACCACCTGGTTGGCGGCGGGCGGCGGACGTTCGAACGCAGCATTGCGTGGCGGCCGACGATCCGGCTCCGAGTCACGCGCTTCTTCTTCAAGTGGGCGACGCCGGGATATCTCGGCACGATCGCCGCGGGCACGGCCCTGCTCGTCTCGCTCGCCATCGCGTACGCGTGGCTCAACGGATGGCGCGGCGCCGGTTTGGTCTTCGTCGCGATTCTGACCATCGTCCCGGCGAGCGAGTTGACCATTCAGGTCCTGCAGCGGCTCATCAGCCTCCTGATTCCTCCGCGGCGTCTTGCCCGCATCGAGCTGACCTCGGTGCCGCAATCGGCTCGCACGATGGTCATCGTGCCGACGCTGCTCGACAGCGTCGATCGCGTCGCGGACTTGATCGATCACCTCGAAGTGCAGGCGCTGGGCAATCTCGATCCGCACATCCACTTTGCCCTGCTCACCGATTTTCTCGACGCGCCGACGGAGACCCTTCCTCACGACGAGGAGATCCTGGACGCGGCACGCGAGGGCATCCGCGCGCTCAACGCGAAACACGCACCGGAGGGCTGCCGTTTCTTCCTGTTTCACCGCTTCCGGCAGTGGAACCCGCGCGAAGGCCTGTGGATGGGATGGGAGCGCAAGCGCGGGAAGATCGAGGAGTTCAACCGCCTGCTCCGCGGTGCCACCGACACGAGCTTTGCCGTCTCCGTCGGCGATCTGGACGTCCTGCCCGACGTCAAGTACTGCATCACGCTCGACAGCGATACCCGGCTGCCGCGGGGAGTCGCGCGCGAGCTGATCGGGATCATCACCCACCCGCTCAATCGCGCGGCCTTCAATCCGGAGGCCGGCCGCGTGACCGAGGGATACGGCATCCTGCAGCCGCGCGTCAGCGTGACCTTCATGAGCGCGGCAGGCTCGTTGTTCGCGCGCCTGTATTCGGGCCACACGGGGGTGGACCCGTACACGACGGCGGTCTCGGACATCTACCAGGACCTGTTCAGCGAAGGCATCTTCACCGGCAAGGGCCTCTACGACGTCGACGCGTTCACGGCAGCACTCGAACACTCGGTGCCGGAGAACACGCTGCTGTCGCACGACCTGTTCGAAGGACTGCACGCACGCGTCGCGCTCGCCTCGGACGTCGAGCTCGTCGACGAGTACCCGTCGAGCGTGCTGTCGCACGCGCGGCGGCAGCATCGCTGGATTCGCGGCGACTGGCAGATCCTGTTCTGGCTCTTCCCCCTCGTCCCGTCGCGGCTCGGACTCAGGCGCAACCCGCTGCCGGTCATCGGACGATGGAAGATTCTCGACAACCTGCGCCGCAGCCTCGTCGCGCCCACGCTGCTGGCGATGCTGGTGGCGGGCTGGACGGTGCTGCCGGGGCCGCAATGGGTGTGGACGCTGATGGTGGTGGGGGTTGCCGCGTCGCAACTCCTGCCGGTCCTCGCGCGCCTGCTCGTCGGACCGGGGCGCGCTCAATCGATCCCGGTCTTCCTCCACAATCTGCGCGCCGATACGGCCATCGCGCTGGCGCAGGTATTTCTCAGCCTGACGTTTCTCGCGTTTCACGCTTTCGACACGGCGCACGCCATCGGCGTCACGCTGGTGCGCCTCGCCGTCACGCGGCGGCGGCTGCTGGAATGGGAAACCGCGGCCGCGGCTGCGGCTCGGGCGGCGGGACTCGTCGGGCAGGGGCTGCGGCGATTCGTCGCCGACATGATCTCGAGCCCGACGATCGCGGGCGTCGCCGCGCTGGGCATCATCACACGCGACCCGGACGCATTTCCGGCGGCGGCACCATTCCTGGTGCTGTGGACGCTGGCGCCAGGGATCGCCTACTGGCTCAGCCTTCCCGTTGGCGCGCGCGTCCGTCCGCTGAGCGATCGCGAGCGGACGATGCTGCGGCGAACGGCGCGCAAGACCTGGCGCTACTTCGACACCTTCATCACGCAGGCCGATGCCTGGCTCGTGCCCGACAACTACCAGGAGGCCGGCGACGAGCCGCGGCTGGCGCGCCGCACGTCGCCGACCAACGTTGGCATGGGCCTGCTGTCCACACTGGCCGCGCACGACCTCGGCTACATTTCCACCGGCGATCTCGTCAAACGCATCAGTGCGACGGTCGGGACGCTCGAGCGCCTCGAACGATATCGCGGCCACTTC
Source organism: Vicinamibacterales bacterium (assembly GCA_050742535.1). Classification (GTDB taxonomy): domain Bacteria; phylum Acidobacteriota; class Vicinamibacteria; order Vicinamibacterales; family UBA2999; genus Gp6-AA40. The sequence goes on along the minus strand of JBOGIQ010000181.1, from coordinate 8,546 downwards.
CTCAACTGGTACGACACGGCGAGCCTGGCGCCGCTCCATCCTCGCTACGTCTCGACCGTGGACAGCGGCAATCTCGCCGCCGCGATGGTTGCGCTCGCGCAGGGGCTGATCGCGCTCATCGAGCGCCCGCAGTCACGCGAACAACGGCTTGGCGGCATTGCCGACGCTGCCGACGTCCTGGCCGGCACATCATCGTCGGCGTCAGCTCGAGCCGAGCTGCGGCAGACGATCGCCGAGATCAATCGACTGGCGCGGGCCGTTGCCGACACCGCGCGGACGGCGGCGGCGGCACGCGGTCCGATGGGACCGGTCTGGACGCTCGCCGCGCAGCTGGCGAACGCCGCCGCGGAGCTGTCGCACGACGAGCACGATGGCGTCGAGGACGTCGTCTACTGGTGCCGGGCGGTCCTCGAAGCGGTCGAGCGCTCGACAATCGACGAGTCGGTGCCGGCCGACGCGCTGCAGGAGCTCGCCGGCCGTCTGTCGGCGCTCGTGGACGACATGCGCTTCGAGTTCCTGTACGACAGACGGCGGCGAATCTTTTCCATCGGCTACCGGCTCGCCGATGCGGAGGGACCCGGCCGGCTGGACGCATCCTTCTACGATCTGCTGGCCTCTGAGGCGCGCGTCGCGAGCTTCGTGGCGATCGTCAAAGGCGACGTCCCACAGCATCACTGGTTTCACCTCGGGCGGCTGGTCACCAACGTGGACGGCCGCGCGACGCTGATGTCGTGGGGCGGCACGATGTTCGAGTACCTGATGCCGCAGCTGCTGATGCGTTCGTTCCCCGGCACGCTGCTCGATCAGAGCTGCCGCGCCAGCGTTCGGCGTCAGGTCGAATACGGGGGGCAGCGCGGGGCGCCGTGGGGCGTCTCGGAATCCGCCTACGGCTTTACCGATCGCGAGGGCAACTACCAGTACCGGGCGTTCGGCGTCCCGGGTCTCGGCTTGAAACGCGGTCTCGAGAGCGACCTGGTCGTTGCCCCCTATGCCACCGCGCTCGCCAGTCTGGTCACACCGTCGATGGCGGCCGAGAACTTCGCCCACCTCGCGCGGCTCGGCATGGACGGCCGGTTCGGTTTTTACGAAGCACTCGACTACAACCCGCGCGGCCGTGACGTCGAAGCGCCGGCCGAGACCGCGGCGCGGCCCGCAATCATCCGTGCCTTCTTTGCGCACCATCAGGGCATGTCGCTCGTCGCACTGGCGAACGTCGTCTGCGAGGATGCCTTCGTCGCGCGTTTTCACGCCGATCCGCGCGTCAAGGCAACCGAGCTGCTCCTGCAGGAGCGGGTACCGCGCGAGGCCATCATCTCGCAGCCACGCCCGGCCCAAAGCGTCACGACACAGCCGGCGCTGCCCGTCTTCGCATCGAGGCGCTTCCGCTCGCCGCACACGACGAACGTCCACACGCACTTCCTGTCGAACGGCCGGTACACCACGGCCGTCACCAACGCCGGCGGCGGCTTCAGCATGTGGCGCGACATCGCCATCACCCGCCGCCGTGACGATGCGACGTCGGATTCCGGCGCTCACTACATTTACCTGCGCGATCCGTGGGCGGATCGCGTCTGGTCCGCCACCTATCATCCGGTCTGCCAGGAACCGGACCGCTTCGACGCGACGTTCGATCTCGAGAAGATTACATTCCAGCGCCGCGACACCGACATCGAAACGCGCCTCGAGATCACGGTGTCGTCGGAGGACGACGTCGACGTGCGGCGGCTGACGATCACCAACCGCGGCTCGCAAACGCGGGAGATCGAAGTGACCAGCTACGTCGAGATGGCGCTGACGCGCCCGGAGGACGACCTCGCACATCCGGCGTTCGGCAAGCTGTTCGTCGAGACGGAGTTCGACCGCCAGAGCGCCGGCCTGCTGTTCAGCCGCCGTCCCCGCGCCGCCGACGAATCGCCCATCGTCGGCTTCCACGTGCTCGGCGTGGATGGCCCGCGGCTGGGCGGCGCCGTCGAGTGGGAAACCGATCGTGCACGGTTCATCGGCCGCGGCCGCTCACCCGCCAATCCGATTGTGCTCGACGGCCGTGCGCTGTCGGGGACGACGGGCGCCGTGCTCGACCCCGTCGGCGCGCTGCGCGAGCGCATGCGGCTGCCGGCCGGCGCGGTCATTCGCGTGACGTTTGCCACCGGCGTGGCAGCCGACCGTACCGCAGCGCTGGCATTGGCGCGGAAGTACCGCGACGGAAACGCCGCCGCCCGGGCGTTCTCGATGGCCTTCACCCACGTCCATATCACGCTGCAGCACCTCGGATTGAGCGATGAGCAGGCGATGCTGTTCGACCGGCTGGCATCGCGCGTCTTCGGGCTCGACGTGTCGCGCCTCAGTCCGGCGGATATCGCCGCCAACAACCGTGGTCAGCAGAACCTCTGGGGGTACGGCATCTCTGGCGATCTGCCGATCGTGCTTCTGCGCGTGGCGGAAGTGGACTCGCTGGCGATGGTGCGGCAGCTGTTGAACGCACAGGAGTACTGGCGCCTCAAGGGACTGCGCGCCGATGTCGTCATCCTGAACGAACATCCGGCGGACTATCTGGACGAGATGCAGGGGCTGCTGTTGCAGCTCGTGCAGGAGCTGCCGTGGGCGGGATGGATTGGCAAGCCGGGCGGGGTGTTTCTGCTTCGTGCGGATGGAATGCCCGACGCCGATCGGCACCTGCTTTCAGCGGTGGCCCGTGTCGTGCTCGCCGGCGAGCTTGGCGATCTGGTGTCGCAGCTGGAGCGGCCCGCACCATGGCTGTTCGACGTTCACGACATTCCGCGCGCGGGGCAGCTGCCGGTGCCGGAGGCCGCAGCTCCGTTGCCCGCTCCTGCCCTCGTCATGCATAACGGGTACGGCGGCTTCACGCCTGACGGCCGCGACTACGTCGTGGTCCTCGATGGCGTGCGCGAGACGCCGGCGCCGTGGTCGAACGTCCTCTCCAACGACACGGTCGGCACGATTGTCAGCGCCAGCGGCTCCGCGTTCACCTGGGCCGGAAACAGCCGCGAAAACCGGCTGACACCGTTCCCCAACGATCCCTTGAGCGATCCGACGTCGGAGGCGATCTATCTGCGCGACGAGGAGTCCGGCGCCGTCTGGGGGGCAACGCCGGGGCCGCTGGTCAGGCGCGCCGACGGCGGGCGCTGGATCGTCCGTCATACCGCAGGCGTGACGCGCTTTCAGCACGCCGTGGCCGGCATCCGCCACGAACTGACGGTGTTCGTGGCGCCGGACGATCCCGTCAAGTTGGCCCTGTTGACGCTGACGAACACCGGCGATGTGAAGCGGCGCCTCAGCGTATTCGGATATGTCGAGTGGTGCCTGGGTCCGCCACGCGCCGGCGAGCAGCGTTTCGTCGTGACGGAGATGAGTGCGGAGGCCGGAGGCCTGCTCGCGCGCAACGCATATAACGCCGACTTTGCCGATCATGTCGCATTCTGGCGCGCCACGGCGACGCCCCACTCGCATACCGGCGACCGTACCGAATTCGTCGGGCGCCACCGGACGTTGAGCGCGCCGGCGGCGCTCTTCCGCGAGCGGCTGGCAGAGCGCACCGGCCCCGGACTCGATCCCTGCGGCGCCCTGCAAATCCTCGGCGATCTGGAGCCCGGCGAAACGCGAAGTGTGGCGTTCGTCCTCGGACAGGGGCGCGACCGGTCGCACGCGATCGAGCTGGCCACGCGATACGGCTCCGTGGAGCAGGCACGTACGACGCTCGCGGCCGTCGAACGGCAGTGGGACGACATGCTCGGAGCCATGCAGGTCCGCACGCCGGACGACTCGTTCGACCTGATTGTGAATCGCTGGTTGTTGTACCAGACGCTTGCCTGCCGTGTGTGGGCGCGCAGCGGGCCGTATCAGCCCGGCGGTGCCTTCGGGTTCCGCGATCAACTTCAGGACGTGCTCGCGTTGATGGATACGCGGCCGGATCTGTGCCGGGCTCACCTGCTGACCGCGGCGGCACGACAGTTCGTCGAGGGCGACGTCCAGCACTGGTGGCACCCGCCGAGTGGACGTGGAACCAGAACCCGCTGCTCCGACGATTTGCTGTGGCTGCCCTACGCGGTTGCGAGCTACGTCTCACAGACCGGCGACGAATCGGTGCTGGACGAAGTCGTGCCGTTTCTCGAAGCGCCTGCGCTCGAGCCAGGCCAGTCCGAAACCTACCTGCTGCCGCGGACGTCAGAGGAACAGGGGTCCGTCTTCGAGCATTCGATCCGCGCGATCCGCCGGGCCATGAAGTACGGCGCGCACGGCCTGCCGCTCATCGGATCCGGCGACTGGAACGACGGGATGAATCGCGTGGGCCATGAGGGACGCGGCGAAAGCGTCTGGCTCGGCTGGTTCCTCGTCTCCGTGCTGAACGACTTCGCGCCGCTCTGCGAACGCCGCGGCCGGGACGATCTGGCACAGCGCTATCGCGACGAGGCCCGATGGCTGACCGGCATGCTCGAGCTCGCCTGGGACGGCGACTGGTATCGCCGCGCGTACTTCGACGATGGGACGCCGCTCGGATCGGTGCAGAACGTCGAATGCAAGCTCGATTCGCTGACGCAGTCGTGGGCCGTGCTCGCGGGAACGGCGCAGCCGGGACGCGCGCAGCGCGCGATGAACGCCGTGCGCGCACACCTGATGCGGCGCGACGCGCAGATCGTGCTGCTGCTGACGCCGCCGTTCGATCGCATGAGCCACGACCCCGGCTACATCAAGGGCTACCTGCCCGGCATCCGGGAAAACGGCGGGCAGTACACGCATGCCGTGGCGTGGTCGATCATCGCGCTGGCGCGGCTCGGCATGGGCGACGAAGCGATGGAGCTGTTCCACATGATCAATCCGGTCAACCACATGCGGACGCCCGGAGACGCCGAGCGGTACCGGGTCGAACCCTATGCGATCGCCGCGGACGTGTATGCGCATCCGATGCACGTCGGCCGCGGTGGCTGGACGTGGTACACGGGCTCGGCCGGGTGGATGTACCAGGCGGCACTGCGGTGGCTGCTCGGCGTGCGGCGGAACGGATCGACGATCAGCATCAACCCGTGCGTTCCGGCGATCTGGCCGCAGTACTCGCTCGACTGGAGGATCGGCCGAACGCGGTATCGATTCGCGGTCCTGAATCCCGAGCAGCGATCCTGCGGCGTCGCGTCAGCAACCCTCGATGGCTCGACCGTCGACGCCGCTGCGGTGCCGTTTGTCGATGATGGCGGCGAGCACGAGGTGACGGTTGTTCTGGGAGCCCCACAGACATCACATGCGCCGGTGGCTGTGTCGGCGGCTCCTTCGCAGGTTCAATAGGGTTCAACCACCCTCACACGGATTTTGCACGCATGTCGGGTACATGCGCATTGCCCAAGTCGCCCCTCTCGCGGAGAGTGTGCCGCCTCGGCTGTACGGCGGCACCGAGCGGGTCGTCTCGTTTCTCACCGAAGAGCTGGTCCGGCTCGGTCATGACGTGACGCTGTTCGCGAGCGGCGACTCGCAGACCTCGGCCAGGCTCGTCTCGACCACGCCGCGCGCGATTCGGCTCGACACCGACATCCGCGACAGCTTCGCGCCGCAGATCCTGATGCTCGAGCAGGTCATCCAGTCCGCGGATGAGTTCGACGTCATTCACTTTCACATCTCGCAGTTTCACTTCCCCTCGTCTCGTCGACTGCCGGTCGCGCACGTGACCACGCTGCACGGACGGCTCGATATCCCTGAGCTCGTGCCGCTGTATGCCGAGTTCGACGACATCCCGGTCGTGTCAATTTCTGATGCGCAGCGCGAGCCGCTTCCCGACGCCGGCTGGGCCGCCACGATCCCCCACGGCCTGCCGCTCGACCTGCTGCGATTTCATCCCGGCCCGGGCGACTACCTGGCGTTCGTCGGCCGGATCTCTCCGGAAAAACGCGTCGATCGCGCGATTGCCATTGCCACCGCGGTCGGCCGGCGGCTGCGGATTGCCGCCAAGGTCGATCCCGCCGATCGCGACTACTTCGAGCGCGAGATCCACCACCTGCTCGACCACCCGCTCGTCGAATACATCGGCGAAATCGACGAGACGCAGAAAAACGAATTCTTCGGCAACGCCTCGGCGCTGCTCTTCCCCATCGACTGGCCGGAGCCGTTCGGCCTGGTGATGATCGAAGCGTTGGCGTGCGGCGTCCCGGTGGTGGCGTTCCGCGGCGGTTCGGTCGAGGAAGTCATCGAGCACGGCGTCACCGGCTTCATCGTGGACAGCGTGGAGGACGCGATTGCCGCCACGCGCGCGGTGGGCAGGCTCGATCGCCACACCTGCCGCGCGGTCTTCGAGCACCGCTTCAACGTCACGCGCATGGCGACCGACTACCTGTCGCTCTACGAGCGACTGCTGTCGGACCGGCGATCGAGGCCGATGCTGACGGGAGTATCGTGATGCCGTCCGAGATCCTGAAGATCGAGGAGCAATACGCCATCATCAGCGAGGCGGAGAAATCCGCCCCGCTGCGCGTCCTCAAGCACGGCGACAGCTTCGCCGTCTTCGATCCACACGGCGACATCATGGCGGGCCCGCCGGGCTCGTACGGCCTCTTTCACGCCGGCACGAGATTTCTGTCGCGGCTGGAGCTGCTCCTCGGCAACCGCCAGCCGCTTCTTCTGAGCTCCACGATTGCCGACGACAACACGGTCTTCTCCGCCGATCTGACCAATCCGGACATCGTGCGCGACGGCCACGTCGTGCTCGAACGCGGCGTCCTGCACCTGTTCCGATCGCGCGTGCTCGGCAACGGCACCGCCGTCGATCGCGTGCGGATCGCGAACCACGGGCTGCGGCCGATCGAGGTGCCAATCTGGATCCGCTTCGAATCGGATTTCGCCGACGTCTTCGAGGTGCGCGGATCGCGCCGGCCGCGACGCGGCGAAATGCTGCCGACCATCGTGCGGGACGGATCGGCGTCGCTCCGCTATCGCGGGCTCGACGGCGTCGTGCGGCGCACCCGCCTGCGCGTGCTGCGCGAGCCGGACCGCCGCGACAACGGCGGCTGGTTCTTCCTCGTGCCGCTCGACCAGCACGAATGGACCGAAATCGAAATCGCGGTCGTCTGCGAAGTGGCCGACGAGAAGCGCGCGTTCGCGCGCGTCGAGGAGATCGTCGAGCAGAGGCGCTCGAAGGAGCTGGCCGTCGATGGCTGTGAGGTCTCCAGCTCCAATCAGGCCTTCAACCAGTGGGTACGGCGGTCGTTCGCGGATCTGCAGATGATGGTGACGGAGACGCCGTACGGCCCGTATCCGTACGCCGGCATCCCGTGGTTCAGCACGCCCTTCGGACGCGACGGCATCCTGACGGCACTGGAGCTGCTGTGGCTGGCGCCGCAGATCGCCCGCGGTGTCCTCACGTTCCTCGCCGAGACGCAGGCCACCGCCAGGCGCGACGAGCAGGACGCCCAGCCGGGAAAAATCCTGCACGAAATGCGCGACGGCGAGATGGCCGCGCTCGGCGAAATCCCGTTCGGCCGCTACTACGGGAGCGCCGATTCGACGCCGCTCTTCGTGATGCTGGCGGCGGCGTATTTCGATCGCACGGGCGACGCCGATCTGATCGAACGGCTCTGGCGCCACATTCAGGCCGCGCTCGAGTGGATGGACAAGTACGGCGACGTGGACGGCGACGGCTTCATCGAGTACGCGCGCCGCAGCGGGACCGGGCTGATCCAGCAGGGCTGGAAGGACTCATGGGACTCGGTCTTCCATCACGACGGCCAGCTCGCGGAGCCGCCGATCGCCCTCTGCGAGATTCAGGGCTATGCCTACGCGGCGTGGAACGGCGCGGCGCGGCTGGCCACGGCACGCGGCGATCAGAAGCTGGCGAAGCGATGGGCGGGCCGTGCGGCAGCGATCCAGGAGCGCTTCGAGCGCGCATTCTGGTGCGAGGACCTCGGCACCTACGCGCTGGCGCTCGACGGCAAGAAGCAGCCGTGCCGCGTGCGCACGTCCAACGCCGGGCACTGCCTGTTCTCCGGCATCGTGCCGCCGCCGCGCGCGCGTATCGTCGCGGACACGCTGATGAGCGACGCCTCGTTCAGCGGCTGGGGCGTGCGTACCGTTGAAGCGGGGATGTCGCGCTACAACCCGATGTCGTACCACAACGGCTCGGTGTGGCCGCACGACACCGCGGTCGTCGCCGCCGGATTTGCGCGCTACGGCCTGACGACGCACGCGCTGCGGCTGCTGAGCGCGACGTTCGATTTGAGTCGGATGGTCGAACTGCATCGCCTGCCGGAGCTGATTTGTGGATTCCACCGCCGGCCGGGCGGTTTCCCCACCCTCTATCCAGTGGCCTGCGCGCCGCAGTCGTGGGCCGCCGCCGCGGTCTTCCTCCTCCTCCAGTCCTGCCTTGGCATCCATGTGAACGGCACCGCCCGGCAGGTGTCGTTCGTCCGCGGGATTCTGCCCGCCGAACTGGAGTGGCTGCGCATCGTCAACCTGCGCGTCGTCGACGCCAGCGTCGACCTGCTCCTCACCCGCCACGCGCATGATGTGGGAATCACGGTGCTGCGCCGGGACGGGGATGTGGAGGTGGTGGC
>JBOGIQ010000180.1:0-11804 GCA_050742535.1 Vicinamibacterales bacterium | reverse complement strand
AGCATCAGCGTCACGCCGAACGGCTTCGCGATCTCGGCCGCCTCGCGCATGTTGTCCACGCCGCGCTTGTAGTCGTCCTCCGTGTAATTGCCCGTGCCTGCCGAGGGCGTGACGATCCGATCGGCGCCGATGGCCTGGATCATCTCGACCTTCCACTTCAGCTCCTCGATGCTCTTGAGGCGCTGCTCGCCGGGTTCCATCAGGAAGAGCTGGTTGCTCGTCGATGCCGGAAGCAGCCCGAGATCATCGAGCAGCCGTTCGGCCGCCGCCGGACCGCCCTCCTTCTGCGCGAACTCGCGCACCTTGAGCAGGTTCGGCTCGACCAGCCGGACGCCAGCCTTGGCGTAGCCTTCCATCGCCGTGCGGAAGTCGAAGCGCTCCGAGCTCGCCTGGTGCATGCAGACCATCAGGCCGCTTCCCAGACGAGGCAGCGGCGGAGCCTTCCCTGCAGCTCCTTGAGCGAAAACGGCGCGTTGCGGCAGCAGCACCGGGGCGGCGGCAAGAGCGAGAAAGTCGCGGCGATTGAGATCGAACATGGCTTCGATTACCTTCCGTCGTAGTGTCCGCCTTCAGGCGGACCCACATTATGTTCGAACGCTACACCGAACGCGCGCGGCGCGTCCTCTTTTTCGCACGCTACGAAGCCAGCCAGCTCGGAAGCGTCTCGATTGAAACCGAGCACCTGCTCCTCGGTCTGCTGCGCGAGGGTAAAGGTGTGACCGGCAGGATCTTCGCGCGTGCGCACGTGTCGTTCGAGGCCGTCCGCAGAGAGATCGAACAGCGGACGGTCTTCCGCAAGAAGATCTCGACATCAGTCGAAATGCCCTTCAGCGCCGAAGCGAAGCGCGTGCTCGCCTTTGCCGCGGAAGAAGCCGACCGTCTGCTGCACAACTACATCGGCACCGAGCACCTGCTGCTCGGTCTCCTGCGCGAGGAAGGCAGCGTGGCGGCATCCGTCCTGATGGAGAAAGGAATGCGGCTGCAAACCGTCCGCGACGACATCGTTCGGCTGCTGAACGAAAAGCCGGCGCTGGCTGGCGACGCCGAGGAGGATTTCACCACCCACATCGAGTCCGTCGTCGAGCCGGTGGCCGTCGTTCGCGCCGATGCTCCCGCTGTTCCGGACTTCATGCCTTCTCACGTCGTGCACATTGTCTTCTCGCGCTACTCACCCGCGCAGGAGCGGTGGATCCAGCACGCCGGTCAGGCCTGGCGCGCCTACGGCTTCACGCTGGCGCAGATCGTCGCGCACGCATGGGGATCGGACGAGGCGCGAGTCTCGCTCGATGCTCCACACATCCAGCACGCGGACACCCGCTACGACTTCTGGATCGTGCTGCCGCCGGTAGACGGCCCCGAGCGAGTTCCGGCACTGTTGAGGGAATCGATCCAGGAGCAGTTCGGCGTGGACGTCACACGCGCGGACGGCGATCCGCCCAGGCTGGTGGTGAAATCGCGATAAGCCCGAGGTCCGCCTGAAGGCGGACACTACGACGATCCAGCGGACACGACGAATGACGATCTATTTTTTCAGCGGCTGCGAATTGACGTCGCGCACCGGCAGGCTGCGATCCGGAGCGCCATAGACCTCCATCCGCGTCGGACGCGGTGGGACCGGCAGACCCCGCGCCCGGAGCTCCGCCTCTTCCTGATCGTAGATGCGCTCGCTGCGCAGCCCGTGCTCGACCGCGGTGTTGCCCTCGTGGCAGCTGTACTCGTAGACCTCGGGGTAATCGGGCTGCGTCGTGATGACCCACCGCAGCGTGAATGGCGCCGCGACCATTTCGGGATCCTCGACACGCGCCTTGTACTCCACCATCTGCGGGTCGATGCGCGTAAACCATTCGGTCAGCTTCGTCGTCGGGCTCGGCGGCACGCCGAAGACGTTCGGCCCGCGTTCGTAGAAGTTCGTCGTTTCGACGACGAGCGTCTCGCCTTCCCAGCGGCCGCGGGAATCGCCGAGCCACTGCGTCAGCTTCGACGCCACGCGCGGGCGGCCATCGAGGTAGATCACCCGCGAATCGTGAATCATCTCGTAGGTGACGACGACTTCGTTCGGGCTCTGGACGATGCGCAGGCCGTTGCCGTAGATGGCGGGGCCGACGCTTCCGACGCCGCGGGTGATGCAGCGGTCGTAGAGCGAGAAGTCTTCGAAGCTGTTGAGCGGCCGGGTGCCGAAGGTGCCGACGCCTGCCAGCGCCTTCACGCGCGCCTGCGCCTTTGCCGTCAGCGCCGGGCGCCGCCCATTCGCGGGTTCGATCATCAGCGACGTGAACCCGAAGGTGCGGATACCGAACTCGTTGCGCAGGAAGGTTTCCTGGTTCACAGCGCGATTGCGTCCGGCCTCGTCGTTCCCGGCGCGCTGCGCGAATTCCTCGGCGGTCAACGTTTCGCGAGTGCCCTGGTTCGCGTTGCGCTCCTGCGGAATGCCCCGCATGTCGTCGCTCGACCAGGTGCCCTGAATATCCGGATGGCCCCACGGTGTACGCGGCGCCTGCCAGCTCGCGTCCTTGTATTTGGCCGCCGTGGTCTCGGCAGGTATCGCGCGAAGCGCCGAAGGCTTCATCCCCGCACCGCCACGTCCGCCACCGCCACGTCCACCACCCTGCGCCGCAGGCGAACTCAGCGAGGCGGCGACGATGACTGCGCTCGCCACGCACGTGATGATGATTCGTTTCATATAAGAACCCCCGGCCTGTCCGCCGAAGCGCGAGAAGACTCCGCGGCGCGTAGGCGGAAAGAATACCCGATCAAACACGATAGCGATCCCCGAGCACGGCGAGGTGATGCTCTGTGTGACCAAGAACGATGTACAGCAGTGCGCGCGTCGTCGTTGGCGCGTCGTTTGCCGTCCCCTGGTTGGTCCAGTCAGCGTCGGGCAGACTCGAGGCGAGCGCAGACGTCGCGTCACGGATGAGGGTCCATTCGGCCAGCAAGCCGTTGAACTGCCGCTGATGCGCGCCGGCGGCGCGGGCGTAGTCGTTCTCCTCGAACCCGGGCAACGGGGTCGTGTCACCGCGCCCGATGCGGAGGAGCCGATACGCAAAGATGCGCTCCGTGTCGCACATGTGACCGACCAGATCCTTCACGCTCCACTTGTCAGGGGCGTAGCGGAACTGCGCCTGCTCCTCGGTCAGCGGCGACAGACGGGCCAGTACTCGAGCGCGCTGCGCCGACAGCTCCTCGAGCGGTTGACTGATCGCGCGCACGCGTGCGACATATCGCTCGAACGCCGGCGCGTACTCACCGTCCTTGGGCAAGCCGATACTCAAGATTCCCCCTGATCCCTGATCCCTGATCCCTGATCCCTGAGGCCTGTTCTTATCGCCTCCCATCGTACCAAGGGAACGCTCCTTCACGATTGCGGAACGTCCGCCCTCCGGACAGCAGCGTGCGGCCCCAGAAGCGCAGCATTTCGGGAGTGGTGTAGAGGTGTGCCTTGCGCGCGCTCGTGAGCAGCGGATGACGATGGAGGATCACGATTGAGCGCCGGCGTCTCCGCGCCAGCCGTTTGAGACGCCGGAACAGATCGATTTCTTCCGCGGCATACAGTCGCTCGGTGAAGCCGCCGATCTCACGAAACATGGCCGTCTCGCAGAAGATGAGCGAACCCGCGGCCCACTTGAACGTCCGGCTGAGGACGTTCCACCAGCCGACCCCGGCGGCATAGACGACCCCTTTGAGATCCACGCGCACGGTCGATCCGCCGGCGACGCACGTGCCGCTGCTGATCACCGTCACGACATCCGCGAACAGCTCTCGCGTCGGAAACGAGTCGGCGTCAACGAACAGCAGCCAGTCGCCTGTTGCACGCGCGGCACCGCTGTTGCGCGCCCGGCCGATCTGGTTGATTGGCTCGAAGACGACGATGGCGCCGGCTGCCACGGCGAGTTCCGCTGTCCGATCGGTCGAGTTGTTGTCGCAGACGATCAGCTCGGTCGTCCAGCCTGCCGATGCGAACGCAGACGAGGCAGTGCCGATGGCGGCGAGCGACTGCGGCAACAGACGTTCCTCGTTGAATGCGGGAACAACAACGGAGATCTTCACCCGAAACGGATATCACGCTTCAGGACGACGAAGACGAGCGCGATGTCGAGTACGGCGACATAGGGCATGAAAAACAGCGCCAGCGAAGCAACCTGGCCAGAGGCGACGTAGCCGACACCCCACAGCACGCCGACGATGCCGATGGTCCACCATCGCCGATCGCGGGCGGCCAGTGCGAGCAGGACCCAGAACGCAACATGCGCGATCCACCACGCGACCAGTGGCGAACCGATCACCGGGCCGGTGAGATCGCCAGCGGATGGCGCGGTTCGTAGACCTGGATGTCGACACCACCCGGCAGCGTCGCCATGACGGTGATGCCATAGCCGTGATCTTCCGGTTCACCCTTCACCTGAATGCCTTTGCCGCGCAGGTCACGCACGGCCGCGTGAATGTCGTCGCACATCAGCGACATCGCGTGATCACCGGCCTTCGCGCCGGGATGGTCAACCGGATGAATGCCGAGCTCCGCCGGAGGAAGAGCGAAGATCAGCCACCCCTGGCCGGCGTCGATGTTCGCGAAACCGAAGACGTCGCGCAGGGCGGCGCGCGTGGCCTCGGCGTCGGAGGAATAGATCAGAACGTGCGTGCCGATGAACGCCATAATCCTCCCCGGTCAGCGGATCACCACAGCGGTATGCTGCGCGCAGATGTTCTTGAACTCTGTTCCGCTGTCGAGGGGCAGCAGCGGATAGGCACACATGATTTCGATCGGCCACGTGCGGAGCATCTCGTTGCCGGCCCGCTCGAGCTCGACGGCCGCATCGACGCGCCCGGACGCAGACAGCAGCGACACCACCTCGCCGAACACGGCCACGCGCTGTCCGGCCCGCGCCATCGTGCAGGCTGATTCGATGGCGCGAAGGAACAATGGCACGCACGACTTGACGCCGTTCGCGAGCATGTGAGACACGACCTCCTCGGCGTCGAAGTACGTCAGCGTTCCACGCTCGACGGCGCGATCGACGTTGACGCCCCGCCGGCACAGGCGGCCGATCAGGGCATTCCAGTGCGGTCTGGTCACGAACAGGATGGCGGGCTCCCCGGCGGCGAGCGCCGGACCGACGAAACGGTCGATGCCGTCGAGCAGCGTCGAATCATCTCTCGAGAACTGGACGTGATGGTCATGCGGCGCCGCCGCGTGATCGCCCGGCCGCCCTTGGCCATTCGACCGATGCTCCAGAATCGCTTCCACGGTCGGCAGCACATAGAGGGCACGCGTTTTCTCGATATATCCGTTCGCGCCGAGCGTCAGCGCCTCGTGCACCACGTCAGCCGACGACTCCTGGGTCAGGAACACGATGCGGGATTCCGGACAGCGCGAGCGAATGTGTCGGGCGGCGGTCAGGCCGTCCAGTTCGGGCAGCCCGATATCGAGCAGAATCACCGCCGGCCGCAGCTCCTCGGCTTTCTGCACCGCAGCACGTCCGTCCGCAACGGTCACCAGCTCGAACCCCGGCCGCCGCTGCAGCTCGCGGCACACGAATTCACGGAACGGGGCGAAGTCTTCAGTGATGAGGACAGTGACTGGGGACACAGTGAACGGGATCGCTCCAAACCGGAAGGATGTGCGCTGGGGAGATTATGCGCGCCTCGGCACCGATGCGCCAGCCGAAGGTGTGACGAAAGACGTCGCGGTGACGATCTTCGGTAGACAATCCTGATGTGCGCCAGACATTAAATGCCGGCAATTTGCACGACCCTGTCCTGCCATTGGTACGCGCGGTACCGGTCGTCCTTCGAACGACGCAAATCATTTCCGACGCCCACGCCGCCATTCGCGCGGTTGCGTCGGCGCGCAACAGTGCGTACTTCTACGTGCTGGACGAGAACGATCGGCTGGCCGGCGTCGTCTCCGCCCGCTACCTGCTGACGGCGGCGCTTGACGAACGCGTTGCGCAGGTGATGACTCCCGGCGTCATCGCCATTCCTCACTGGGCAACCGTGCTCGTGGCCAGCGAGTATTTCGCCAGCCGCAAGCTCAAGGCGTTTCCCGTCATCCACGACGACGGGACGCTCGCAGGAACAGTGGATGTCGCCCTGTTCAGCGATCAGATCATCAGCGTGGCCCGGGAGACCTACGACGAAATCTTTCAACTGCTCGGCGTTCATGCGACGTCGATGGGAACGCCGTGGACGTCGTACCTCGATCGGTTTCCCTGGCTGCTCTCGAACATCAGCGGTGGACTGCTGTGCGCGTTCATCGCGTCGCAATTCGAGGAGCTCCTGCAGCAGGTCGTCGTGCTTGCCCTCTTCATCCCGGTCGTCCTGGCGCTGGCCGAGAGCGTCAGCATGCAGTCGGCGACGCTCACGCTGCAGAGCCTGTCGGACGAGGCGCTTCGGCCGCGGCGCGTGCTGGCGGCTCTCTGGAGGGAAACGCGAACGGCGATCCTCCTCGGACTCAGCGCGGCGGCGATTGTGGGGCTCGCGGTGCTGGCGTGGCGACGGGACGTGATGGGCGCCCTGGTGATCGGCGGTGCGATCTCGGCGGCGATCCTTGCCGCGTGCTTCTTCGGCGTACTCCTGCCGACGATCGTCCGCGCCTGCAAGGCGGACCCACGGATTGCGGCCGGCCCGCTGGTCCTCGCCAGTACGGACCTGGTCACGCTGGTGACCTATCTCTGGCTCGGGTCGGTCGTCCTTGGAGGTTGAGACGTGTTCTAATGCACCACATCACGTGCGATTGATGCGGGGGCATCGCTGCTCAGGGAGAGTCAGCTGTGAGGAGCGTTCCCGTTCTTGCCGCCGTCGCGTTGTCGCTTGCCATCCCCGCACAGTCGCAAACGAACCTCCAGCCGCCTCCGGCGGTCGCCGTCAGCGGGATCGTCATCGACGATCGCACCGAACGACCGATTGCAGGCGTGCTCGTCGACGTCGAAGGCCAGCCGCCTGCCGCCCCAACCGATGCCGATGGGCGCTTCACGATGATGGTGCCGCGGGGACGGCACGCCATCATCGCGTCGGTGATTGGATACGCCCTCCTGCGCACCGGTGTGGAGGCCACTGCCGCACCGATCGAGATGACGATTCGCCTGTCGGAAGGAGCAGGGGCGTATACCGCACAGGTGAGCGTCTCGGGATCTGCCTCCGGCGACGCCGACTCGGTCGCTGGAGGCACGTCGCTGCACGGACGCGAACTCGAAAACCTGCGCGGCGCGGTCCTCGACGATCCGCTCCGTGCGATCCAGGCGCTGCCGTCCGCGACCGCGACCGACGACTTCTACAGTGAGTTCGCCGTTCGCGGCAGCCCGTTCCGTTCCATCAACCTCGTCGTGGACGGTGTGCCGACACGTCATGTGATGCACGCGGTCAACGGCATCTCCGACGGCGGATCGATCGCGATGATCAACAGCGACACGCTGGCCGCTGTGTCCCTGCTGCCTGGCAGCTATCCACAGCGGACCGGACGCCGCCTGGGGGCCGAGGTGGATCTCGTGACCCGTGAGGGCCGGCGGGATCGGTTCCACGCGCGTGCCGGCCTGAGCGGCACGAGCGCGACGTTTCTCGGCGAAGGGGGGTTCGCCCGCGAACAGGGGTCGTGGCTCGTCTCGGTCCGCCGAAGCTACCTGGACTACGTGATCAGGAGAATCGATCCTGACGCGGGGTTCGTCTTCAGCTTCGTCGACACGCAGGCCAAAGTCACCTACGACCTCACGCCACGGCACACGGTATCGATGACGACCCTCGTTGGCCGTGGCGCGTTCGAGGAAGGCGATCCTGATATCGGCGTCGACGAGATCAGGACGGGCATCAGCCGTGCGTGGTTCACATCAGTGGCGTGGCGGTACCTTCCGAACGACCGTCTCGCAATCACGCAACGCGTCTATTCCACCGGCCTGCGCTTCGACAATGACAATCGTGACGGCGCGGCGCTCGATGCCGCGCGATCGTCCGAGCTGGGATGGCGAGCGGATGCGTCGCTGGCAGTGACGCCCCACCTGCTCGTCGAGTTCGGCGGTGACGCTGTGCGCCTCGCCGGCCGCAGCGAGACCGTCCGTGAGCTGTCGCCGGCAGGTCCCCGGGGCGCGTTGAACGCCTACGATGAACACGCCTCCGCGGCGTCTGCGTACGGACAGATTCGACTCGGCAGTGGATCGCGCATGACCGTCATCGTCGGCAGCCGTGTCGACCGTTGGGCGCTCACCGACACAGCCACCGCCTCGCCATGGGCCACTCTCGAGGTCCGTGCCGGCACACACACGCGGGTGCGCGCCGGCAGCGGTGTGTATCGCCAGTTCCCCGATCTCGAGCACGTGCACGGACTCAACGCCGGCGCCGGCCTGCGACCGGAGCGTGCGCTGCACCTGGACGCCGGGCTCGATCAGTCGATCGGCCATGAGACACACCTCCTCGTCAACGTCTACCGGCGCCGTGAGACCGACGTATTGTGGAGACCGGATCTCGAGACGCGGCTGGCGGCGGACGGCTCGATTCAGCCGGCTGCGCCAACCGCCGCGTGGGTAAACGCACTCAGTGGTGATGGGCACGGCATGGAGATCGTCCTGCGGCGGGACGCGACCCAGGGATTGACCGGCTGGGCTGCGTACGGTTTTGGTCGCCTCAGATATACCCGGACCGCAACGGGCGAACGTTTCTGGGCCGACGCCGACCAACGGCATACCCTCACGCTGTATGGAAGCCATCGGCTGTCGAGCCGGTCGAGCCTGAGCGCGCGATACAGATACGGCTCGAATTATCCGATCGGCGGTTACATCGGCGCGCCATCGGCGGTGCTGGGAGCGGTCCCCGTGGTTGACGGCCGTCCGCTGTTTTTCGGTCTCACCGGCGAGCGGAACGCAGTGCGCCTGCCCGCCTACTCACGCCTCGACGTTCGTGCCGATCGCGCGTTCAACTGGTCGGGCCGCCGACTCGTGGTGTTTGTGGACGTGGCGAACGTCCTCAATCACACCAACGTTCGAAACTCGGCGTACTCGGTCGATCGCCGCGGACGCGTGTTCGGGACGATGGAATCGCTCATGCCGATCGTTCCCTCCGGCGGGCTGGTCATCGAGTTCTGACGCGACGGTTTAGCTTGATTCGCCCGGCATAATCACGGGAACCTGTTCCCTTCCCCGGTTTTTATGGTTCCGCTCGTGAGGTGCATGATGAACACGGACATTCATGAGGCGTTCGACCGGCTGGAGCGGCAGGTCGCCGGCCTCAAAACTCTGGTCGGAGTGTTGCTCGCGGCACTGGCGACCTCCGTTGCCCTGCAGATGTTCCTTCCGTCCGCCCACGCCCAGTCCGGCGAGCGTGTGATCAGAACGCGGGGGATCATCATCGAGGACGAGTCGGGCCGCGAACGGATCCTGATTGGCGCTCCGATCCCGGCCGCCGCGAACCGCGTTCGCACGGACGACGCACGCGTGCGAAAGATATGGGGCCCGCGGTATCCCAATCTCGAACAGTACATGGGCTTCTACAAGGACTATCGTCACTCGACCAACGGCATCGTCATCCTCGACGAAAACGGCTTCGATCGCGTCGCGGTCGGCGATCCGGTACCCGATCCCAACATCGGGAAGCGAATTGGCCCGTCCACAGGATTCGTCATCAATGACGAACAAGGGTTCGAGCGATCGGGCTATGGGCTGTTGAACGTCAATGGACAGAAGCGCGTCGTACTCGGACTCGATTCCGCACGCGGGCAGGAAGGGCTGACATTGGGGCTGTATGACGAGGGGTCGGTCGGGCTCAGCATGCGCGACGGAAAGCGGCTGATTTACGTCGGCAGCACGACCGCCCCGCTGTCCGGCACGGGTCCGTTCCACGGCCTGCTGGTCAGGGGAACCGATGGGACGACCTTCGTGCAGAACTCGAACGCACCGGCCAGCAAGTAGCGTTGGTGGTTGGTGGTTGGTGGTTGGTAGTTCAGAGCTGATAACTACGAACGATCCAACTATCCAACCAGCCAACGAGTCTCGTTCAGTCCTTCTGCACCCGGAAGTTGATGGTTCCGGTCACGTTCGATGGCGAGACCTCGATTCTCCACTCGCCCGTCGGACCGGTCTCCGTCGTCGTGGTGCCACCACCGCCAAGGTTCGCCTGGTAGACGATGCGGCCGCCGGCGTCGCGGACGATCAACGTGCCGGTGCCGGAGGAGATGGAGCTGGACTGCGTCACTCTTGCCCTGGTGCCGGTGTTCCGCCAGGCATACCCTCCGAAGGTCGAATAGCCCGTGACGTTCGGCAGATTGAACTGGAAATCATCCGTCTGATTGCTGATTCCCGGGTCCCCGGCCGACGGACCTGTGAGGCTGTCGTCCGCGGCGTCGTCGCCGCACGCGACTGTCAGGACGACCAGTAACATCGCGGCGAACCGCAGTACTTGCGCGCGTCTCATAATGTGATCCTCGGATGCGCAAGTAGCAAGAAAAGGGCCGCGTGAAAACGCGAGAGAAAGCGGCGCATTCGCGCGGTGAGGCCGTCGTGACGACAGGCGCGGCTTCGCCATCCGCGTCAGCGCGCGGACATTTCTGGCTGCGCGAAAATGCGCGCAGATGGGGCGACGAGGGCCTAACGACGGGCGACGCCGAAGTGCACTTCGGCCATCGGCTGATTCCCCAGCACCGTCACGCTGAATGAATCGTCGTTGGTGCGATCGAAGCCGTCCGGGACGAGCACGCTGACTCGATACTCGCCGTCGGCAAGATCGCCGAAGCGGAAACTCCCCGACGCGTCCGTCGTGGTGTTGTGCAGCCGTCTGGTGGCCGACGGGTTCGTGACGAGCACGGTCGCGGATCCCAGACGCTCGTCACCGGTGTCGAACTGTCCGTTTCGGTTCTTGTCCTCGAAGACGTAGCCGGAGATTTCCCGCGCGCCGACCATGACCGGCGGTGGCGCCGGTGCCGCGGCCGGCGCCGGCGATGCGGCAGGCGATTCGGACGACGCCTGCTGCTCCTGCTGGCGGCCGCACCCGGCCACCACAATCGCCATCGCGGCGAACAACATCGTTAATCGGATCCTTGATCGGAGGTAGGAGATAGGAGATAGGAGGTAGGAGGTAGGAGGTCGCATGATACGCAGTCGCCGACGAGTGTAACACTCAGGGGCGCTGCTTCTCATAACGTAGTTCGCCCTGATCGGTCGTCCCCGCCAGCGTCCATCCAGCGGCTTCGTAGAAACGCCGCGCGCGCGTTCCGGGTTCCGTGGTGAGCCAGAGCCGATCCAGGCCGGCAGCAAAAAGCCAGTCGATCATCACGTCGTGAAGCTGCCTGCCGTAGCCGCACCGCTCGGACTGCGGCCGCACGAAGAGCGCCCAGATGTTGCCCGTGGTTGCGTTCCCGATCGCGAACGCGGCGACTTGCCCATCTTCCTCGACGACCCAGCCACGGCCCGTTTCCTCGATCGCCATCCGGACATCCTCGTCGCTGATCGTCGTTGAGATCAGGCGATTCTCTTTCACGGATGCGCGAACGCGCTGGATCCCGGGAATGTCAGACGCGACGGCGGGACGCACGGCCTGTATCAGCTTGCTGTCCACCATCGGTCGCGAACGATACCACCTCAGCGCCGGCCGCATCGCGTAGAATCCGCGACATGCGAGCAATTGGGCTGGGGTGTGCTGTTGTCCTCGTCCTGATATCCGGCCGTGTTCTCGCCGATGACCACGTCGTGCTCATCGACGAGGATGTGGACTTCTCGGCGTTCCGGACGTTCACGATCGGGACGGCGACCGTCACGAGCAAACACCCCGCGCTCAACTCTCCAGTCGTGCACAGGGTTCTCCGCGAGGCGGCGACTACCGCCCTCATGAAC
>JBOGIQ010000179.1:0-11846 GCA_050742535.1 Vicinamibacterales bacterium | reverse complement strand
GACGCACCAAGCCAGACCATCACGCCCACCGCGATGCCGAGACACGCTCTCACTGCCATTTCGTCCTCCGGCGTCACCGAGTGCCTGAAGCGTTCTTCAGCACTGGCGATGGGATTGCACCCTTCAAATGAGCAAAGGAGAGCAATCCCATGTCGTTAATCCGCAGCTTCATTGGCGCGGCCGCCGGGCTGCTGCTGAGCGCCGGCGCGGCGCTGGGACATCATGCCTTTTCGGCCGACTTCGACGCGAACAAGCCGATCACCCTTGACGGGATTGTCACCAAAGTCGAGTTGACGAACCCGCATGCCTACCTCTACCTCGAGGTGAAGGATCAGGACGGCAAGACGGCGAGTTGGAAGGTCGAACTCGCCAGTAGGGTCGAGCTCGCGAATCGCTGGTCCGAAACGACGCTCCCAATCGGCCAGCACGTCATCATGCGAGGCTGGCAGGCAGGGAATGGGTCGCTGTTCGCCAATGCGGACTCCATCACGATGGACTCGGGCCACAAACTGTCGGGGGCATCGTCCTATTACCTTGATTCCGCCACCGGCGCGCTCGCCCGCAGCGGCGCGAACGAGCCGGGCGCGGTCGGAACCAGCGGAGATCGGAGAGCCGGAGATCAGCGGGCGCTGCCCGCGACGGCGAGCGCACTGCCATTCATCGGCGTGCTGGGCACGCTGATGCTGGTGAGTGCGCTGGCGTTGCGGCGGCGACTGGCCGATCGACCAGGTGTTACCTCCACTTCAGCCGAAGCGTCGTCGTGACGTTGATCGGCTGACCGGGAAACGCGTTGTTTCCGAAGTGACCCGGGAGGAAGTAGTCGTCGTTGTTGAACAGGTTCTCGGCATTCACGGTCCAGTCCCAGCCCGGTGTGCGATACCCGATGGCACCAGAGAAAATCGTGTAATCGTCGAGCCGCTGAGTGTTGGCGTTGTCGCCGAACTGCGACGCCAGATAGCGCAGGCCGAAGCCGGCATTGAACCCGCCGGAGAAGTCCTTCCGCAGCCACAGATTGACGTTGTGCTTCGGCACGAACCGCGGTGTCTTGCCGTCGAGCGTGCCTTCCGAGAACTTCGGGACGGACAGCCCGTAGTTGAAGACCAAAAACGCATTGCCGCCGAGATCGGTGTTGACGTCCACGTCCAGGCCCTTGGAGTTCTGCTCGCCGACCTGAATGAAGTTGATGACCGACTGCTGAATCGTCACGTTGTTCCGGACCAGATAGTAGACAGCCGCGGTCGTATCGACCCGGCCGTTCCATCCCTGCCAGCGGTGGCCGACCTCATAGTTGCGCGCCGTGCTCGGCTCGAGCTGCGATCCGTCCGCGGGAACAGTATTGACCGGCGTGAACGAGCTCGAGGTCGCGAAGTAGAACTGCTGGTCGTAGCGGGGCGCGAAGACGACGCCCGCACGATATGAGTGTGCCGTCTGCTCACGGTGCTGCGGAGTAAATGGGAAACCACCGACCCGCGTGACGTCCCGCTCATAGTTATCCGCCCGGTAGCCGAGATTGAGCTTGATCTGCGGCGTGAGGTCGATTTGGTCCTGGAGGTAGAACGCGTGTGTCCGATCGTTGACGAAGGTCGTTCGAGCGATGGTGTCGATGTCGAGCGGCCCCTGCGTCTCTGCCATCGTGGTGATGTCCATGGGCTGAATCGTGGTCCACCAGTAGCCGCAGATACAGTCGGGATCGTCGCCCGCGGTCACCTCGGTCCGGTACTTGTCGCGGTGAAATTCGTAGCCGAACAGCAGGTTGTGTGTGCCGGCACCGGTAAGACGGCCGACGACTTCCGCCTGGTTCTGCGCCGGCCGCCGCGTGTGATGAAAGTCGAGCGGTTCCCGGTAGACGAGGTTCTCGTCGGGGCTCCCGTAGACGCCTTCAGTGACGAAATACTTGTCGCTGGTCCGCTGCACGCTGAGGGAGTTGCGCACAGTCCATCCGGATGCCAGATTGCCGGTGAACAGCGCCAGCGTCTGCGAGTCCTCGACCAGTACGCGGTCCTGCGGCAGACGGAAATTGGCATCACGCCGGAAATCCGGGAGGTCGATGATGTTCAGCGGCACTCCGCCGTCGCCGTCGAAGCGGTCGCGCACGAACACCTGGTGCAGCGTGAGCCGGGCCCTCGGGTTGATCAGCCATGTGAGCGACGGCGCCACGTTGAGGCGATTCGCACCGGCATCACGCCAGCCGTCGCTCGCCTCGACGCTCAGATCGGCGCGGTACATCAGGTTCTCGCGGTTCCCGACGGGCCCCGTCGTCCCGAGGGCGAACTGGTGCGTGTTGAACCGGCCGCCGCGGTAGAACACGTCGCCTGAACGAACGGCCTGCGGCTTCTTGCGGATGATGTTGATGCTGCCGCCGAGCGCGCCACGTCCATAGAGGATGGAGCTTGGCCCCTTGAGCACTTCGATCGCATCCACGTTGTTGGCCTGCGTCGCGGATCGATTTCCGTTGCGGCGCATGCCGTCGATCATCACGGCGTTGAAGCCGTCGCGATCGGCGTCGAAGAAGCCGCGGATGGTGTACTGCTCGTAGACGCCGTACCAGCGGATAGCCTGAACGCCCGAGGCGTTTCTCAAGGCATCGCCCACCGTGTTGAGCCCCTGCTGCAGGATCAGTTCCTGCGGAATCGTGCTGACCTGGGCTGGCACATCGGTGTCGGGGACCGGAAGCCGCGTCGCCGTCGCCTTGCCGGCGGTCGCCGTGACGCTCACCGACGTGGTCACGCGCCCCACCGCCAGCACCACGTCCACGGCAGGAGTGTCGGGCCCCAGCACGACGTTGCGGGTCACGGTCTCGTACCCTCGCAACGACACCGACAGTTCGAAGCTGCCAGCCGGGAGTTCGGCGAACCGATAATTTCCGGACTGGTCTGTCGTCGTTGTCGCGACCTGCGTGCCCGCTGACGCCAGCGTGACCGTTGCGCCGGGAACCACGCCGCTCGAGTCCCGGACCGTTCCCGAGAGCGAGCGCTGCTGCGCCGCGGTCTCGGCGGCGCATATCAACAGCGCCGCCAGCATTATGCCTATTGCCTTGCCCATGAAATCACCACTCCTCTAGGCCTCGATGGCCAGATCTTCGTTAGGGGTATTCAAACGGGTGCGCACCACCGCCGCGACCTTGCGCTTCAGCACGCGCCACGTCAGCACCAGCGATGTCACGCACAACGCCGTGCCTCCGAGCATCAAGGTGATGACGACGATGTCCCACAGCGGGCGGTAGTTGTAGAGCCACGGGAAATCGAGCGAATGCAGACCGTGATAGAGCCACCGGCTCACCCAGTTGCGCTTGCTGTAGGTGCCGACGACACGGGCGGTCTTCGGATCGATGTAGTACCGGGTCCGGAGCGGATCGTTCAGCTCGGCATAGATGACGGGCAGCGGTGCTTCGCGCCGGCGATCGAGGTAATACGCGTCGTACTGGTCGATCAGACGAAGGTCGGCGAGGTCCTTCCCTGCGGAGTCGCGGACGATGCCCATCACCTCGTCCACGCCGTACGACGATTTCGGCGGTCCCCGGACCGGAATGATGCGGGTCTCCCCGCCGCCATTGGTCGCGAGATAGACCGGCGTCCCGGCGAACGACGTGAACTCCAGCTCCTTGACGCCACACTCACGGACCGAGGCAATGGCGGTACGCGGATCCTTCTCTTCGTAGACCGACAGCGGCGGGGAGCCTCGCCCGCGAAGCGCCGCCGCGAGATTGGGACCTCGTCCGGCGCCGCCGCGTCCGCGGTTCGCACCGGCCTCGCCGGCGGGCGCCGGCGGCGTTGGAACCGTGAGCGCAGTGAGCCGATCGATGATCGGAAACGGTCCCATCGACAGCAGGCCGCTGAACGCCCACGTGACGGTCACCACGCCGAAGATCAGACCGGCGATCGTGTGCCATCGCTTCCAGCCGCGGTACGGAATGCTCGTCGGCGCGCCGGCGTGGCGATAGCGCTTTTTCGGCGAGAGCATCCAGATGGCAACGACGACGCCGATCAGGGCGGTGATCGTGCCGATCAGCGACGACCAGACGACGAACTTGAACCACTGCGGCTGATGCTTGCGCAGCGGCGTGAAGTACATCCAGTGCGGGATCGCGCCAAGGTAGGCCCAGAAACGCGATGAGGTCGTCGTGTACTGCACGACCTCCGCGGTGTTGCCGTTGACGTAGACCTGCTGCCCGTCCGGGAACGAGTACTTGTAGAGCGGGCGCAGATTGCGGAAGCCGCCGGCGACGGTCCACTGATCGACTTCTTCGACCGACTCCTTCTTCGCCTGTGCCAGCGGCCGTCCGGCCCATGCCGCCGCCGCGCGATCGACGATGCCCTCGTCTACGTTGTCTGCGAGCGAACCGTCGTCGGCGTACACCATCATCCAGCCGCCGCCACGGCCGCCCCCTCCGCGTCCGCCGCCAAAGCGGTAGGCGGGACGGCCGTCGAAGCTGGTGAGCCTGACCTGCCCCGGCGCCTCCTCGCGGCCGAGCGCCGCGGCCGCCTGTTCGGCGGACACCGTGATCCGTTCCGGCTCGAGGATCGGCAGACGTTCGAGCCGGTCGTCCGCGGTGACGGCCGGGAACGTCCAGTACATCATCACGATGCCGGACGCGAACCAGAGCAGGAAGATCACCGACAGGGCCACACCGATCCAGCGGTGGACGAAGATCAGCAGGCGCTTGAGGAGAGCGGTCGGGCGAGCCACGCGACCGTCGAGTCTAGGGTGGAGACCGGACGGAAAAAACTGAAGATTTCCTGAACCTTCGTTCAGGATTGCGTCTCAGCGGCGGCTGGCCGGCGGCACCACGCCGTTCATGCGCGCGTAGACGACCATCTGACCGTAGTGGTTGTAGCTGTGATACACGATGCCGTTGGCGACCTCAATACGCGGCTGCGGGCCGAAGTGGGTCTTGAGCGGATCGAGATGGTTTTTCAGCGTCAGGGACGACATCGCCCGTCTGGCGTAGGCGACCGACCCCTTCAGGTAATCGACAATCGCGTCCTTCCCCTGAATCGTGGCAGGCCCGTTGTCGCCAGGGCCCGGGCCATACGGCGATTTCTCCTGCAGCACGATTGCAGCGGTCATGTAAATCATCGTCGCGACGTGCCGCACCTGCTCCCCAAACGTCCGCACGTCATCGAACGTGCCGGCCGTCGGTCGAAAATCGTAGCGATTCGCCGGCATCGCCTCGGCAAGGCCGACGATATCCTGCTCAACAAGGGTCAGTTGGCGAAGATATGCGTCGGCAACCGTGTCTGCGCCGGCTGGACTATTCAACAAGGCAACGCACACTACGGTACATAAAGCGACTCTAACGATCATCGCGACCTCTCCGGTGCGGGCAGATAATCTAATTCCATTATTGCCTGCCATTTGCTCTGCCCCTACAGTCAAAGCCGCGGGGGTGGATTCGGTTGGTCAACGCGGACGTTCTCATAATTTCCGGCTCCCTGGGCTCTGGCAAGACGACGGTGATGAGCGAGGCTTCCGATTTGCTCTGCACCGCAAGTGTCGATCACGCGGCGATCGACCTCGACGCATTGACGGTCGGACACCTCCTGCACGCCGCCTCCCTGACACGGCGGAATCTCGCGGCAATCTGGGAGAACTACGCGGCGTTCGGCATCCGGCGTGTGCTGCTCGCCGGAGCCATCGAAACAGCCGCGCGGCTGGACGAAGTCCGCGACTCCATTCCAGACGCTCACATCGTGATCTGCAGGCTTCGCGCGAGCGTCCGCACCATGGAGGAGCGGGTCCGGTCGCGGGAACCCGGCGTGCTGCAGGCCGAGCTGATCGAGCGCGTGTCGGTGCTCGATGCGGAGCTCGATGCCACGGCGCTGCAGGACTTCGTCGTGGAGAACGACGAGCGGCGGGTCACTGACGTTGCCCGCGAGGTGCTGTCGATGGCCGGCTGGCCCTGCGGGGCACCGGCGACTGGGCATGGCGTTCCAGTGAAGAAGGGCGCGCAAGCGTAATCCTGAACGTGGTCCCGTGCGGGCCGGAGCGCTCGACCGTGAGAACGCCGCCATTGGCCTCGACGGCGCTCTTCGCGATGGAGAGTCCGAGTCCGGTCCCCGCCGCCGCGTCCTCATCGCCACGATAAAAGCGATCGAAGACCCTCTCCCGCGCCTCGCCGGGAATGCCGGGGCCCGTATCCGACACGTCCAGCATCGCGCTCCCGTCGATGCCCGAGACGCGAATCGAAATCGCGCCGCCGGCCGGCGTGAACTTGATGGCATTGTCGACCAGATTGATGAGCGCCTGGCGCAACACGACGCGGTCGGCGACGGCGGTCGGCGCGCCGGTGGCCTCGACGGACAACGACTGGCTTTTTTCTTCCGCCAGCACACCGAGGTGCCCGGCGACGTCCTCGGCAAGCTCGGCCAGATTCACGACATCGCGCGCGAATGTCCCCTGCCCCATCTCGGCACGCGAGAGCGTGAGCAGCCGATCGACGAGCACCGCCAGGCGATCGGTTTCCTCGAGCATGCTGCCGATAATGGCGCGGTAGGACGACTCGTCGCGATGACTCGTGCGCAGCCCGACTTCGCCGACGCTGCGAATCGCGGTGAGCGGCGTCCGCAGCTGATGCGACACATCGGCGGTGAAGCGCCGCATCTGCTCGAACGACTGCTCCAGCCGGCTCAACGTGGCGTTGAATACCGCCGCGAGCCGGCCCATCTCGTCGTCCGGATTGTCGACCGGCAGCCGATCGTTCAGGCGCTCGGCGGTAATCGTCCGCGCGTGCTCGGTCATCCGCTCGATCGGCGCGAGCGCGCGGCGGGCCAGCGCATAGCCGCCGATTCCCGCTACGGCCACCGCGACGGGCAGGCCGAGCACGAGCATCACGGCGAGCTCGCGCATCTGTGCCTGCATCGAGGCCTCCGACCGTCCGACCTGGATGACGATGCGCGACGCAGCGAACGGACCGCGCAACTCGCCGCGCTCGGTCAGGATGCGCATGTTGCCGGCGTCGCTGGCGATCGTGACGATGCCTTCATCAACGGCGCGGCTTTCCGGAATCGGCCGGAACTCCGCCTCCGTGTTCCGATAGACGACGCGCGAGCGATCGCCGCGCCAGACCTGGATCCACGGCAGGGGGAAATCCGGGTCGATGCGCTCAGGCGCGCTGATCATGTACATGCCGTCCGGGGCCTGGTACAGGCTGGCGTAGACCCAGGTGAAATCCTGACGGAGCTGTCGATCGAGCGCGTCCGATGCATTGCGGCCGACGAAGACATAGACGGCGGCGACATACACCCCGAGCACGACGACCATCGCCGCGACGTACGAGAGCGTCAGCCGCACGCGGACGCTGTGCGACCGCCACCAGCGGACGTTCACGGCTCGCCTTCACGCAGGATGAAACCGACTCCGCGCACGGTATGAATCAGCTTGACCGCGAAGTCGGCGTCGACCTTGCGGCGCAGGCGGGCGATGTGCACGTCGATGACGTTGTCGAGCGGCGTCGTGCGGGCGGTTTCCTTCCAGACGTCGCGCGCCAGCGTCTCCCGCGGCACGACCTGGCCCTGATGGCGCAGCAGGTATTCGAGCAGCTCGAACTCGCGGACGGTCAGATCGATCGGCGTTCCGCTGCGGGTGACGTTTCGGGTGATCAGGTCGACGTCCAGATCGCCGGCGGAGAGGCGCGGGGCGTCCGCCGCTCGCCCGCGCCGGACCAGGGCGCGAATGCGGGCGATCAGCTCGGCAAAGGCGAACGGTTTCACGAGGTAGTCGTCCGCGCCGCTGTCGAGCCCGGTGACGCGGTCCTGCAGCGAGTCGCGCGCGGTGAGGATCAGAACCGGGGTCTTCAGTCCGCGCGCGCGAAGCGCGCGCAGGATCTCGAGCCCGTCCCGTCCCGGCAGACCCAGATCGAGCAGGATGGCATCGAACGTTTCGGTATTCACCCGAAAGAACGCGGCCTCACCCGTGCGTTCGACCACCACGTCGTACTTCTCCGCCTCGAGCCCCTCGCGAAGCGCGTCGGCGACCTTCTGTTCATCCTCGACGACCAGCACTCTCATCGGCGTAGTGTCCGCCTTCCTTGCCCGCCGTAGCGCGACACGCGAAGCCGGGAAGCAGACCCGTCGTAGTGTCCGCCTTCAGGCGGACCTGTTTGAGAAGCATATAATCGTTCGCTTATGGTTGATTTCGGCGCGCTCGAACGCGCACTGACCGATGCGCTCCAGCTCACCCGCCGCCCCGTGGCGGTGGCGTTCCTCGACGCGCCGCCGGCCGGCGTGCCGCGGCTGCCCGAGACACAGCCGTCGGGATGCACGTTCTGGTCGCTCGCCGCGCGAGGACGGACGTTCTATACCGCGCCGGAAGACCATTACAACTGCCCGATTGGGAGCTATACGCATCACATTCCGCTGCCAAAGGATCGCGAGCACGAACTCTCTGACACGCTGTCGCTGATGACGGACCTCGGCTACCTCCGCATGGCGGAAGTGCCCGCAGTACCGCGCCTCGAGAAGACGCCGGCGGCCACGCTCTACTCCCCGCTGGGCAACACGCCGATCGATCCGGACGCCGTCATCGTCGCCGGAACCCCTGGCGGCTTGATGCTGCTGCACGAGGCGGCCACGCGAAGCGGCGTGACGTTCACGTCGCTGCTCGGCCGCCCGACGTGCATGGCGATTCCCGCGGCGATCACGAGCGGCATGGCCTCGAGCCTCGGGTGCGTCGGCAACCGCATCTACACGGCGCTGGCCGACGAAGAGTTCTACAGCGTGGTGCGCGCGGACAAGCTCGCGGCGATTGCCGGCGAGATCGCCACCATCACCGCCGCGAACGTGATCCTCACGCAGTACCACCGCGAGCGGCGGTCGACGATCGCCACCTAGTCGCGGCGGCCTTTCAGCGCAGCTTCAATCGATCCAGCAACTCGACATACCGCCGATCGCCGCGGATCGACTCGAACCGCGGTTCGACGTGGACGCCGGCAAGTGCCGGGTCGCGATCGAGCCAGGCCTGGTCGAGCGCCTCGAACGCTGCGTCACCGTTGCCGAGGCCGACAAAGGCCATCGCCAGGTGATACGACGGGACATAACGCTCGCGATCCAGTGAGCGCGCCCGCGCGACGAGGTTGACGGCGTCGCGCTGGTGCCCGGTCACGGCCTTGGCGTGCGCCAGCCAGGACAGGAGGACCGGATCGGCGTCGCCGTCACCCAGCGACACGGCAGATTCGAGCTCCGACAGCGCTTCCGTCTGCCGACCGGCCTGCAGATATGCCGCCGCCAGCACCCGGCGCGCCGGCATGAACTCCAGATCCATGTCGATCGTGTTGCGGCAGTGATCGATGGCCGCGTCGAAGTCTCCCGCGGCGTAGCGCACCCACGCCGCCGTCGTGCCGACCACCAGACAGAGCGGGTCGAGCTCGCACGCCCGCTCGCTGGCGCGAATGGCTTCGGCGTGACGGCCCTGGACGCTCAACATCATCGCGTAGGCGCGATGCGCGCTTTCGTAGCTCGGGTTGTGCGCGATCGCCTCCGTGTACGACGTCTCGGCGCCGGCCCAGTCGAGGTCGAGCATGCGACGTACGTCCCCACGCGCGACGTGCGCCTCATACAGCGTGGCGTCGAGGGCGAGCGCCCGGTCGGCGGAGCCCTCCGCATCCTTCAACGCCTGACGTGGAAGCGTGTGGTAATACTCGCCCAGGCACACCCGCGCGCGGGCCAGCGCCGCGTGCGCCGCCCCGAACGATGGCGACAGCTCGAGCGCT
The DNA here is from genome assembly GCA_050742535.1 of Vicinamibacterales bacterium. Lineage (GTDB taxonomy): Bacteria > Acidobacteriota > Vicinamibacteria > Vicinamibacterales > UBA2999 > Gp6-AA40. The sequence continues at coordinate 2,140 of JBOGIQ010000179.1, read as the reverse complement.
CGCTCGTAGTAGGCAATCGCCTCGTTCACGCCTTCGTCAAACGGCTTGTTCCAGTAATACCGGCCCTTCAGGTACGCCTGGTAGGCCGATGCATCGCAGGCGGCCGGCCGTTCCGCCGGCGGTGACAGTTTTATCGCAAGCGAACGGGCAATCCGGGCTGCAACATCCGTCTGGACGACGAGGCAATCCGTCAACTCGCGCTCGTAGGCCTCGGACCACAGATGCGTTTCGCTGGCCGTCTCGACCAGCCGGGCGGTAATGCGCACACGGTCGCCCTCGCGCCGCACGCTGCCTTCCACCAGGTAATCGACGCCGAGCGCATCCCCGATTTCGCGGGCACGGCGCGTCGTGCCCTTGAAGATCATCGACGACCAGCGCGCCAGCACGCCGAGGCGACCGCCGGACACCGCTCCAAGCTGCAGGATCATTTCCTCGGTCAACCCGTCGCTGAAGTACTCCTGCGCGGCGTCCTCGCTCAGATTCGCGAACGGCAGCACGGCGAGGCGCGGCCGGACGGGTGCGGCGGGCGCAGACGCAGGCACCGGGACGGCGTCGAGCCGGGCGATGAACCGATATCCCCGGCGCGGCAGCGTCTCCACAAACCGCGGATTCTCCGCATCATCGCCAAGCGCGGCGCGCAGGCGCTTCACGGCGGCGTTGAGGCTGTGCTCGAAGTCGACGTAGGTGCCGGCTGGCCAGAGACGCTGGCGGAGCTCCTCGCGCGTGACGACGTCGCCCGGACGCTCGAGCATGAGACGGAGGATTTCGAATGGCTGCTCCTGCAGCCGCACGCGGGTCGAGCCCGTCCGGAGCTCGCGGAGCCGCACGTCGAGCTCGAACGATCCGAACTTCAGGGTTCGGGCTTCCGTGGATTCCATGTCCCGTTATGCCCCAACGATCGGGCGTTTGGAAAGCGCGATCTGCGATGTGTGACTCACAATCGGGCCACAAGGAACGCCGCTGAGGCGTTCCGTCAGACCGGGTCACCTACGTTTCACCTCGTGTCACCTCCGCTGCATTGAGGCACCAGCGCCCCGGCCGCACAGTGCCGAGCCAGGGAGCGCGGAGATGCTGACACGCCAACTGACCCTGGTCTTTGCCGGCGGCTTGCTCGTCCTGCCGATTGCTGAATCAGCCGCGCCCCCTGCGGTCCACGTCACCGCGAGGCTCTACAACACGGCACGGGTCGCCGGCGTCGTGAAGGAAGCGGCGCTGAGAGCGGCCACCCGTGCATTGAGCGCAGGAGGCATCCATCTGCGGTGGAAGGACTGCGACCTGGCTGATTCCTGCGCCACGGTGCCGGCACGTGGCGAGCTGGTCGTTCGGCTGGTTCGTTTGCCGGGTCAGATCGTGCCGCCGAGGGATCCGATCGTGGCGCGAAGAGATCAGATCGTGGCGCGGACCCGCCGGAGCCTTGGCGAAGGCGGGGCAGGTCCGCGAGCGCTGGTGCTCGGTGAGGCGCTCATCGACATGCGCGAGCGCACGGGCGTTCTGGCCACTGTCTTCGTCGATCGTGTGGAACTGATAGCCGGACTGTCGGAGACCGACGCGACGTTATTGCTTGGACGCGCGATCGCGCACGAGATCGGACACCTGCTGCTCGGTACGAACGCCCACAGCGTGCGTGGCCTGATGCGCACCGAGTGGACACCGGCGGATGTCCGGCGGCATGCGAGCGCGGATTGGGCGCTGACCGACGAAGAGGCCGCGGCGATCCGCAGACGTTTGCAATAAAGTGGGGCGGTGCGAACCGATCGCACCGCCCTCGCCACAATCTTCGCCATTGTCGTCGCCGGCGGCGCCCTCCGGCTTGTGGCGCCGCACGAGTTCGAGTTCAAGGCCGACGAAGCCAGGATGGTCGATCTCGTTCGTACCGCCCGTGCGACGGGGGAGTTGCCCTGGCTGGGCATGGCGACATCCCAGAGCGTGCGCAATCCCGGCATGAGCGTCTGGCCGTTCGTGGCGCTGTCCTACCTGTTTGGCGACGACGCATTCGGTTTGACGCAGAGCGTGCGGGTGCTCAGCGTGCTGGCGCTGATGGCAGCCGGCGCGTTCGCGTGGTGGCGCCTTCGAGGCGACGACCAGCGGATCTGGCTCGCCGGCGTGCTGCTTGCGGCCGTGAACCCGATGGAAATCGTGC
>JBOGIQ010000178.1:0-11851 GCA_050742535.1 Vicinamibacterales bacterium | reverse complement strand
GGGTGCCATCAATGCACGACCGATCGCCCGCACGAGTGGACCTATCAAGGCGAGGGGAAGCATCGCCAGCCGCATCCGCTGCGGATACGGCACCAGCGCCATCAGCGCCGAACGGAACAGGCGATCCGACGCCGGCCGATCGTACCGGCGCTCGATTTGCGCCCGGGTCTTTTCGATCAGCGGCCCGTACTGGACACCCGACGGACAGGCCGTCACGCACGCAACACAGCCAAGGCACCGGTCGAAGTGCTGCACAAAGGACCGGGTCATCTCCGCGCGCCCTTCGACGCCGGCTTTCATCAGATAGACGCGTCCACGCGGCGAATCCATCTCCTCGCCCCACAACACGTAGGTCGGACACGTCGGCAGGCAGAAGCCGCAGTGAACGCAGGTGTCGATCAGCGCTGATGGAGGGGCGTCTGGTTCCTGGAATGCTGTTGACGTCATCGGTTCACGAGGTTCACGAGGTTCACGAGGTTCAAGGGTTCAGAAGGTCCTGTTCATAGGCTCAGGCGATTGCCAACTCCAGCCCGTCGTCCACCTCCACGCCATCGGCTCCTGAATCCACTGACCCCATTGAACCCCTGAACCCTCAAATCGGGCCACGGCCGGCGTTCAGGATACCAGCCGGATCGAATGTGTTTTTCACTGCACGGGCGACTCGATCGGAGGACCGCTCGGGGCCCCACACGTCCACGCGCTGCTTCAGTTCGTGCGAGCCGCGCAGCACCACGACGTTGCCGACGTCCGGACTGCCTCGCAGCTTCCCGACGGCGGCGGCAAGGGCCGTGGCTTCACCCGTCAGACGTACCACGCCGGCGCCGAGCACACGGCCGGTCAAGGTGACGCCGGCGTTTTCAACGCGCCGCAACTCCTCCAGCAGTGTCAACACCTGCGCCAGCCGCGACGGCAGCCAGCTGAATCGGACCGTCGCGTCGCCATGCGACATCGTGTCGAGCTGCGCCGCCCACGTCGCGCGCTCATCCATGTCGGACAGTACGGTGGTCTCACCCGAGACCAGCGTCCGGGCGGCGGCAATCTGCGCGTCACGGGCGGCAGGGCTCGTCGCGAGGCGCAACTTCAGCTGATACGGACGCTCCCCCCCGTCTGCGCGAATGTCGAACGCCGCCGGCTCGATCTGGCTGGCATCGAGCGCCGCAACGTCGCGGACAAACACACCGCGATCCGTGTACGACACGACCAGCGTGGCCGACGATTGCGGTACGGGCACGAGCTTGAACGTCACGTCGACGATTCCGGCGAGCGTGCCGTGCGATCCACTCACCAGCTTTCCGAGGTCGTAACCGGCGACGTTTTTCACGACGGTGCCACCCGCCTTGACGAGGCGGCCGTCCGTGAGCGCCAGGGTAATGCCGATCACCAGATCGCGCGGCGTGCCGTTGCGATGGCGCGACGGCCCGGAGTCGTTGGTGGCCACGATCCCGCCGATCGTCGCCTCGTCGAATGCGCTGTCAACCGGCAGCCATTGCCGCTCGGCGCGCAACGCGACGTTCAAATCGCGCAAGGTCATACCGGCCTGAACGGTCGCGGTGAGATCGCCGTGCCGGTGCGCGATCAGGCGCGTGAGCCGTGTCGTGCCGATGACGAGATCGACGGACGCCGGCTGACGCCCCCAGGTGAGCTTTGTTCCGCCGCCCCGGATGACCGTCGCCAGCCTCTCCGCCGACGCGTGCTTGAGCGTGTCGGCGAACGCCAGCGGCGAATCGGGCTCCGCCACCTGCGGCGGCACTTCCCCGTCGACCCGATCCACCACCGTGCCCGGACGCAGGCCGGTCATCAGAAACGTTCCGCGAGACCGGCCTTCTCAACCGGGTGCTCGCGATAGGGCCCGGGCACCTCTCCGCACAGGCGCGGCGTCGGCAGCACCTTGCCGGGATTACAGAGGCGCTGCGGATCGACCGCGTCGCGCAGCTGCTGCATCACGTCGAGGTCGTCGGCGGAAAACATCCGCGGCATGTAATCCTTCTTGTCCGCGCCGACGCCATGTTCACCGGTAATCGAGCCGCCGGCGTCGACACAGTACTGCAGGATTTCACCGGCGACCTCCTCGGCAAGCGCGGACTGCCCCGGGATCCGCTCGTCGTAGCAGATCAGCGGATGCAGATTGCCGTCGCCGGCGTGGAAGACGTTGCCAATGCCCAGGCCGGACCGCTCCGACAGCGCGCGAATCCGCCCCAGCACTTCCGGCAGCTTCGTGCGCGGCACGACGCCGTCCTGGACGTAGTAGTTCGGCGACACCCGCCCCATCGCGGCAAACGCTGCCTTGCGGCCGCGCCAGATACGCATCCGCTGCTCGTCGTTCTGCGCGATCTCCACCACCGTTGACCCGGTTCGCCGGCAGATCGCTTCGACGGTCGCGAACAGCTCCAGCACCTCCGGGGCGGGACCGTCGAGCTCGACGATCAGCACCGTATCCGCCGGCGGAAAATTCGGATGCACGGCTGCTTCGGCGGCGCGGATTGCCAGCGCATCCATCATCTCTACCGCGGCTGGAACAATCCCCGCGGCGATGATCTCCGACACCGCGGCACCGGCGTCGCTCGTGCTGTTGTACGCGGCGAGCAGCGTCTGCACCGTTTCCGGCTTGCGCAGGATGCGGACGACGACTTCCGTGACGATCGCCAGCGTGCCCTCGCTGCCGATCAGGACGCCGAGGAGATCGGGACCCGGAGCGTCGGGGAGCGAACTGCCAATCCGCACGATCTCGCCGTCGGGCATCACCGCCTCGACTTCGAGCACGTGGTGCACGGTGAAGCCGTACTTCAGGCAGTGCGCACCGCCGGAGTTTTCCGCCACATTGCCACCGATCGAGCACACCTGCTGGCTCGACGGATCGGGCGCGTAGTAGTAGCCGAACGGCGCAACCTGGCGCGTGATCTCCAGGTTGGTGACACCAGGTTCGACGGTGACACGCTTGTTCGGGATGTCGATGTCGAGCACGCGGTTGAGACGCGCCAGGCTGATGACGACACCGCCCGGAACAGGAAGCGCTCCGCCAGACAAGCCGGTCCCGTGCCCGCGCGCGACGAAGGGAACGCCTTCCGCGCTGCAGAGCTGCACGACCTGCTGCACTTCCGACGCCGAGGCGGGAAGAACGACGACAGCCGGTTTCTCGCGCAAATGCGGCAGCGCATCGCACTCGTAGGTCAGCAGCTGCACGGGCTCCCGCAGCACTGCCGCGTCGCCGCAAATGGATCGCAGCCGATGCACCAACTGATCGGTCACAACGGCAATGGTACACTGCGCGTTGAGTTGCCTGGGTCGCCTGGGTTGTCTGGGTTGCCTGGGTAGTTCTAATCAGCCCATCAACGCAGGCCACCTAGGCAACTCAGGCAACCTAGGCAACCCAATGCGCATCCGCCTCGATTACGGAACAGAAGGCCTTGATGTGGATCTGCCCGATGAACGGATCACGGTCATCGAACCGGTCCCGCGGCCGGCGGTCCCTGATCCGCAGGCGACACTGAACGCCGCCATCCGGGCGCCGATCGGGAGCGCATCTCTGCGGCAGCAGGTACGGACGGGTCAGCGGATCGCGATTTCCGTCTGCGACATCACGCGCGCGCAGCCGCGGCGCGAGCAGCTCCAGGCGATCTTCGACGAGATTCCGGACATCCCGCGAGCGGACATCACGATCCTGATCGCCACCGGTACACACCGGGCCAACACCGATGCCGAGCTCGAGCGCATGCTCGGGCGCGACATCCTCTCGACCTGCCGCGTCATCAATCACGACAGCCGCGACGAAGCCACTCTCGGACACGTCGGCCGAACCTCGACGGGTGTCTCGGTCCTGCTGAATCGCGAGTTTCTGCAGGCGGACGTCCGCATCACCACGGGGTTCGTCGAGCCGCACTTCTTCGCCGGCTTCAGCGGCGGTCCGAAAATGGTGGCGCCTGGGCTGGCGGGTCTCGAGACGGTGATGACGCTGCACGACGCCAGCCGCATCGGGCATCCGAACGCGACGTGGGGCATCACCGACGGGAATCCGGTGCATGACGATGTCCGCGAGATTGCGCAGATGGTCGGCGTGCATTTCGCGCTTGACGTGACTCTCAACCGCGAACAGCAGATCACTGCCGCGTTTGCCGGCGACATCCTCGAGCAGCATCGCGCCGCGTGCCGCTATGCGAAGGAAACGGCGATGCGCGCCGTCCCGCAACCCTTCGACGTTGTCGTGACGACCAATTCGGGTTACCCCCTCGATCAGAACCTCTACCAGGCGGTCAAGGGCATGTCCGCCGCGGCAAAGATCGTGAAGAACGGCGGGACCATCGTCTGTGCGTCGGAATGCAGGGACGGGCTACCGTCCCACGGATCGTACGGAGCGATCCTGAAGTCGCAGCCAACGCCGCAAGCACTGCTGGCCATGATCGGCAGCCCCGGATACTCGGCGCCTGACCAGTGGCAGGTACAGGTGCAGTCGCAGATTCAGCTCAAAGCGCAGGTGCTGGTGAAGACGAACGGACTGAGTGCAGACGAGATCAGCGCCGCGCACTTCACGCCGATCGACGACGTATCGCGGGCGGTCCATGACCGGCTCTTGCGCGCTGGCGCCGGCGCGACGCTGTGCGTGCTGCCACAGGGGCCCCAGACCATCCCGTACCTAGTTGGTGGTTAGTGGTTGGTAGTTGGTAGTCGTGGTCATCGTAGCTTCCGCCTTAAGGCGGAAGCCACAAGTGCGATCGTCGGATGTCTCCTTGCCGCATGCGCGCGGATAACGCCGGCCACTGTCCCGCCGGGTGCGCCTCTCCTCACGGTCCTTACCTGGAACACGCATGGTGCCCGGGGCGATCTGCAGCGCTTCATCGCCGACCTGGAGAGCGGCGTCCTGACCGGCGCCCCGCCGCGCGATTACGTACTCTTCCTCCAGGAATTCCCCAACCTCGGCCAGGCAGGCGTCGGTTCGCGGACGCACGCGCTGACGCTGTTCGCCAGCCCGGTTCGCGGCGCGACGGGGAACGCGATCGTGTCAACGATCCCGCTCGAGGAGCCGCGAACGATTGACCTGCCTCGGGAGCGGCAGCCACGCGCGGCCGTCGTCGCCGAAATACGAGTCGGCGGACAGCCACTGTTCGTCGTATCCACACATCTGGAAAACCGCCTCGGATGGCTGCGCGGGCTTTTCGGCGATCGCGCGCGGGGACGTCAGGCCGAGGCGCTGATACAGGCGCTGCCGCCGGGGCCCGGGGTCGTCGGCGGAGATTTCAACACGATGCTGGGCCGGGACGAGCCCGCGTGGCGTGTGCTGCTGCAGCGTTTTCCAGACACGCCCGATCGGCCCGAACCGACCTTCCGGGATCGGCTCGTGCTCGATCACCTGTTCTTCGATCTGCCGGACGGATGGATCGTGAATCGGCGCGTGATCGAAGACCAGTACGGGTCGGATCATCATCCCGTCATCGCCGACATTCACTGGCCTTAACCACGAAGAGCACGAAGGATCGTGATCTTCGTGGTTTACGTTCGTGGTCGAGATCAGAAGGTGTTGATACGCAGAGACACGGCGACTGCGGCGCGGCGTTCGCGCGCGGCGTTTGCCGCCGTGCTGTACAGCGCGACGTCGACACCGACGCGCGGCGCGAAATTGAGGCCGACACCGCCGGTCGGATTCCACATCTCGCGCGAATACACGCCGCCGCCGCGCAGCTCGACGAGGCCGGCGCGGTATTCCGCCCCGCCGCGCAGCGAGTCGCCCTGGAAACCGTGCGCATATTCGGTCATCACCGACCACGAGTCGGCGTGATAGCCGCCGTTGACGTGATAGTCCTTCGGCAGTTCGACACGGACGTCCGACGCTGGAAACGGACCGCCCTCGACGAACTCATCCTGCCCGAGGAAGAGGTTGCCCAGCAGGTACGTCGTCTGCTCGGCGTTGGTCCAGTTGATCCGGTTTGCGATGCCGTTCACGCCGAAGCCGACTTCGAAGCCGTTGACGACCGCGGCGACGCCGACGTCGATGGCAAAGCCTCGTCCCGAGTCGGCGGCCGTGCGCACGATTGCCAGCGGCGACGGCAGGAGCGGGTTGATCGTCAGCAGCCCCGCGCCATCGGTATCGAGCCGCAGATCGGCGTCAGCGGCTTCGTAGCGGAATCCACGCAAAAAGTTGAAGTTGACCGCGGCGTAAATGCCATCGCGGTCCGAACCCGGGTTGGCGATCTCAAACCGTCCGCGGTACCCGCCGGTGATGGCCATCGCGATCTGGCCCTGCGTATTGCTCTCCAGCCGATACTGCGTGTTCGGGAAGCGGAGCGGATCCTCGCTGGCGAGGATGTCGATCACCCGGTCATCAATCGTGCCCAACGCGCGCATCGACAGATAGGGACCGGCGCCGACGTAGACGCCGTGGAACGGACCTCCGCGGTCGCCGCTGACTCGAATCGTGGCACCCCACGACGGGTTGGCAAGACCTTCGGCAACCGGCTGGTTCGCCAGCTCGTAGCCGCGGTAATCGCTGAGATCGCGGCTCAGGGTGGCACTGCGAATGTCGGTAAACAGCTCGCGCCCGCTCTCGGACTCCTGATCGCGGCCGAACTGAAAGTGCAGCGGCGACGCGGCGTATTCGATCGCCCGGACGAAATCGAACTCTTCGGACTCCGGCCTGAACGTGTCGACGTTGCGCAGCACCTGGAACAGACCGAGCGGGATGACGATCGTGCGATAGCGGCGCTGTTCTTCCACCATCCGCGACGCCAGGTTGCTCTTGCCGCTGACGTCGCCAAGCGCGATGCTGCGTGCGTCGAACGACCAGTTCTGCGCGAGCGCGGAGTTGACCGAGACCAGGCAGAAGGCCAGGACAAAACCCAATCGACGAAGCAGCACGGATCCTCCCAATCTACGAGTCGATGATCGTCGCTACTCTAGAATCGGTCGCGAAGCGGCCGAGCTTTAGGCAGAGCGGTCCAACCGGCGTGTGATCAGTTATTTAGAGAAAGGCGTCAGTGCGTCAGCACGTGGAGAAGCACGTCCACGCCGAGCGCATAGCCACGGGGGGAAAACTGATAGAAGAAGTCCGGGTCTTCGCCCTCCCGCTCCCACGAGTCGGCGATGTCGGTGTTGTGCGTCATCAGCACGACGATGCGGCGGTTGGAATCGCGGATGGCGCGGAAATGAACCTCGGCGCTGTCGTCGCCACGTTCAGACGTGTTGGCCCCGCTCCACTGCCGCCAGAACTGGATGTTCGTGATCTGCGGAACTTCCTTGAGCTCGAACTGGCTGCGCAGGATCGGGTCATCCGCCGGAATGTCCTCGATCGGATATTCCTCCGGGGGCAGCACGCGGCCGATCTGATATTCCCAGTTCTCCCACGCCGCGCTCCCCCAGAAGTCGTCGGCCCAGAGGAATCCGCCTTTCAGGAAATATTGCCGGAGGCGATCCGTCTGCGGATCCGTGAACCCGATCGTCCCGGCGTCTGAGGCAAACAGCACCGGGCAGTTGAACAGCTGATCGTCGCCGGGACGGACAACGTAGTAGTTGGGAGTGCCGTCGGTATCGCGGCTGATGCGCGTACGCGTCAGTTCGGAGAAACGCGTCGAGAGGTTGATTTCCGCGTACGGGTAATCGGTTTCCCACCCGATACCGGACGGTTCGCTGCGCACCCGCTGATAGGCGAGCCGGCAAATGACGAACCCGCCGTCCGGCATCTGCGCCGGCGCGTAACGCGCGGCAAAGCCGCCTTCGCGGAAGAATCGCTGGGCGTCAACCGCGCCGCTGGCCATCAACATCACCACGCCGGTGATCGACGCCGCGAGCAGCAGGCGAACGCGTCCCGACTTCGCCAAGGCTCCGTCGGGCAGGCGCGAAGGCATGCGCGGAGGTTATCGTGATTTGAACAGCGCGGCAACCTCTGGTTTTGTGACTTTCCCCATCGCGTTGCGCGGCAGCGCGGCAAGCGGGCGAAGATCGCGCGGAATCTTGTAGGGCGCCAGCCGCGGCTTCGCCCAGCTTTGCAGGTCGGCGAGCGAGAGTGCCGCGCCGTCCCGCAATTCAATTGCGGCCGACACGCGCTCGCCCCACTCCTCGTCTGCGACCCCGACGACCGCACACTCGGCGATGCACGGATGCGTCCGCAGCACTTCTTCGATCTCGAGCGCGGACACCTTGAACCCGCCCGTCTTGATGATGTCGACGCTGAGCCGCCCAAGCAGCCGGTATGCGCCCTGCTCGAGCACGGCCATATCGCCCGTCCGGAACCAGTCGCCGTGAAATGCTCCGGCGGTTTCTTCCTGCCGCCGCCAGTATTCCAGGAACACGTTCGGCCCGCGAATCTCGAGCTCGCCGGAGCTGCCATCCGGCACCTCCGTCCCGTGCTCGTCAACCAGCCGGGCTTCGACTCCCGGGAGCGGCGTGCCGACGAATCCGGCGCGGCGCTCGCCGTTGAGCGGATTGGAGAGCGCCATGCCGATTTCCGTCATGCCGTAGCGTTCGAGCAGCGTGTGCCCGGTGATTTCGCGCCAGCGCTCGAGCATCTGCACGGGCAGCGCCGCGGATCCGGACATCATCAGCCGAAGGCGTCGCGCCCCGTCGGACCACGCGTGCTGTGTCGCAGACGCGGCGCTCTCCCATGCGGAAATCAGCCGGTGATAAATCGTGGGAACGGCAGTGAAGACGCTGATCTCGCCGGATGCGAGCCGCGCCCACACGCGCGGAGCGTCGAAGGGATACAGCATCTCGCACGTCGCCCGGATCGCGAGTGCGGAGCCGAGACCGTTGATGATGCCGTGCACATGGTGCAGCGGCAGGACGAGCAGCAGGCGGTCGGATGGCGTCCATCGCCAAGCGCTGACGAGCGATGAAATCTGCGCGCCAATCATCTGGTGCGTGGTGACGGCGCCCTTGGGCCGCCCGGTCGTGCCGCTGGTGTAGATGATCATGGCGCGCTGATTGGAGCGCAGGTGCGGAAGTCCCTCGGACGGCGCGGACTCGAGCGCGTCGCCGGCGAAGACGAAGCGCGCCCGCGCCATCCGCGCCAACGCCCGGCCGGCATCGCGATAGGGCGCATCGGCGACCACCACTGAGGCGTCCGCGTCGCGGATGACGTGCTCCAGCTCCGCCGCAGGGTGCGACACGGCCAGCGGTACAGCGACGCCGCCGGCACGCCAGATCCCACGCTGGATTGCCGCATACGCGAACCCCGGTGCGACGAGAAACGCGACACGCGTTTCCCGCAAATCATCGTTGTCACCAAGGAGCTTCCCCGCCACGCGCATCGACGCCGCGTCAAGCTCGTCGTAGGAATGCGCGCGTCCATCCGCGATGATGGCGGTTCGACTGGTCACGGCAGTATTATCTCAACGCCTGACACTCGCCTGAACCGAAGGACACGAAACGATCGAAGAACACGAAACATGTAGTCGTCTTCGTGAGCTTCGATATCTTCGCGGCCTTCGTGGTTGGTCTCAGAGTCGCTGCTGGGAATGAGGATATGCCAGTGATCGAACCGGGCCAGAAAGCTCCTGCATTCGCGCTGAAGGATCAGCACGGCGAGGCGCATCGGCTGTCCGACTATGCGGGACAGCACGTCGTGCTCTACTTCTATCCGAAAGACGACACGCCTGGCTGCACCAGGGAGTCGTGCGACTTCCAGGCGAGTCTCCCGACCTACAAACGGCGGAAGGCGGCGGTCCTCGGCGTCAGCATTCTCGACGAGAAGAGCAAGTCGAAGTTTGCCACCAAGCACGGCCTGACGTTTCCGCTGCTCGCCGACGCCGATCATGCCGTCGCGGAGAAGTACGGCGTCTGGCAGGAGAAATCGCGCTACGGCCGCACGTACATGGGCATCGCGCGGACGACGTATCTCATCGGGCCGGACGGCAAAATCGTGCAGCGATGGGACAACGTGAAGGTCGACGGTCACGTTGACGCTGTCGCTGGAGCACTCAGGACGGGCGTTCCTTCCTGAGCGCCCGCACCGCTACGGCTCGTCGAGCGTAAATCCGACCTTCACCGTCACCTGCCAGTGAGCGATTTTTCCGTCCTCGATGTGGCCGCGCGTCTGCGTGATCTCGAACCATCGCAGGTTCCTCATCGTCGCCGCGGCGCGCGCGACGGCGTTGTTCACGGCTTCGTCGCTGCCGATAGGCGATGAGCCGACCAGTTCAATGGTCTTGTAAACATGATTGGACAAGGGCGCCCTCCTTCCGCAACCAACCACCAACCACCAACCACCAACCACCAACCACCAACTACCAACTAGGGTAGACTGGCCCGGTGAGGGGTTGGCTACCTCGACGGCGCATGCTCGCCGCCGCCCTGCTGGCGGTTGCCGCCCTCGCTGTGGGCGCGCAGGTCGAAGCCCAGTTCTTCCGCAGCTTCCGATCGGTACGAGTCGCCCGTCCCGGCGACTTCGACGGGACGTTTCAGTTCTGCCGCATCGTGTTTTCCGAGGACCCCCGCGGCGACAGCGGCGGGTGGGACGTGGACTGGCCGCGCGCCGACATCAACCTCTCGATACGGCTGTCGGAGCTGACCAAGACCGTCGTCGGCAAGTCACCGTCCGGCGACCCGAATCACCTGCTGCTCCGCCTCACCGACGATACGCTCTTCCACTGCCCGTTCATCATGATGACGGAGGTCGGCAACATCTCGCTCAACGACGAGGAGGTCGAGCGCCTGCGGGCGTATCTGCTCAAGGGCGGGTTCCTGTGGGCCGACGACTTCTGGGGCAGCTACGCGTGGGACTGGTGGGAGGCGCAGATCCGAAAGGTATTCCCCGCGTCGGAGTATCCAATCATCGACGTGCCGCTGACGCACCCGCTCTTCCGGGCGCAGTTCGAGATGAAAAACGGCGCGCCGCAGATTTCCGCCATCGGCAACTGGGCGCGGGGCGTCGTGTCCGAACGCGGCGCCGACAGCGCCGAAGTGCACGTCCGCGCGATCGTGGACAAACATGACCGCATCATGGTGGTCATCACCCACAACACCGATTTCGGCGACTCCTACGAACGGGAAGGCGAAAACCCGGATTACTTCCTCGAGATGTCGGTGCCCGGCTACGCGTTCGGGATCAACACGATCCTCTACGCGATGACGCACTGAGATCGCCGTTCCTTCTTCCCCGTTCTCAGTTCCTGGTTCGTGTTCTCCGTTCGGTTCGGGGTTCGGGGTTCAGGGTTCAGGGTTCGTAGCGCGAACCCGGAACCGAACACAGAACACGAACCCGGAAGCGGGAACTCGGAACTGTGAACGGCCGTGATTAGTAAGCCCTTTCGGTCGCGGTAACCGTAACGGACACCGCGACCGGAAATCTCGCGCAAATGCCCGGGTATGTGTCTTGCTGACGTGCGGCGCATCCGCGGGGATTAAGGAGCCTTCATGCGCGTACTCGCTGCGGCTGCCGCGGGCCTGATCCTCTCCGCCTGTGGCGGATCCTCACCGAGCGGTCCGGACCCGGGCCCGGGCACGCTCACCATCACGATCACCCGTCAGAACGGCTCGCAGTCGTTCTCGCCGAACCCGGCCTCCGCCGGCGGACAGACGGTTGTATTCAGAAACGCTGACAGCGTGGTGCACCGGGTGATGCTGAACGACGGGAGCATCGATACTGGCGATATCGCGCCGGGCGCCACCAGCGGTCCCGTGCAGATGCCGGGAGGGGGCACCAACTATCACTGCTCGCTGCACCCCGACATGATCGGCGCGGTCAACGGAACGGCGGGCCCGCCGCCGGCCTGTGAGGGACCGTACTGCGGCTAGTAGCCCATCGTGACGACACCCTGCTGCATTCCGTTCACGGTCCCTTTTTCGAGCCACTCGAGGGACGCCCGGAACAGCAGCGCATGATTTCGCTCCCACATCGCGTTGTGGGAGGCGCAGCCGAGATCGACCAGCA
>JBOGIQ010000177.1:0-11940 GCA_050742535.1 Vicinamibacterales bacterium | reverse complement strand
CGAGTACCGGTGGGTCTTGGACAATGCAGCGCCGCTGTTCGATCCTGATGGCTCGTTCGCGGGTTACTTCGGCGCCTGCTTCGACGTGACGGAATTCAGGCGCGCGGAAACCGAGCGCAACGTCGCCAGCGCCCGGCTCAGGCTCGCCATGGAGTCTGGCAAGTCGGTCGGTTGGGAATGGGATCTCACAACGAACCGCGATACATGGTTCGGCGACCTGCCCACTATCTTCGGTATTCCCTCGAACATCTACATCGGACACGTCGAAGATTTTCGCCGTGCGGTCCATCCAGAAGATCGGGGCATCGTCTGGAAATCCGTCAAGGAGGCCATGGAGAGCCGCTCGCCGTATGCGGCGGAGTTCCGCGTCTTGTGGCCCAACGGCACGGTGCGATGGGTGTCCGCCAAGGGTCAGTTCTACTATTCACCAGGCGGCGCCCCCGAGCGGATGCTGGGCATGGCCGTGGACATCACCGAACGCAGAGCCGTGGAGGAGTCGCTGCGGCGCAAGGAGGCCGAGCTCAAGGAATCCCAGCGCCTCGCTGGCGTCGGCAGCTGGCAGTGGGACCCGGAGACCGACACGGTCGAGTGGTCCGAGGAGCTCTATCGCATCGCTGGCCGTGCTCCGATCTTGCCGGCCGTGAGCTACAAGGACCACGCACAGCTGTATGCGCCCGAGAGCTGGGACCGGCTGCGGGCCGCGGTCGAAACGGCCCTTCACACCGGCGCGCCCTACGAGCTCGTTCTGCAGATGGTCCGCGCCGACGGCACGCATCGATGGATCACGGCACGCGGCGAGGCGCAGCGTGATTCGGCCGGCCGGATCACACGTCTGCGCGGCACGGTCCAGGACATTACGGACCGCACGCTTGCCGAAGAAGCGTTGTCCAGCATGAACGGCCGTCTCATCGAGGCCCAGGAGTCCGAACGTGCCAGGATCGCCAGAGACCTGCACGACGACATCGGTCAGCGCCTCGCACTGCTGCCAGTGGTGCTGGAGCATGTGAAGAGACTGCAGCCGGATTCCTCGGGCGAGGCCCTCCACTACCTGAACGCGCTGCAGAAGCAGACGGAGGAAATCATGGCGGATGTGCAGACGCTGTCACACGAGCTGCACCCGCCGCGGCTGCTGCACCTGGGCGTCATGGTCGCCATGCGGAGTTTCTGCAGCGAGCTCTCGGCTCGAAAAAACGTCGCGGTCGTGTTCCGCGACGAGAACATCGCGGCGAGTCTACCGCCCGACGTGTCGCTCTGTCTCTTCCGCGTCCTCCAGGAAGCCATGCACAACGCGCTTCGACACAGCGGTGGCCGCAGTTTCGATG
The DNA here is from genome assembly GCA_050742535.1 of Vicinamibacterales bacterium. Classification (GTDB taxonomy): domain Bacteria; phylum Acidobacteriota; class Vicinamibacteria; order Vicinamibacterales; family UBA2999; genus Gp6-AA40. The sequence continues at coordinate 10,618 of JBOGIQ010000177.1, read as the reverse complement.
TGCATCTGTGCGGAACCGTGGACGCTGTCCATCTCATCATTCATGATGAAGGCGTTGGCTTCAACGTCGATGCGGCGAGCAGAGGTCTCGGCCTCGGCCTGACCAGCATGAAGGAACGTCTCATGCTGGTGGGAGGCGAGTTGTTCATCGAGTCGCACTCGACACGCGGCACCACCATTTCGGCCCGCGTCCCCGTTCGGCGAACCTCGGGCTGACGTTCGCGCAACCCGGCACGACGGCCACACCTCGTTTACGCGGTCAATCTGTGGCTCCAGACGTCTGTGTTGCGCGACACAAGCACTGCGTCGCCGAACTCATGCGCCAGATATCCGCGTTCCTCTGCCTGAGCGGTCATCTCCTGCAGCGTCGGGTCATCCTGAAACGCCCCGAGCAGCTCGTAATGGCTGCTTCCGCCGTCGTGTAGTCCCGAGACGATGGCGTGCACGACGCGCAGGTGCGAGAGGGAAGTGATTCGCTGCGTGGCGACTCCGTGTCCCGGCAGCACCCATCCCGGCAGGCGGGCGGCGTCCTCGAGCGCCCGCACGACCGTCGTTCCCACAGCCACGATCCGGCCTGCCCGCCTCAACGTGCGACGGACGAGCACCGCGGTCGAGCGCGGGATGTAATACGGCTCGTCGAACGGGAGCAGCCGGTCGAGTTCCGCATCACCCGTCGAAGAGATTCCGGCGGCGTGCGTGAGGGTGGCGAACTGGACGCCGCGCGATCGCAACGCCCGCAACATGGCCCAGTCGAGTACGAATCCCGCCGATGGCGGCTCGAACGCGACCGGCTGGCCCGCGATGCTCGTCCACGTGTCCCAGATTGCCAGCGGCGCCTGCACGTACGCGTACTGAATGGGGCGGCCGTGCCGTGCGATGCCTTCCCAGACGACAGCCGGAGGATGGTTGAACTCCAGTTCGATAAGCCGGCCGTGACTCAGCATCCGGACCACCGCCGCGCGCAGCGGACCTAACGCCAGCTCGTCCCCCGGTTGAAGCCGCGGTGGATCGGGACGCTTTTCCGTCGGGGTTCGAAAGTCGCCGGCGCCAAACATCACCGCGGTGAATCGCGTGACGTCGTGCGCGGCGAGCGAATGCCGGCCGGCCAGGCGAACTTCCACCGGCCGGTCCGTGCGCAGGTGAGTGCCCTGCAGGCTGGCGGGCAGCGTGGCCGCGTCGTTGGCGACGAGCAGATCGCCGCGCTGCAGCAGCGAGGGGAGATCCGCGGCACGGTGATGCGAGACCTGGCCGTGCTCGTCGATGGCGAGCAGCCGCGCCCTTCTCGCGCCCTGCCGAGGAGCGGTAGCAGCATTCATTGGGCAACCTCGTGGAGTCCGGCTTCAGCCGGATAACCGACATCGAGTCCGGCTTCAGCCGCATAGCGGAGTCCGGCTTCAGCCGGATTCGCCAGCACCGCAATCTGATCGGCGATTTCTCGCGCAGCGGTATCCGGATGCTTCAGCGTCGAGCGATCGGCGTCCGGTACAGCGAGCGCGTGCAGCGGCGTATCCATGTCTCCCGGATCGATCGAGATCACGCGAATGCCCTCGGCGGCCAGCTCCGCATCCCAGATGCGGCTGAGATGCTGGAGTGCCGCTTTGCTGGCGCCGTACGCGCCCCAGTTCTCGTACGGAGTCACCGCGGCGTCGCTCGAGATGTTGATGATCATCGGGCAGCCGCCGCTGCGCGCGGACGCCGCAAGCGAACCGAGGAGCGCCTTCGTCAGCCGAAGCGGCCCGACGAGGTTGGTGGCGAGCGCACGCTCGAGATCCTCGCAATCGGTATCGGCCAGCGGCCGCAGCGGCACCGGCCCGAGGGAGGAAGCGTTGTTGATGAGGACGTCGAGGCCGTCGAGCGCGCCGAGAATCTGAATCGCGATCGGATGAACGTCCTCCTGGCGCGAGACGTCGCCCGTGATGCCGTGGGCCGTGGGGAAGTCGAGCATGGTGCGTTCGACGTCGGGGCGGTGACGCGCGACGAACGCCACGCGGGCGCCGCGGTCGAGCAGTTCGCGGACGAGGCTGCGCCCGAGTCCGGAGGTGCCGCCGGTGACGGCGATGCGCAAGTTGGTGAGGCTGTGGTCAGTCATGAAAAGCTCCTTAGCGTGGCTTCCGCCTGGCGGAAGATGCGGATCCGTTGACGGTCCCCAGCCTACAAGTTAAAGTTAACTTTAAGTCAAGCGGTATTTTGGACGACACCCATGAGCGACATCCTGACCATCGCCGAAGTGGCCCGCCGCAGCGGTGTTGCCGCGTCCGCGCTGCGGTTTTACGAACAGCGGGGCCTGATCACATCGGAGCGCACCGGCGCCGGCCACCGCCGGTTTCCTCGCGCCGCGCTGCGCCGGATCGCCTTCATCGTGTTTGCTCAGCGAATCGGTCTGTCGCTCGAGGAAGTCAGCACCGAGCTGGCACGGCTGCCGCCGAACCGCGTCCCCGAGCGGGCCGACTGGGCGCGACTGTCGTTTCGATGGAACGCGCGGGTGGACGAGCGGATTGCCGAGCTGCAGCGCCTGAAGGAAGGCCTCACCGGCTGCATCGGGTGCGGCTGTCTCTCGCTGCAGACGTGCCGGCTGGCGAATCCGCAGGATCGCGCGGCGCGCGGCGGTCCCGGCCCGCGCTACTGGATCGGCGACGCCCGGCGCTCCCGATAATCGAGACCACCTGAAGACCCGCGCGACGCATGCGCGTAGAATGCCCCGGCAGATATCCAACGGAGGCGCGGCATGCGTTACGTGATTCTCGCCGTTGCCACTCTGGCAGGCGCCAGCCTCTTCGCCCAGGCGCCCAAGTTCGAGGTGGCATCCGTCAAGCCCAGCGCGCCCGACGCTCAGGGCATGCTGATTTCGGGTCCGACTCCGTCGCAGTTCACAACTCGTAACGCGCCCCTCATCAGCATCGTCACGTACGCGTACAGCCGGCCCGAATACCAGATCGCGGGCGGTCCTGACTGGATCCGATCGGAACGGTTCGACATTGCCGCGAAGTACCCGAGCGGTTACTCGCCGGCGCAGGTGGCTCCGATGCTGCGCGCGCTGCTGGAAGATCGATTCAGACTCAAGACCCACATTGAAACGCGCGAGGCTCCGATCTACGCGCGTGTCACCGCGCGGGCGGATAAACGCCTCGGCCCGGAGCTGCGCCGCGCCGAGGTCGACTGCGTGGCGTACCGAAAGGAGCTTGCCAGAACCGGCGAGACGCGAACCATCCGTCAGGGAGATCCTTGCGTGTCGCTGACATTCGGAGAGGGTCGCGACCGCGTCGTCTGGTCGAGCGGCAGGACGTTGGCGCAATTCGCGAGCATGCTCGCCTCGTCTGCCGGGCGTGATGTTGTGGACCGTACAGGTCTGACCGGGGAGTTCGACGTCCGGTTACGGTGGCGACCCGACGCCGGTATGACTCAATCGCAGAATCCCGGCAACGCGGAGGATTCAGCGGTGTCCTTGTTCACCGCCATCCAGGAGCAACTCGGGCTGCGGCTGGAGTCGGCGCGGGGGCCCGTGGAGTTCCTGGTCATCGATTCGGTCGAGCGGCTGACGCCGGACTAGTGCACGGTTGTAGACTGTGACCTCGAAAATGGCAGGACAACCCTCCCGCGAGCTGGCGACGGTTCTCGCCGCGACGCGATTTGCCGACCTGGACGCCGTGACCGTCGAGCACACGGAACGCGCGGTGCTCGATTGGCTGGGATCGGCGCTGGCGGGCTCGACAGAAGTTCCCGCGGCGATCGCACACACCGTGGCGCGCGGGTTCGGCGACTCGTCGGAGGCGACGATGTTCGCCGGCGGCAGGGCGTCGGCGGCAGCCGCGGCCTTCGCCAACGGCGTGGCAGCGCACATCCTCGAACTGGACGACATCCACAAGACCTCCACTGTGCACGGCGGAGCGCCGATCATCTCGGCAGCGCTGGCGGTGGCGGAACGCGAGCGCGCGACCGGCGAGCGGTTTCTCACAGGCGTCGCTGTCGGCTACGAGGCGGCGTTCCGGATCGGCGAGGCTGTCAACCCGAGCCACTATCGCGTCTGGCATCCCACCGGCACGGTCGCGACCTTCGGCGCCGCGGCAGCCGCAGGTTCGATCATTGGACTGACCAGCGAGCAGATGCTTCACGCGCTCGGCAGCGCCGGAACGCAGGCTGCTGGCCTGTGGGAGTTCAACACCGACGGCGCCATGAGCAAGCATCTGCATCCCGGCAAGGCGGCGATGAACGGCGTGCTCGCGGCCGACCTCGCGCGCGCCGGCTTCACCGGCGCCAGCCGCATTCTTGGCGGCGAGCGCGGCTTCTTCCGCGCCATGTGCGACGTGGCCGACCCGTCGCGCATCACCGCGGGACTCCCGGCGATCGGCAAGATCCGCGAGAACGGCTACAAGCTGCACGCCTGCTGCGGCCACACGCACAGCGCCATCGATCTGGCGATCGCGCTGCGCGCGCGCGCAGGCGTCTCGGACTACGATGCCGCCGGCGTCGAGTCGATCGAGGTCGAGACCTACGGGCCGGGCTACGAGATCGTCAGGGCGGCACGGCCGCGCACGCCGTATCAGGCGAAGTTCAGCCTCGCCTATTGCGTCGCCGTTGCGCTGCTGGAAGGGAGAGCCGGACTGGAGCAGTTCTCCGGTGATCGCTTCGGCGCGTCAGGCGTTGAACCGCCCGGGCTGGCGTCGCTCGTGGCGCGCACCCGCGTGCGCGTCGCCGCCGACCTCACCAGGAAATATCCGGCGGCGTGGCCCGCACGACTGACGCTCACGCTTCGCGACGGGGCGCGCCTCCAGGATGCCAGCGATTTCCCGCGCGGGACGCCCGAGAACCCGATCGATCGGCGAGCGCTCGAAGCAAAGTTCAGCACGCTCGTCGGCGACCGCTTCGGCGCCGAGTTCGCCGCCAGATCGCTGGAAGCCACATCACATCTCGTCTCGCGGTCCAACCTCTCCGAGACGTTCGGTGCTCTCTTCACGGCATCCCGGCCAGAAGTCGCCGTCTGAGCGAGCGGAGGCGACGGAGGAAGCGGTAAAACCGTTCCCTCCGTCACCTCGGGGTCGCTCGTGGAGCGCAGATGACGCGTTAGGGGAATGGCTCGCTGTTCGGTTCGGCCGCGACGCCGAAGGTGTTGAGCACCATCGAGACCATCCGGTAGCCGCCGGTGGTAATCAGCACGTCGAGCAACTGGCGTTCGTCGAACTGATCGTCGAGCGCCTTCCACGTCGCATCCGAAATCACGTCCTCGTCGAACAATTCGTCGGCCGCCCGGACGATGGCCGTGTCGGCGGGGCTCCAGCCGTCGTATCCGGACCGCACCAGCATCCGGATCTCATCGTTGGTCAGGCCGGCGCGACGGCCCGCCGGCGCGTGGGCCGCCCACTCGTACGCCGACCGACACCGCCAGCCGATGCGCAGGATCAGCATCTCCCGCACGCGCGGCGACAGCGTCGACTTCGTGCGGATGTACTCGGACAGGATCTGTCGCGGCACATACAGCTTCGGGTGCCGTGCGAACGTTCGATACACGCCGGCGATGTCACGCCCGGAGCCCGACGGATCGAGCATCGCGCGAATTTCCGGCGTGGCCTGTGCCAGCACGACCGGTTCGACGCGCGGCGCCGTGAGCGGCAGGTCAGCGTCACGATTCGACGTCCGCCGTGGGTTCGATCGCTCGACACTGGTCCAGCCGGCCTCGAGATCGACGCGCGCGCTGTTGACGACCTCCGCAATCATCGTCATTTCAGCCACGGTGAACGCGGCGTCCATGAGCTCGTGCACTCCGTAGCGTTTCGCGAGCGCCGCCCACGTCTGGTGGCTGATGACAGAGTCCCGATGCAGTTCGTCGGCGGCGCGCAGGAGTGCTGCTTCGAACTCGGTCCACTGGATGGCGGGCCGCTCGGCAATCGCCGACACTTCCTGCTTCGAGAGTCCGGCGACGACCGCACGGGTTTGGTGCTTCGCCCACAGGTAGTCCGATTTTGTGCGCCACGCGGTTCGAAGTATCAGCAGCTCCCGGTGGCGTGGGGTCAGCGTCGATTCGGCCAGGATGTAGTTGGCGAATGGCAGGACGCCCTTCACCAGCTCCGGATGCGCCAGCAGCACGCGGAAGTCAGCACCCGTGCCGAACGAGACGGCGTGAGCTTTTTCCAGCGATCGCTGTTCCTCATTGAGCGCAGCGCCGGCGACCGGGCGGAGGCGAGGTTCAGCTGCGACGACCGCGACAAGGGCCGCCGCAATTCCGAACGTAACGGCAACGGCGCGCATAGAATCTGAGGTGAGCGGATATTACTCCCATGCTGGAACGTCTGCGGCGGATCCGACTCATCGCTGCGGCCGGCGTCCTCGCCCTCGGGGCCGGGTCGTGGGTCGCGGGCCAGGAGGCGGAATCGGACCGTCCGAGGGCGCTGGTGGCCGACATCGACGGCATCATTCATCCCGTCGCCGCAGAGTTTTTCAACGAGCTCATCGCCGAGGCCGACACCTCCGGCGCCGACGTGGTCGTCGTCGTCCTCCGCACGCCAGGAGGCCTGCTGGAGTCCACCCGGGCGATCGTGTCGCGGATGATCACCTCGCGGGCACCCGTCGTCGTCTTTATCGCTCCTGCCGGTGCCCGTGCCGCATCGGCAGGATTCATTCTCGCCCTCGCCGCGGACGTGACGGCAATGGCACCCGGGACGCACATCGGCGCCGCCCACCCGGTGTCGGGTGGTGGCGAGCCGATGGACGAGACCACCTCGACGAAGGCCGCGTCGGACACCGCCGCCTATGCGCGCTCGCTCGCGGAAGCGCGCAACCGCAACGTCATGCTCAGTGAAGAAGCGGTGCTCAAGAGCCGCGCCTTTACCGACCGCGAGGCGCTCGCCGCCGTGCCGCCGCTCATCGACGTCGTCGCCGCAGATGTCGAGGAACTGCTCCGCATGCTCGATGGGCGGATGATCCGGCGGTTCGACGGACGCGAGCATCGCCTGCACACGGCGAACGCGGTGGTCGAGCGCCGCGAGATGACCTGGCGACAGCGGTTCCTCAGCGCGATTGCGCACCCGCAGGTCGCGTATCTGCTGATGACGCTGGGGATCCTCGGGTTGACCGTGGAGCTGTGGAATCCGGGGGCGATCTTCCCCGGCGTGGCCGGCGGGCTGTCGCTGCTGCTCGCGTTCTTCGCATTTCAAATCGTGCCGATCGACGTGACCGGGCTGGTCCTGATCGTGTTTGGGCTGGGGCTGTTGATCCTCGAGTTGAAGGTGCCGAGCTTCGGCGTCCTCGGCATCGGCGGCATCGTCGCGCTTGTGATTGGATCCGTCATGGCGACCAGCGCCGTGCCCGGCGTTCGCATTCACTTCGGGACCGTCGTCCCGGCGGCACTGCTACTTGCTGCGGCGGTGCTCGGCCTCGGCCGCCTGGCGCTGAATGCGCAGCGTCGTCCGGCGCAGACCGGCATCGACGCGATGATCGGCGAGATCGGACGCACCCGTGCGGCACTGACCGCCGACGTGCCCGGCCAGATCGACGCGCACGGCGAGATCTGGCACGCGATCAGCCGCGTGCCGCTGCCCAAAGGGGTTGCCGTACGGATCGTCGGAGTGGATGGCCTTACGCTCAGGGTCGAACCGACCGTTCGGTCCGCTTCAGAAGGAGAGCACGGATGGAAGACCTGACCATCTCCCCGACGTTCGTCATTGGTGTCTTCCTGGTTTTGTATCTGATTAGCTCCATTCAGATCCTCGCCGAGTACGAGCGCGGCGTGATCTTCCGCCTCGGCAAGCTGCTGCCCCAGCCGAAGGGGCCGGGCGTCGTCCTCGTGTTCCGCCCAATCGATCGGATCGTCCGAATCAGCCTGCGCACCGTCGTCCTCGACGTCCCGCCGCAGGACATCATCACCCGCGACAACGTGTCGGTGAAGGTGAACGCGGTCGTGTATTTCCGCGTGATCGATCCGCGACGGGCCGTTGTCGAGGTCGAGAACTACAACTACGCCACGTCGCAGCTGGCGCAGACAACGCTGCGCAGCGTGCTCGGCCAGGCGGAGCTGGACGACCTGCTCGCGGAGCGCGATCGTCTGAACGCGCAGCTGCAGCAGATCCTTGACCACCAGACCGATCCCTGGGGCATCAAGGTCTCCGCGGTCGAAGTCAAGCACGTCGATCTGCCGCAGGACATGCAGCGCGCGATGGCCCGCCAGGCGGAAGCCGAGCGCGAGAAACGGGCGAAAATCATTCACGCCGAAGGCGAGCTGATCGCGTCCGAGAAGCTGGCGCAGGCGGCGGGCGTACTCGCGCAGCAGCCATCCGCGATTACGCTCCGCTACCTGCAGACCCTGACCGAGATCGGATCGGAGCAGAACTCGACGATCGTGTTTCCGCTGCCGATCGAACTGTTGCGATTCGTGGGCACTGCCGCGAAGAGTTCGTAATGGTATCGACCGGCCGGCTGAGCGCGTTCCTTCGACACCTCGCGCTGGCGGGTTTGGCGGTCGTGTCGCTGAAGGCGCTCACGGCCGCGGGCGTGCAGACTCCGGACCGCCCGGCGTTCGACGTCGTATCGATCCGGCCAACCGGGCCGGCGGCGGATGACTTCCCCTTCGTTCCACCAGACGTCATTCGCCTGGCTGGTGACCAGCTGCGGGCGACGAATGCCAGCGCGCTCGCGCTCATTCATGCCGCATACGAGTCCGAGTACGCCTATCGCGATCAGATCATCGGCGCAGACGGCTGGATTGCATCCGACCGATTCGACGTGGAAGCCCGCGCGGCCAGCGTGTTGGCCGAGGCGCCGACGTTCACGCTGCCGCGCACGGCAGAACTGATGCTGCAGGAGCTTCTTCGACAACGCTTTCAACTGCGAACACGCAGTGAGACGCGCGAGATTTCCCGCCTTGTCCTCACCTACGACCGTGCAGATCGATCGCTGAAACCGGGAATGCGGATCTCCGATCGGGACTGCAGCGGCGCGAAGCTCGGAGCTGACGGGAAGTGTGATTTCCGGCCGTTCCCTGGAAAGCTCGTCATGCGGGGCCAACCGATCCAGACGCTCGTCGATTTCCTGTCCGTTCGCGCCTATGCCGGCGGGCGCGTCGTCGACGGAACGGGAATCACCCGGCGCGTGGACGTCGATCTCGAGTGGACGCTCGATTGGAAGGATCTTCTCGCCAGCAGAGCCAATCTCATGACCGCCCTGCAGGAGCAGCTCGGATTGAAGCTGGAAAACCGGCGGCTGCGGATGCCGGCCCTCGTCATCGAGCACATCGAGCGACCGTCACAGAATTGAGATCTCCCGCCGCATAAAATCTCAGCTCGTGGCCGATATCAACCCCCGATTCGAGCAGTTTGCGGACTATCGCCGCGCCGTGCGGGAGCTGTGCGCGCAGTTCGGCAGCGAGTACTGGCAATCAGTGGACGAGCGCGCCGAATATCCCGAAGCGTTCGTCAAAGCGCTCACCGACGCCGGCTGGCTCGCGGCGCTGATTCCGGAAGACTATGGCGGCGGCGGTCTGACCGTCACCGAGGCGTCGGTCATCCTCGAGGAAATCAATCGCTCCGGCGCGAACTCGGGTGCCTGCCACGCGCAGATGTACATCATGGGCACGCTGCTGCGTCACGGATCGGACGACCAGAAGCAGCGCTACCTCCCGGAGATCGCCGCCGGACGGCTGCGCCTCCAGTCGTTCGCCGTCACCGAGCCGACGACCGGCACCGACACCACGAAAACACGGACCACGGCAGTCCGCCGCGGCGACCGCTACGTGGTCAACGGGCAGAAGGTGTGGACGTCGCGGATGCAGCACTCCGATCTGATGCTGCTGCTCGCGCGGACGACGGCGTTGACGGAAGTGAAGAAGAAGACCGAGGGGCTGTCGATCTTTCTCGTCGATCTCCGTGGCGCGACGGAGAAGGGCATGACCGTCCGGCCGATCCGCAACATGGTCAACCACGAGACGAACGAGGTGTTCTTCGAGGACTTCGAGGTGCCGGCGGAGAACCTGATCGGCGATGAGGGCAAAGGGTTCCGCTACATTCTCGACGGCATGAACGCCGAGCGCATCCTGATTGCCGCGGAGTGCATCGGCGACGGGTACTGGTTCATCGAGCGCGCGCGCGGCTACGCGAACGAACGCGTAGTGTTCGATCGGCCGATCGGGCAGAACCAGGGGATTCAGTTTCCAATTGCGCGCGCCTACGCCAACGTGCGCGCCGCCGACCTGATGCGCTACGAAGCGGCGCGGTTGTTCGACGAGGGCCGCCCGGCTGGCGCGGAAGCCAACCTGGCCAAGCTGCTGGCCGCCGATGCCTCGTGGGAGGCGGCGAACGTGTGTCTGCAGACGTTCGGTGGTTTTGGATTTGCCGCCGATTACGACGTGGAACGGAAGTTCCGCGAGACGCGCCTCTATCAGGTGGCGCCGATCTCGACGAATCTGATCCTGTCGTACATTGGCGAGCACGTGCTGGCGATGCCACGATCATTCTGACGGTGAATTACTGAGAGCCACGCTATGGCAGCCCCTGGAAGGCTCATGCGCTCGATGCTGTTCGTACCCGCGTCGCGGCCGGCGATGATCGCCAAGGCGGCGGCAAGTGCGGCCGACGCGGTCTGCCTCGATCTCGAGGACTCGGTGCTGCCGGACGAGAAGGTGGCCAGCCGCGGGAACG
>JBOGIQ010000176.1:8748-12010 GCA_050742535.1 Vicinamibacterales bacterium | reverse complement strand
GCTCGAGGAGACGGCCCCCGGCGAGGTGTTCACGCCGGAGACGATCACCGACGAGCACCAGATGATGGCCCGGACCGCACAGGAGTTCGTGGACAACGAGCTCCTGCCCGCAGTTGACCGCCTGGAGGCAAAGGACTGGGACCTGGCGAAGTCGCTGATGCGCCGGGCGGCGGACCTCGGCCTCTTCGGGATCGCGGTGCCCGAAGAGTACGGCGGCCTGGCTCTCGACAAAGCCTCGTCCCTCGTCGTTGTCGAACGGCTCGCCCGGGCGGCTTCGTTCGCCACGGCGTTTGGCGGGCAGGCGAACCTCTGCATCCTGCCGCTCGTCATGTTCGGGACCGACGAACAGAAGGCCAGATACCTGCCGAAGCTCGTCGCCGGCGAAATTATCGGCGCGTATGCGCTCAGCGAATCCGGGTCGGGGTCGGACGCGCTTGCCGCCAGGACGCGCGCGGCCAGACAGCCCGACGGCAGCTGGCTGCTGAACGGCGAAAAGATGTGGATCACGAACGGCGGGTTCGCCGATCTGATCGTCGTCTTCGCGAAGGTGGACGGCGAGCAGTTCACGGCGTTCCTCGTCGAGCGTGGGTTCCCGGGCGTCAGTTCCGGCAAGGAAGAGCACAAGATGGGCCTGCACGGCTCGTCCACGACGCCGATCATCCTCCAGGAGGCGCGCGTGCCGGCGGGCAACGTGCTCGGCGAAGTCGGGAAGGGACATAAGGTCGCGCTGAACACGTTGAATTACGGCCGATTCAGCCTCGGCGCCATGTGCGGCGGCGGCTGCCGCGGTCTCATCGACGATTCGGTGAAGTACGCGAGCTCGCGGCGCCAGTTCGGGCAGCCAATCGCGACGTTTGGCGCAATCAAGCACAAGCTCGGCGAAATGATCGCCAGGACCTACGCCGTGGAGAGCCTGTCGTACCGGACCGCGGGCCTCTACGACGAAGCGCTTGCCGGCTCGCATCGTGGAGAGGAACTGGCCCGCGTGTTCGAGGAGTACGCCATCGAGGCATCGATCGCCAAAGTCATCGGCACCGAAGTGCTCGACTACGTGCTCGACGAAAACGTGCAGATTCACGGCGGCAATGGCTTCGTGAAGGACTACACCGCGGAGCGCTACTACCGCGACGCGAGGGTGAATCGCATCTTCGAGGGCACCAACGAGATCAATCGGATGCTGATTCCCGGCATGCTCATCCGCCGGGCCGTGAAGGGCGAGCTGGCGCTGATTCCAGCCGCGAAGCAGCTTCAGGACGAACTGCTCACTCCGTCGCTGCCGTCGGACGCCTTTGGCGATGCCGGTCCGCTGGCCAGCGAGGCTAGAACCGTTGCGGCGTTCAAGAAGGTCGTGCTCATGGTGCTCGGCACCGCCATGCAGACCTACGGCGAGAAGCTGACCGACGAACAGGAGGTCCTGAGCTACGCCGCGGATATCGTCTCGGAGACGTTTGCGGCCGAGAGCAGCGTCCTGCGGGCGCAGCAGGCTGCAACCAATTCCGATCGTAGTGTCCGCCTTCAGGCGGACCCCGATCGTAGTGTCCGCCTTCAGGCGGACCCGGAGCAGACGGCGCTTCACGAAGCCGCGGCCCGCGTTTTCGTCAACGACGCGGCACAGCGCCTCGAGGCGTCGGCGCGCAGCGCACTGGCCGGCATGGCGGAGGGCGACACACTGCGCACGCTGCTCGCGGCCCTGCGCCGCGTCCTCAAGGTGACGCCGATCAATACGATTGCGCTGCGCCGCGATCTCGCGGACGCCGCCATTCGAAAGGGAGGGTATATCCTGTAGTCAGTGGTCTCGAGAGTGTTCCAGACGGGTCCGCCTGAAGGCGGACACTACGTGCTTCTTGCCGTTCTGCTGTTCGCCGCGATCGGCGTCGCCGGTTGTACGTCGAGTCCCAGCCCGCCGGACGACGGCTCCTATGTGCAGACGATCGAGTCGTGGCGCGCCGACCGCGACAAGGCCTGGAGCGAAACGACCGATCCCATTCCCGTTGAGAAGCGCGGGCAGTTCCTGCCGCTGCGGTACTTTCCGCCCGATTCGTCGTACGCGGTGCCGGCGGAGCTGAAGCTGTCCGACACGCGTCCGGTTGTGGAGCTGCCGACGTCGACGGGCGAGCTGAGGCGCATGCAAATCGTCGGCACGCTCGAGTTCACGCTCAACGGACAGAAGCTGAGTCTCGGCGCGCTCACCCCCGCCGGCGAGCCGATCCGGTCGTTGTTCGTGCCGTTCGCGGACCTCACGACCAAGAACGAAACCTACGCCGCCGGGAGATACCTGGACATCGAGCCGACCGCCACGGGGATTTACACGATCGACTTCAACTACGCCTATAACCCGACCTGCGCCTACAACAACGCCTATTCCTGCCCGTACCCGCCGCCGTCGAACCGGCTTCAAGTCGCGGTACGAGCGGGCGAAAAAGCGCCGGGGTCATGAACGGCGCGCTGCAGGCGATCGTCTTCGACTTCGACGGGGTCATCGCCAACAGCGAGCCGCTGCACCTGCGCGCCTTCCAGCGCGTGCTCGGCGATCTGAAGCTCGCGCTCACGCCGGAGGACTACTACTCGGCGTATCTGGGCTACGACGACGTCGGCGTGTTCACGGCAGTGGCTCGCGACCGGGGTCTGGCGTTGAACGAGCCGCAGGTCGAAGCGCTCGTCCTGAAAAAGGCCGACTGCATGCAGGAATGGCTGCGCGCCGGAGACGTGCTGTTTCCCGGCGCCGATGCGTTCATCCGGCAGGCCGCGGCGGCGGTTCCCATCGCGATCGCGTCGGGAGCGCAGCGTCATGAGATCGAGGACATTCTCGAGGCCACCGGCCTGCGCCCCTTCTTTGCCACCATCGTCGCGGCAGGCGAGACCGCGCAGGGCAAGCCGTTTCCCGATCCGTACGCGCGCGCGTTCCAGCTGCTCGACGAGGCGAACGGTGGATTATCGAAGAACCGCTGCGTCGCGATTGAGGACTCGCGCTGGGGTCTGCAGTCGGCGCGGGCGGCCGGCCTGCGCTGCGTGGGCGTGACGACCAGCTATCCGGCCTCGGAACTGCCGGGTGCGGAGCTGATTGCCGATGGTCTGCAGGGATTGACGATCCAGATGCTCGACGAGCTGATTGCAAACGGAGGTCCGGCTGACCACCTTCGCCAGGTCGGGTCGCGGAGCGACCCGACAAGCAGCGCTGACTCGTCGGTCCGCTTCGCGGACCGACTTGGCGAGGCAGGCCGGAGCAGCGCTCGCACGGCACGGGCAGTGGCAGCCTCTGGGC
>JBOGIQ010000176.1:0-8738 GCA_050742535.1 Vicinamibacterales bacterium | reverse complement strand
GCTCTGCGGACCGACGCGGCGGTCAAGAAGCCGGACACTACGACGGTATGAGCAAGGCCGGTGCATAAGGATCTTGCGCACGCGCTGACGACGGCCGCTAATGCGGCAGGAACGAGCCTGGCGCCGGCCGCGCTCCTCATCGCGCGGATCGAATACCCCCGCCTCGACGTCGAGGCGTATCTCGCCAAGCTGGATGCGATGGGCGAGCTCGCGCGCCAGGCGGTGCAGCGCCGCCTCGAGCGCACCGCGGACACCTCGCGCCTGGCCTGCATCAAGGCGGTCAACGAGTATCTCTTCGAGGAGCTGCATTTCGTCGGCAACCGCGAGAGGTACGAGGATCCGCGCAACAGCTGTCTGAACGAGGTGCTCGACCGCCGCACCGGCATCCCGATCACCCTCTGCGTCGTCTACATGGAGGTGGCCCGCCGCGCCGGCCTGCACATCGACGGGGTGAATTTTCCGGGGCACTTCCTCGTGCGCTGTCCGGAAGTCGGCAGCCGCGGCAGCAGCGGCCTGATCATCGATCCGTTCCACGGCGGCGCGCTGCTCTCGGAGCACGATTGCCGCCTGCTCCTGCAGCGCCAGGTCGGCAGCGAGGTGGCGTTCAGCAAGTCGTTGCTGGCCCCGACCACGAGGCTGCAGATTCTCGTGCGGATGCTGATTAATTTGAAGCGCATCTATGTCCACATGCGCTCATTCCCGCAGGCCCGGGACGTGACCGAGCTGCTGCTGGCGATGACGCCGTCGGCGCTCAGCGAGCTTCGCGATCGAGGCCTCCTCGCCTATCATCTGAACGACGTTACTGGCGCTCTCCGCGATCTCCAGACGTATTTGAAACTTTCAAGCCTCGGCGAGCTGGACAAAGAGTCGCGCGAGGAGCAGGAACAAATCTGGGAACACGTAAAAACCCTTCGACGTCGTGTCGCCTCGCTCAACTGACGGCGAAGGGATCGGGAATGCCACCCGACCCCATGCGGCGGCCCGTTCTTTGCTGTCACCGAGCCGAGGAGGAACGATGGTCCGAATACTGCTGATTGCTGCGGCGCTCGTCGCCGCCCTGGAGGGGACCAGCGCAGCCTCCCAAAAACCGGAGGATTCCCAGCCCGCGGCGCCCGCCAAGACGGGCGACCCGTCCGGCGTTTACCTGTGCGAAGGCACCAATCCCGACGGACATCGCTATCGAGGGATTGTGCAGATAGCAGCCGTTCGTAACACGTATCTCGTGCGTTGGACGCTGGCAGACGATGTCGAGGTGATGGGCGTCGGCATCCTGCAGGACGGTCATCTGTCCGTGAGCTACTTCGGCGGCACGCCCGCTGTTGTCGTGTACAAGATCGGCGCAGACAAGCTGGTCGGCGAGTGGACGATGGGCGGGACCGAGGGACGGGTCTACGCGGAGACGCTGACCCGTGTGCCGGAGGGCAGCCTGCCGAAGCCGCAGCCGCAGCAGCAGCAGCGGCCACCGCGGCAACGGCGCGCGGAGCCGGTGCCGGGGAGCATTTCGCTCTGACGTGGGGCGAGCCTTGCAGGCTCGCCTCGCGAACCCGAAGGGCCCGAAGGGTTCGCGCCACGAACTGAAACTCGTTACGTGTTCGCGATCTCCTGATAGAGATACGCCGACGCGATGATGCCGTTGTGAAAGTTGCCGAGATCGAGCTTCTCGTCCGGCGCGTGCGCGTTCTCGTCAGGCAGGCCGACCCCGAACAGCACACTCGGTATCCCCAGCTCGCGCTCGAACGTCGCGACCACCGGGATAGATCCACCTTCCCTCACGAAGACCGGCGACTTCCCGAAGCCCTGTTCGATTGCCCGTCCAGCGGCGCGGACGAACTTGTTGTCGAACTCGGTCATCCACGGCTTGCCGCCGTGCATGCGCGTGATCTTCACGTCGACCGTCTTCGGCGCGATCTTGCGCACGTAGGCCTCGAAGAGGTCGCCGATTTTCTGCGGGTCCTGGTTCGGTACGAGGCGCATGCTGACCTTGGCCATGGCGGTCGCCGGCAGCACGGTCTTGGCGCCCTCGCCGGTAAACCCTGAGTGCAGGCCATTCACGTCGAGCGTGGGGCGTGCCCACACGCGCTCGAGCGTCGTGTATCCCGATTCGCCGAACAGCTTCGGAGCGCCCACGTCCTTCCGGTACCTGGTCTCGTTGAACGGCAGCTTCTTCCATTCCGCCCGCTCTTCATCGCTCAGCGGCCGGACGTCGTCGTAGAACCCCGGAATCTTGATGCGGCCGCCGCGATCCTTCATCTGCGCCAGGATCTGCGCCAGCACGATCGCCGGATTGGCGACGGCGCCGCCGAACACACCTGAATGCAGATCGCTCTTGCTGCCGCGGACGTCGATCTGGAAGTAGGCCAGGCCGCGCAGCGAGTAGCAGATCGACGGCACGCCGCGATCGAACATCGTCGTATCCGAAATCACGAGCACGTCCGCCTTGAGGTCGTCCCGGTGGTTGCGAACGAAGTCGTCGAGATGGACGCTGCCGACCTCCTCTTCGCCCTCGATGAAGAACTTGATGTTGACCGGGAGGCTGCCACCGCCCTGCTTCAGGTACGCCTCGATGGCCTTGATGTGCATGAAGACCTGGCCCTTGTCGTCGGCGGCGCCGCGCGCGTAAATCTCACCGTCGCGCACCGTCGCTTCGAATGGCGGGCTGGTCCACAGGTTGACCGGATCCACCGGCTGCACGTCGTAGTGCCCGTAAAACAGGATCGTCGGCTGGCCCGGCGCATTGAGCCAGTCACCGTAGACGACCGGGTTGCCCGGCGTGTCGATGAGGCGGACGTTGTCCATGCCCGCGTTGCGCAAGGCGTCGGCGGTCCATTCGGCGGCTCTGCGAACGTCGGCGGAATGCTCCGGCAGCGCACTGATGCTGGGGATGGCGAGGTACTGCTTCAGTTCGTCGACGTAGCGGTCGCGGTGAACGTTGAT
The DNA here is from genome assembly GCA_050742535.1 of Vicinamibacterales bacterium. GTDB lineage: Bacteria > Acidobacteriota > Vicinamibacteria > Vicinamibacterales > UBA2999 > Gp6-AA40. The sequence goes on along the minus strand of JBOGIQ010000176.1, from coordinate 5,804 downwards.
GTAATCGACGACGTTGTTCAAGCCGGCGTTCATGCGTCAATCATAGTCCACGCCTCATCGGCGAAAAGGGCACGTCCTTCCTGCTGCAGCTTCAGCAGATGAGCCGTCACGCTCTCCTGTGCAAGAGGGACGAGCGCGTCCCGGAGGTCTTTGTAGACGTGCGCGACGATCGCTTCCGGCGTCCGGCTGCCGGCACGCACCGCGGCAATGATCTGTTGCTCCCGCTCGAGGCGGTGCCGGATGTACTCACGAAGCAGGCGCACTGGATCGTCGATGACCGGCCCGTGCGCCGGCAGCATCCGCGCCGGGTTCAGCGCCAGAATCCGCTCGAGGGAATCGAGATACGCCGAGAGGTTGCCGCCAAGGCGGGCAGGAATCCACACCGAGGTTCCCTTGATCGCCAGGTCGCCGCAGAAGACGGTTCGAGACGACTCGTGCCAGAAGCAGAGATGGTCGGGCGCATGTCCCGGAGTATGGACCGCGACAAGCTCGCTATCGCCAGCCCGTATGACATCGCCGTCGGCCAGCGGCGTCCATTCGACAGACCATTTCGCGTCCCGCGCCCTCCACGGGAATTTCCTGAACCGCGTGACGCCAAACCGTTCGCCGAGCGCTGCCGCCCCCGAGGCGTGATCGACGTGTCCGTGTGTGACGAGCACCTGGTCGAGATGGGAGCCCGCCATCGCTTTGCCGACCCCCTCCAGGTGAGCGCTCTCTCCGGTGCCGGCGTCAATCAGCGTCGGGATGTCGCCCGGAAGCAGCCACGTCCAGTTGCCGTCGCCGGTGATCGGTCCGGGGTTGAACGCGAAGATCGGAATCGGGTTCAAAAGAACACCTTCAACCGAGCATAGAGGAAATCGCGATGCGTCAGCCGGCCGATGACGTCGAGCGACGCGCCGGTGAAGACGCCCGCGGAACCCTCGAGCCACACGTTCTCGCGTACCGAGACCGCGCCGATCACGCGTGCGAATGCGGTCGCGTCCGCCGGATCGTAGACGCCGAACACACGCAGCGTGCGGGTCTCACGCGCGAACGACCTGTCGGCGGCGATGACGAAAGACATGTCGGTCCGCTCGACCTCCTCGTCGCCGGCGAACGGCTGCGCCGAGGGATCGCCGTCGTCAACGCCGCTCCATGCCCACAGGGCGTTCGCGGCAAGTCGATAATCGCCGGCCTTGCGATCGACGCCGATTCCAGCCGTCAGCGAACGCCCCGGCACTCCCCTGACGAGCCGTGTGGATTGCAGTTCGTCGTCCACGAATGCCGCCACCTCCCCACGGACGCCCCACAATCCGCGAACGGTTTCGAAGTCGCCGCCAATCATGGTGAAACGCGGAAACGACTCGCGGATAACGAACGAGGGCATCTCGTCGGGGCCGGCCTGAAGGTCGGCCCCGACAAACGTGGAAATCGGAAACGCGCGCCGCCCACGGTATGCGGAGACGCTCCAGTCCACGCGGGCCGTCGTCGCCGTCAACCGTAACCCGCCCTGCAGGGCCGCGATCCCTGTGGGCTCGTCAGTCACGGTCGATCGTGGCTCGTAGGGCATCCCTTCAGGGATGCCATCACCGGTCAAATTGAACGGCGAGGACGGCTCGTCCAACTGGTCGAAACGGCCGCGGCGGAAATGCGGGACCACGACCGCCTCGAGCGTTGTCGACCGTGGCAGGAACGCCCGGGCCCGGACAAGGCCGACCGGCAGCCGTGCCTCGCTGCGCCCCTCCATCAGAAAGCGTGAGAGATCGATCGGATTGACGACGTCGGTCGGCTGAAATTCGTCGAGACGCCCCCAGACGAGGCGCGCGGCTCCGAGGCGCACGTCGAAATGCGGCGTCACGATGTCGACGAACAGGTCGGCAGGGCGAACGATCGCGTCACCGCGGAGTCCGGCTTCTTGACCGCCGGAGCCTTGGCGAAGGCGGTCAGCCGGATAACCGCGATCAGCGATCAGGCCGTCCACATAACCCGCAACGTTGAGCCGGATATGCGGCCCCAGTTCGTCGCGCCGTTCCGCAAACAGACGAACGCGCGACTCGACGACCGACTGCCTGCCCGGGGCCTCGTCAACATCAGGAAGCGCGTCGACGATGACGGAGACGTGCCCATCGACCTGCGCCCATGCCGGAGCAGCGACAAGAACCACGATCGCGATGGCGATCGACGGACGTAAACGTAGGGCACCCCTTCTAGGGGTGCCATCTCTCATCACGCAGCCGATCCGAGCCGCGCTACGGCGGGAGCACCAAACAGGCGCGGGAAGAGCGTGATCACCGCGGGCACGACCAGCACTTCCGCGAGAAACGCCACGACCATCGTCAGCGCGAGGAGGCCGCCGAACCAGGCGGTCGGCTTGTAGGCCGACACGACCATGATCCCGTAGCCGAGGCTGTTGATGATTGCCGTCGTCAGCGACGCCCGCCCCTCGTGCATCGTCGCCGCCTCGATCGCCGCCGCGGTCCCGAGCCCGGCGGTCACCTCGCGCCGGAAGCGGCCGATGAAATGAATGGTGTCGTCATCGACGATGCCGAGAGCCACGCTCGCCACCATCACCGTCGCCACGTTCAGCGAGATCCCCAGCCATCCCATCAACCCGAGCACCGCGCAGACCGGCAGCGCGTTGGCGATGATCGCAAGGGCGCCGAACCGGGCGGAGCGGAAGACGAGGAAGATGACGGCGAACACCGTGAGAAACGCCGTCGCAAAGCTGCTCAACTGCGAGACGACGATGTAGTGGTCCAGGCTCGCGAAGAGCCGGCCTGAGCCGGTGACGGTTGGAGTCATGCCGCTGCCGGCGAACACAGCCTTCGCCTCTGCCTCGGCGCGGTTGATCTGTTCGAAGACCAGGTCCGAGCTCATCGACGCCAGTTTCACGGAGATCTGTGCGCGCGAGTAGTCGCTCGCCACCACGCGATCCAGCTCGCGCCGGCCTTCGTCCGACAGACCGAAGACGAACAGCTCCTGTGCGATGACGTCGCCACTCGTCGGCAGAACCTCCGCATCAGCAGCGTAGTGTCCCGCATCAGCAGCGTAGTGTCCGCCTTCAGGCGGACCCACCGCGGTCAGCTCGCGATTGACCCGCTTGACGTAGTCGGCCACCGAGACCACTTTCCGGACGAACGGCAGCTGCTCGAGGCGAAGACGCAGCATCTCCATGCGCCGCAGCGCGTCGGGGGTCTTCATCGACTCCGGTTCGCCTTCGAGCAGGATGTTGAAGCTGTAGATCCCGGACAGTTCCCTGTCGATGAGGTCGGCAGACCGGTGCAGCGGATGGTCCTGCGCGAAGAAGTTGATGTGGTTCGTATCGACGCGCAGCCAGCGCAGGCCGAACAGGCCTACCGCCATCAGGACGCTCGTCACGAGGACCACGCGCTTCGCGTGCCGCATCGAGAAGTGCGCCACGCGCTGCATCGGCCCGAGAAAGTACCGCTCCTGCGGGGCCATCGCCGCGGACGGCTTCAGCATCGTGAGCAAGGTTGGCACCAGCACGAGCGACATCACGAAGTCCACCATCACGCCGACGGCCGCCCCGACGCCGAACGCGCGAACGGCGACAACGTTGCTGGTGGCGAGCGACGCCAGGCCGAGTGCCGTGGTCGCGCTGGCGCCGAGCAGCGGCGCGAACAGATGCCGGACCGATGACTTGAATGCGTGCTCCTTGCTGCCGGTGGCGCGCAGCTCCTCCGTGAAGTGCTGCACGATGTGCACGTCGTCCGCGATGGCGAGGATCATCACCAGCGGCGGCAGCATGCTGGCGAGGACGTTGTAGGAGAATCCCATGAGCACATACAGGCCCATCGTCCAGACGAAGCTGACGACAACGGCGCCCATGACCAGCAGGGTGAGCCGCCACGAGCGGAACATGAAGAACAGCGCGCCGACGGTGAGGAGAAGGATCGGCGGCGTGAGGTTCCGCAGATTCGACTGCGTGACCTTGTTGTAGGTCTCGCTGATCTCGAGGCTGCCGTTGTAGTGCGCCTCCATGCCGTCCGGGAGCCGCGCGTCGATCAGGCCGTGAATGCGATCGATGACGTCGCCGCGCACCTCGTCTATGCGGCCTTCATCGAACGTGACGACGATGGCTGTAACGGTCCCGTCTTCGGAGACGAGGTCACCTCGAAGCAGCCGGTCCGCGAGCACGCGTTCGCGCACTCGCGCCGCCGCCTGCTGATCGATGACATCGTCGAGGAGTGGCTGGACCTCGATGCCACCGTCGTCATCGCTGCTGCTCGTAGTGTCCGCCTTCAGGCGGACCGGCAGGCTCGCGACGATGTTAGCGGTGGAGAGACTGTGCACACGATCGACGGTGTCCACGCGGGCGATGTCGTCCGTGGCCTGGCGGACGAACTCGAGGCCCTCCGGCGTGAACAGCCGCGGCGAGCGGAGAGCGATCAACAGCGTGCGCTGCCCGCCGAATTCCTCGCGGAACCGCTCGTAGGTGCGGTAGATCGGATCGTCCCGCGAGATCCACATGCTGATGTCGTTGTCGATCGCGGTGACGTTCGTCAGCGGCAGCATGGCCAGGAAGCCGAGGAGGATGGCCGCGCTGAGCGGCAGGCGGAAGCGGTAGATCAGCTCGGCGATGCGCGCGCTCATTTCGCCGTGTCCGCCTTCACGTGGAATCTCGTAGTGTCCGCCTTCAGGCGGACCTCGCCTTTCGTAGTGTCCGCCTTCTTGACCGCCGGAGCCTTGGCGAAGGCGGTCAGGCGGACCCTCATCTCCCTGCCTCGAGCTGACGGCGGGAGAAATCCTGCTCGGTCAGGCCGACGTTGTAATCGATCTTCGAGGTGGTCAGCTCGGTGCGCGTGCCGTCCCGCTCGTTCGACATGACCACGTCGAGCGCGGTCCAGATGCCTTCGACCTGCTCGAGCTTCTTCACCTCGAGGTGCTTGACGCGCTCGTTGCGCCGGTTGAAGACGTCCGCGGCGGTGAGGACGAACCGGTTTTTCAGCACGAAGCTGACGGACCGCGGAAACTCGCTGCTCTGATCCTTGGCGCGCGATTCGAGCAGCCAGGCCGGATGGCGGGTGCCGTCGGGCGCAATCCAGGACACGTTGTCGGCGGTGAAGGCGTAGGTGTAGTCGGCGATGTCGCGGCCGCCGATGTCTTCGTAGCTCAAGTCGCTGCCGACGAAGCTTTCGTCCTTCTCCTGGCCGGCGATGCGGCGCACGCGGCCGAGGGCGGGCAGGTAGAGGAAGCGTTCGTCATCCGCATCCGGATGCTCCCAGACGAGGAAAGCCGTGTTGCGGATGTCGTTCGGGTAGGTGAAGCGGATCAGCGCCCGGTCACCTGTGCCCTTCTCACCGCGCAGGCGCAGCATCGTCAGGGCGCGTTCGCGGACGCGTCCCTGGCGGTCGTACAGCTTCATCCGCAACTCGGCGCGCGAGTCACGGCCGGTGTTGCGGTCGCGGACCTGACGGGCAACCCATTCGGCTGAATCCTGGGCCGACATGTCGGTGACCAGGGCCAGAATCGCGGCCAGAGCAACGAGAAGACGCACCACTGACCGATTGTGTGAACTGTTTCACAAACTAGTCAAGTTCAGGCGGGGGTAAGCGTACAGACAGGGGAAAAGTGCTACACCCCCGCGCGCGCTGTGCTCGCGCGCGTCGATTCCTGGCGTAAACCAGCGCGTGTTTCGCATGCGCGGAGCGAGCGCGCTCGTGAGTCGGCGTGCGCGCAAGCGCTCACGTGCGCGGCGACAATTAGATCTGCCGCCTGACGACAATTAGATCTGCCGCTACGGGTCGGCCGGCTGGTCTGTGTGACGCTGAGAGCCTGGAGGCTCATGGTCAGCGATGCGCAGG
>JBOGIQ010000175.1:0-12010 GCA_050742535.1 Vicinamibacterales bacterium | reverse complement strand
CGAGGCATCCGCCCCGATCGTCGAATCCAACCGTCTCATCGACTACTGCCGGGAGCGGGCCCTGGTGGCCGAGCGGCTGTTCGGTGAAAAGGAGATTCTCATCGACCGTCTCTGGTGCTGATGCCGCCCGACACCGGCGGTGACGACACGACGCCCATGACACACCCCCCGCTGATCGCCGACCCGACGCAGTACACGTGCGAGTTGCCGTTTCCGGCGGCGGATCGCATCCGCATCTACGACTCGACGCTCCGTGACGGCGAGCAGATGCCGGGCGTCGCGTTCTCGCCGCAGCAGAAGCTGCGGCTGGCATGCGAGCTGTCGCAGATCGGCTGCCACGTGCTCGACATCGGGTTTCCGATTGTCTCGGACACCGAGCACCAGGCGGTTGAAATGATCCTGCGCGCGCGGCGCACGGGCGCGCTGCCGCGTGAGGTGGAAATCGTGCTCATGAGCCGCTGTGTCGAGGACGACATCACGCGCACGGTGAAATGCGTGGAGGACTCGGGCTGCGATCCGGCGGACGTGACGCTGTTGCTGTTCACCTCGGCGAGCCCCCTGCATTGCCGCTACAAGCTGGGTCCGATGCTGATGGCGCGCGCCGGCCTTCCCGCGTCCGAGCTCGCGGACGTGCCGTTCGAGTGCCTCCACGATATCAACCGGCAGCTCGTCGCCGACTCGGTGCAGCTGGCACGCGATCTGGGCGTACAGGTTGAATTCGGCGCGGAAGATGCCAGCCGGACGGAAATCGTCCCGTTGATCGAGCTGGTCCGCGCCGCCATCGACGCCGGTGCGACCCGTTACGTCTTCGCGGATACGACCGGCTGTCTGACACCGGAAGCGACGCGCCTCTACTGCTCGGCGCTGGCACAGGCCCTGCCCGGCGTGGAGCTGGCAACGCATTTCCACAACGACTTCGACCTCGCCACGATCAACACCATTACGGCGCTGCAGTGTGGGTTCACGGTGTGTTCGACGACCGCAAACGGGATTGGAGAGCGCGCCGGGAATGCGCCGATGCATGCCGTGGTTGTCGCGCTCCGGTTCCTCTACGGAATCGAGCTTCCGGGCTTCCGGTACGACCGGCTCAATGCGCTCCGCAAGCTGGTGGAGGACTTCTCCGGCGTGCCGGTGCAGTGCCATGAACCGGTGATCGGCCGAAACGCCTTTGCGCACGAATCCGGCATTCACGTCCACGGCGTGTCGAAGAACCGCCTGTTGTACGAAGCTGTGCCGCTCGAACGCGTCGGTGGCGTCCCGCGACGCGTCTTCGGCAAGCATTCGGGCCTGAGCGGTGTCCTGACGTTGCTGCGCGAGCACCAGTCGCGGATTCCGGTCCCTGTCACGCGTGAGCTCGCGGAAGCCGTCGTCGCTGAAGTCAAACGGCAGCGTCAGGCGCGGATCAGCGAGGCCGGGCACGCCGAGTCGATGCGCGAGTACTACGATCGACTCGACCGGCTCGGCTTGAGCGAGGACGAAGTGATCGACTGCGCGCTGCGGTGCCTCCGTGAGGTGGCATCCACCAGGGGCGCGTGAGGTGACAATGATCCACGCCTCGACCGGTGCGGCCTTGTCGGCTGCCGCACGTCTGTTGCCGGCGACGGCGCGAACCCTCAGGCAATCGGCCATCCGATCGATGACCGAGCGCGTGTTGCGGCGCGGCGGCGTCAACCTCGGCCAGGGATCCTGTCTGCTGCCGGCGGACCCGGATCTGCTCGCCGCTGCGGCGGCGGCAATGGCGGCGGGAGAGAACAGCTATACGCCCTGCGAAGGAATCCCCGAGCTGCGCGACGCCGTGGCCGCCAAGTACGCGCGCCACAACGGCCTCAGCATCGGAGCGGAGCACGTGTTGGTGACCGCCGGTGCGTCCGGCGCGCTCGAGTCCGGCCTGCGGACCTTTCTGCGCCCTGGCGACGAAGTGATCGTGTTCGCACCGTTCTATCCGTACCATGTCGCGGCCGTGCGCGACCTTAGTGCCGTGGTGAACAGCGTCGCGTTGGACGGCCACGGTTGGCGCCTGCTGGCGGATCGCCTGGCAGCGGCGATCTCGCCGCGAACCCGGATCATTCTCTTCGCCAACCCCGGTAATCCTACCGGCCGGGTCTTCACCCGGGAGGAGCTGGAAACCGTCGCCGACGTCTGTCGCCGACGCGACCTCATTGCGATCGTCGACGAGGTGTACGAGTACCTGACCTATGACGGCTCGTGTCACGTCTCGCTGGCCAGTCTGCCGGGCATGTTCGAGCGAACGCTCACGCTGTCGAGCGCCGGCAAGACCTTCTTCGTGACCGGGTGGCGTGTCGGCTGGATGGTTGCGCCGGCGGATGTCGTCGAACGTGTCGCGGTCCACGCCGATCGCATCTATGTGTGCGCGCCGGCGCCGCTGCAGCGCGCGGTGGCGGCTGGTCTCGGTTTCCCGGATGCATTCTTTGCGGAGCAGCGCGCGAAGCTCGATCGCCGGCGCCGTGCGTTGTTGGCCGCGCTGACGGCCGCGGGCCTCGATCCGCTCAGGCCGGAAGGAGCCTACTACGTCCTCGCCAGGCTCAATCCGGCGTTGGATGACGAGGCGGCCGCCGAGGAGCTGCTGGACCGCACTGGCGTGGGCAGCGTCCCGGGCAGCGCCTTTGTCGACGGCCGCAAGGCGACCGGTTTCAGCCGCCTGTGTTTCGCCGTCGACGACACGATGCTCGACGCCGCATGCCGCGCACTCGCGGCGCCGGTGAAGGCGCCACTGGCGGACTGACGCGCCGGCGTTACAGCGCCCCGACGACGTCGATGAGCACGATCGCTTCGCCGACCGTATTGCCGACGCTGTGTACCACGATGCCGATCGTGATGTTCCGGTGCCGCGCGACGAGGTAGCTCATCGGCAGGAGAATGGCCACGCGCGAGACGAACGCCCACGGCGACAGCACGTGATACAGCGCAAAGCAGACTGCCGTCCACGGTGCCGCCCATCGGCCGAGCCACATGACGCGCGGGAGGATGAAGCCTCGGAAATACAGTTCTTCCACGTAGGGCGTGATGACACCTCCCAACACCAGGCTGACCAGCCGGGTGACGACGAGGGCTGCCGCCGAGTGACCGGTCACATCGACCGTCGGCTGCGCGGGATAGCGGTCGAAGACGTGCGTCCGCAGCCAGTCGTCAACAGGAGTGGCGATCGTCACAACGACTAGCGCCCACGCCAGCAGCGCCCCCACCGTCATCACGAACCGGGCGGTCACCGGCACGCCACGCCAGAGCACCACCCCTTCCAGCGTCAGACGTCCGTGGCGGCGCCAGCCCTGGTACAACAGTGGCGTCATCAGCACCGGAATCAGCACTGCCGCTCCGAAGAGCAGATCGGCGGCATGACTGGGCCAACCGAGCCGCCGCGCGGCGGGGACGCAGAGCCACTGGTAGCCGGCGAACGAAAGTGCCGCCGGGACGACGTGAAATGCGAGTGAGCGCACGACCGTGTGTTGTGCGGCGTCGCCCGATCTCGAGGTCGAAGGAGCACTCATGCTGTCGCGCCTCATCACGCTGAATATGGCGGTCCTGACGCTGACCGTGTCCGTCGCCTGCCAGCGTCCGGACGACCGTGTCATTTTCGCCCTGCCGGCCACGACATTGAGCGCGACCAGCGCGTTCGTCGCGGAGGATCTCGAGATGTATCGGCGGGAGGGGCTCAACGTTACCACCCGCGTCGTCATCGGTGTCGCGGCGCCGAATGCCGTCCTGTCGGGGAGCGCCGACTTCACGCTCGGCAGCGGTGCGGTGTTCCTGCGAGCGATCGCGCGCGGGGAACAGTTCCTGGCGATTGCCAACGTCATTGACCGGCCGATGGTCGAGTTCGTCATCCGGAAGGACATCGCCGAACAGCGGGGTATTTCGGATCAGCTGAGCCTGAACGCACGCGCCGCGCGGCTCCGCGGCCTGACCATCGGCGTGCAGGGCGTCGGCAGCGTCGTGCACGCCTGGCAGCGCTATGTCGTCCATCATGGCGGGCTGGACGTAGACCGTGACGTGCGGATCGCCCCAATGGACGCCGCGTCCATGCTGCCGGCGATGCGCCGGCACACCATCGACGGGTTCGTCACCTCGCCTCCGTTCACGACACAGGCGCTCGTCGAGGGCGACGCCGTGATGCTGGCGAGCGCGGTGACCGACGCGCCAGCGCTCCTGCCGTTCGCGTACGGCCTTATTTACGCCACCCCGGACACCTGCCGTCGGCGAGCGGCGGTCTGCCGGGGCATGGCCCGGGCGTTCGCCGCCGCGGCGCGCGCCATTCAGGATGATCCCGACGACGTCTTCGAGCGCGTAGTCCGCAAACGCTTTCCCGAGACACCACCGGATCTGCTGCGCGCGGCGTGGAAGACGACGCGCGCCGCGCACGCCACGGACGTACGCGTGACCGAACAGCAAATGATCAACGCCCGGCGCGTCAGTCTGGAAGCCGAGCTCCTCGACGAGTCGTCGGCGCCGACCAGCTATCGCGGGTTGTTCACCGATGCGTACCTCCGGTGACGGCGGCGACTCCGTCCGTGCCGGGACGCGTCGCGATCGTGTGCTCGTCGCGATGCTCCTGATCGGGGTATGGGTGCTCCTGGCGTACGGCACTGGCTCGTACGCGGTTCCGTATCCCTGGACGGTCGTCGCGCGGCTGTGGGACGAGGTGTTCGCAGGCGGCGACCTGGTGGGTCACCTGGGCTATACGGCCGCCGAGGCGGCGGTTGGCTTCGCCGCCGGTGTCGTCCCCGCGGTCGCGCTGCCGATTGCGATGCGGCGGGCGCCCGCTGTGCTGAACACCCTCGACCCGCTCATGCTCTGCGGCTATGGGATGCCGAAGCTGGCGCTGGCGCCGTTGTTCATCCTGTGGTTCGGGCTCGGCATCGAATCCAAGGTGGCGGTTGTCGCCGTGTCCGTTTTCTTCCTCGTCTACTTCAACCTGCGCAACGGACTGAACGCCGTGGATCCGGCTGCGGTCATGCTCGCCAGGGTCATGGGAGCGACCGAACGCGATATCACGTGGCGGATTGCGGTGCCGGCGGCGATGCCGTTTCTGCGGGCGGGGGTGCGTCTCGCCATCCCGTACTCGATCGCGGCGGCCGTCGTGGCGGAGCTGATCTCCGCCAACCGGGGGCTCGGTTACCTGCTCCAGTTGTACACCAACAACTTCGATGGCGCGGGAACCTTTGCCGTGCTGATCGCCGTGGTTGTCCTCGTCGCCGGTGCGAATTGGGGCATCGCGTCGCTGCACGCGATGCCGGTCGCGCGCGCGGGGAAGCCGAATGATCGCTGAGCGCGGCGAGCCGCCGATCCTGCGGGTGTGCAACCTCACCAAGCGGTATCCGGCCCGCCCGGCGCCGGTGCTCGAGGGCGTGTCGTTCTGCGTGGCGCGCGGGGAGTTGCTGACGATCGTCGGCCCCTCGGGCGCCGGCAAGACCACATTGTTGAACGTCATCGCGCAGACCGACACCGCCGACGACGGGGACGTGCAGTTCGAGTCGGAGACGACGGCGATTCGTGACGCCGCCACGCTGTCGCCGGGACTGCGGTGCCGGATCGGCTACGTCACCCAGGACGATCATCTGCTGCCGTGGCGAACGGTGCTCGACAACGTACTGCTGCCGCTGCAGTTGCAGAAGCGCTTGACCGGAGCGACCTGCGAGCGTGCGCACGCGCTGCTCCGCACGGCCGGGCTCGCGGATTACGAACGGCACTTTCCGGCGCAGCTGTCCGGCGGTCTCCGCAAACGCGTCTCGCTCGTACGGACGCTCGTCTACGACCCGCCGGTCATCCTGATGGACGAGCCGTTCGCGGCGGTCGACGTCCACACGCGCGCGTCACTGCAGGACGCGCTGCTCGAGCTCTGGGACGTCGGGCGCAAGACCATCGTCTTCGTCACGCACGACATTGCCGAAGCCATTGCGCTCGGTGACCGCACGTTGGTGCTGGGCGGGACGCCCGCTCGGGTGAGGAGCGAGCACCGCATCTCGATCGCGCGCCCGCGAAGCGTCGCGGACCTGTTTACATGCCCGGAATTCACCCGTCTGTATACATGCATCCGGGCGCACTTGCAGCAGTAAGCGCCTCGCCACGGCTGCGCTGGTATCGAATGGCAGCCATGCTGGCCGCGGTGGCGCTGTGGCAGGGCGGCGCCGCGATGGCCGGTCCGGAGTACATCGCCGGGCCGGTCGACGTCGCCGCGCGGCTGGCGCGGGACTTGGCGTCCGGGCTGCTCGTACGGCACATCGGTGCGACGCTGATTGTGGCCGGGATCGGACTGGCTGCCGGATGCGCCGCCGGTGTGGCCCTGCCGCTCGTGCTGCACCACCTGGCGCGAGCCCGAACGGCGCTCACGCCGTACGTCGACGCCTCGGCCGCCGTTCCCAAGTATGCGCTGATGCCGGTCCTCGTCCTGTGGCTGGGCATCGGCGATCTGCCGAAAGTGACGCTCGTTGCGCTGCTCGTGTTCTATCCGGTGTTTACCGGAGTCTCGGCGGGGCTGGCCGAACTCGATCAACGGCTGGTCACCAGCCTGCGCGTGATGGGCGCTCGTTCCTCTACGGCACTTAGGCTCGTGATGTGGCACGCGACGATCCCGTTCATGACCGCCGCGCTGCAGATCGCGGTGCCGCGTGCCGTCAGTGCGGCGATCGTCGGCGAATGCCTGCTCGGCGAGCGTGGCATCGGCTACCTGATCGAACGGTCGCGCCAGAACTTCGACATCGTCGGCGTACTCGCGGCACTCGTCGTGTCCCTCCTGCTCGTGCTGGCTGCCTACACGCTGCTGGCAAGAGTCTGCCTGCGGCACGGCACGACGCGACCGCGCGTCGCCATGGAGATATGACGGACCAGGCCGCCACCGCTCCACCCGTCGGCGGGCAGCTGCTGATACCGGGCGGCGTGCTCGAACGGTTCGACGCGATTGCGGCGCAGCACGCGACGAAGCCAGCGCTTGCCGACAGCGGCGGAGAGTGGACCTATGCCACGGTGCACGCGATGCATCGGCAGATCGCAGCGGCGACGGCGGCGCGTGCCGGGCGTCAGGAGGTGGTTGCCGTACTGCTCGGGCACGAAAAGCGATTTCCGGCGGCCCTGCTCGGGGTGTTTGCCGCCGGTTGCATCTGCCTGCCCCTGGACCCGGAACATCCAGCGGCGCGCAACCGCCGCATCGCCACTCACGCCGGCGTGACGCTGGTGATCACCGCCGGCGACTGGGTGGCAACCAGTGCGCAGCTCTTCCCGCAGGCGAAGGTACTCGACCTTGACGAGCTCGTCACGTCAGGGGAACCCCCGGGAGACCGGCGTCCACAGGACACGGACGGTGCCTACATCATCTACACGTCCGGGTCCACGGGAACGCCGAAAGGCGTCTATTGGGAGCATCGGAGCATCGATGTCGACGCGGCGCAGAACATCCGCCGGATGCAGATTGGCGCTGGCGATCGGGTGGCGATGTTCTATTCGCCGACCGTCGCCGCGGGCATGCGCACCTGTCTCACCACGCTCTTGTCCGGGGCCTCGGGTCATGTGGTGCCGATCTCGGCGGGCGCCGCCGCAATGGCTCGCCAGATTCAGGCGCACCGCCTCACCGTGCTGCGCTCGTCACCGGCGCTGTTCCGTCATCTGGTCGACGCGCTGGCTCCCGGCGAGCGCCTTCCATCGGTTCGCCTCGTGCTGCTCGGCGGCGATCGGGTGACGTGGCAGGACTTCGACGTGTTCAAGCGGGGTTGTCGTGCCGACGCCGCGTTCGGCGTGCATCTCGGCGCGACGGAGTGTTCGGTGCACACGGAGTGGATTGTCGACGAGGGGCTGCGGCGCCCGGGTGCCCGCCTGCCCGTCGGCTGGCCGCTCGCCGAGCGGCCGATCCGGTTGCTCGACCCGGAAGGCGCGCCCGTCACCGACGGCGACATGGGCGAATGCGTCGTCGCCAGCCGGTTCATCGCGCGTGCCTACTGGAACGACCCGGACCGGACCGCGCAGGCGTTCGGTGCCGATCCCGCCGACGCGGAGGTGCGGACGTACCGGACGGGAGATCTGGCGATCCGCCGCGCCGACGGCATGCTCGAGTATGTCGGGCGCAATGACGAACAGATCAAGATCGCGGGCCGTCGTGTCGAGCCCGGCGAGATCGAGGCGGCGTTGCGCTCGTGCGACGGCATCCGCGACGGCGCGCTCGTCGCGCGGCGCGCGGACGACGGATCGGTGCAGGCGATTGTCGCCTATGTGGAGCGCGAGCCGGCGGCAAAGAACCTGCTGTCCCGCCACGTCAAGGCGATGGTGCGTACACGCGTGCCGCAGCACATGGTGCCGACGCAGGTGGTCTTCGTCGATCGGCTGCCGCGGTTGCCGACGCTGAAAATCGATCGCATGGCCTTGCAGGAGAGCGATCGGCGCGACATGGCCAGCCCGCGAGCGGCGTCCACCGACGTCGTGGTGCGGTGCGTCTGCGAGGTGATCGAGACGACGCTCGGTATCGAGGGGGTGACGATCGAGGACTCGCTGGCATCCGTCGGCGGCGACTCGCTGCACGTCGTCGAAGTGGCGAACAAGCTGGAACGCCGGCTCGGGATCCGGCTCCCGCTCGACGAGTTGGAAGCGGCCCAATCGGTGGGCGACCTGGCCGCACACCTGTCGGAGATGTTGCGCGCCCGCGGTCCCCGCGGCCCGGCTGTCGCTGCGGAACGAACGCGCGCGAGGCGCGACGAGGTCGTGCGGGTACAGGTAGCGCGCGGGCGCGAACACGTCTCCTGGCGGGCGGCGTGCGAGGCGCTGCTGGCCGCGCCTCCCGCCACGCTGCGGCCGCATGCCGCCGTTCCGGATCGCGGCGATCTGCGGCACTGGCTGGTCACCATCGATACGATGCTGCAGACCGGCGCCATCGAGCCGGCGCGAGAAGAGGTCACCGAGCTCGTCCGGCGGCATCCACACGTGAAGGTGGCTCAGACGTGGCAGCGGATTCTCGCCCTCCTCCCGCCGGACGACGAAGCCAACACCTTCGCCGACGACCCGGACCGGGATGTACAAATCCGCGTCCGCGACGGATCCGACACCCTGCTGGTGCTGTTCGCGGGACATGCCCTCGGCTTCGGCGTGGCGTCGCCGCTGCTGCAGCGCTGGCTGAATCGCGTACCCGCGACCATCGTGTATTTGCGCGATCGCCGCCGCCGCCACTATCTCCGTGGCATTCCGGCATTCGGTGACGAACGGCGCGCGACCATTTCGGCGCTCGCCTATATCGGCACACGCATCGGGGCGACGCGCGTTCTCTGTTGGGGACACTCGGCGGGAGCGGCCGGCGCGATTCAGTACGGCCTCGAGCTCGGCAGCGAGGCGGTGGTCAGCGTCGCCGGGCCGATCAATTTCTCCCACGATTTCAACGTCTACTTGCGGTGGGCCTGGCTGGCCTCCCGTCTGCGCCGTGTCGCGGCGGGCGCCATGGTGGACTTGCGCGCGGCGATGTTGCGGGCGGGACGAGTGCCGCGCACGCTTCTCGTCTACGGCGACGACTACTGGGACGACCGGATACAGGCGGAATACCTGCGCGGCGTCCCCGGCGTGACTCACGTGCCGATCGCGAACTGCGACAACCATCATGTCATTCGCGAGCTGCTGCGGCGCGGCTGGTACGAGCCCGTCATGACCTGGCTGATGACGGGGGGCGAATCCCCATTGCCCGCCATCATCCCCGACAGCGCCGGGGCGTTGAACGCCTCCGGCAACGAACCACTCCCTATTCTGTCAATTTGATTCCGGCGGGACGCCCAATCGCCCCCACTCACACGAACCACATGGCAGTTATGCGAAAGGCGTGGCTACGGTCGGCGGTGACGTCGACCGGATGGCGCGAGGCGAGGCGGCTCGTTCGCGCGCACCGGCGGCCACTCCTGATTGGCCTGGCGCTGATGCTCCTCGGGCGCCTCGCCAGCTTCGTGGTGCCCTACTCGTCGAAGGTGCTCATCGACGACGTGATCGGCAAACAGCGCGGCGATCTCCTGCTGCCGATCACCGTCGCCATTGGCGTCGCGACGCTCGTCCAGGCGGCCACGGCGTTTGCGCAGTCGCAGATTCTGGCGATCGCGGCGCAACGCGCCGTCACCAGGATGCGCATTCGTGTTCTGGAGCGGGCAATGCGGCTCCCGATTCGCTATTTCGATTCCGTGCAGGCCGGCATGCTCGTGTCGCGGATCATGGCGGATGCCGAAGCGATACGAAACCTGATCGGCGCCGGCCTGCTGCAGCTGGTGAGCGGCCTGGTCACCGCCGCCGCCGGGCTGGGCGTGCTGTGGTACCTGAACTGGCGCCTGACGATCGTCACGATGCTCGTGCTGGGGACTTTCTCGGTCGTGATGGCCTACGCATTCCGCACATTGCGCCCGCTGTTCCGTGAGAGCGGCAAGATCAAGGCGGAGGTCTCCGGACGCGTGACCGAGGCGCTCGGCGGCATCCGCGTCGTGAAATCGTACTCGGCGGAAAAGCGTGAAGCCATCGTCTTCACCAAGGGCATGCATCGGCTCTTCCGCAACGTCGCCCGATCCGTCATCCGCGTATCGGCGACGACGGCGGCCAGCACGATCACGCTTGGGCTCGTCGGCGTGCTGATGACGTGGTTCGGCGGACGCGCCATTCTCGCCGGCGAAATGTCCCTCGGCGACCTGGTCAGCTACATCTTCTTCATCGGGATCGTGTCGGCGCCGGTGGTGTCGATTGCGTCCACGGGCACGCAAATCACGGAGGCGTTGGCCGCGTTGGATCGGATCCGCGAGATCCTCGATATGCCGACGGAAGCCGACATGGACGGCGGCAGCGGCGACGTGCCGGTGCCACGGGGCGATGTGAGGTTCGAGGACGTGTGGTTCGAATACCACCCCGATCAGCCCGTGTTGCGTGGCATTTCGTTCGAGGCGCGCACCGGGACGACGACCGCGCTCGTGGGCCCGAGCGGCTCCGGCAAAAGCACGCTCACCAGTCTGGTGATGGCGTTCAACCGGCCGACCGCCGGACGCGTGCTCATCGACGGCAGGGATCTCGCGACGATTCCCGTGGGCGGCCACCGCCGGCACCTGGCGTCCGTGCTGCAGGAGAATTTCCTGTTCGACGGGACCGTGTTGGAGAACGTCGGCTACGCGCGGGCGGACGCGACGGCAGAGGAGATCCAGCGCGCCTGTCGAATCGCCCACTGCGACGAGTTCATCGCCAAGCTTCCGCACGGCTACGAGACGATCGTCGGCGAACGGGGGATCAGGCTCTCGGGCGGTCAGCGGCAACGGGTGTCGATCGCCCGCGCCATTCTCGCCAACCCGCGCATCCTGATCCTCGACGAGGCGACGTCAACGCTCGACAGCGAGAACGAGCAGTTGATTCATGACGGCCTGCTGCGGCTTCGCTCCGGTCGTACCACGTTCGTCATCGCGCATCGACTCTCGACCATCAGAAGCGCAGACCAGATCCTCGTCATCGACGAGGGCTGCGTCGTGGAGCGGGGCAATCACGAGGAACTGCTGGCTCTGAACGGCCGCTACAAGCAGCTGTACGACCGTCAATACAGCCTCGAGCGAAACCGGTTCATCAATCCGGGAGAGGAGTTTTCCGAGCCGCACCCGTCCACAGCGGGCGCGGCGGAGGAGTTACCGCCCTCTGACGCCGTGCGGGTCTGGTGACCGATCGCCCCCGCCTCGACGCCCCGGCGGTCTCTGCGAGATGCGTGCGCGCAATCTGGCCCTCGCCGTCATCACGGTAAGCATGACGACGGCGCTGCTCGCGCAGTCGTTGGAACCGACGCCGGCGCAACATCGGGCGGGAGGTCTGCCGGCGGAGGGCGTTTCCCCGGAGCGGGCTGCAGATGCCCTTCTTCGACTGGCGAGCCTCGTCAATGCAAGCGCAGGAGAGCGACTCGAGCTGGTCGAACGAGCGTTCGATCTCGCGGCACGGGCGGCGACAGCCGCGCCGCGGCGCGCGTTGGCGCTGGACGTGGGCGCCGGCCGCGATGCGCTCCCGTCCAACCCGGTCGAGGAATCGGGCC